>JAFIFR010000057.1 GCA_020831935.1 Alkalimonas sp.
GGTCCGGCCATGCAGGCCGAAGTGCAGCAGCAGTATCAACAGCTTCAGAGCAGTCAGTTCGCTGGTGATGCTGTGGCCTTTATCGAGGATATGGCCGAGGCCTATCGCTGGGCCGATGTGGTGATTTGCCGGGCAGGCGCCCTCACGGTCAGTGAAGTAGCCGCTGTCGGCATTGCCGCTATTTTTGTGCCCTTGCCGCATGCCATTGATGACCATCAGACGGCCAATGCCAACTGGCTGGTGCAGCAAGAGGCTGCCTTGCTGTTGCCTCAGCAGCAACTGGAGGACGGTGGTTTGGTTGCCTTGCTGCAACCCTTAATGGCCGATAAAAACAGCTTAGCGCAACTGGCGGCCAAGGCCCGTCAGTGTGCAACCGACCATGCAGCCAGCCACTTGGCGGATCTGTGTGCGCAACAACTGGGAGCTCGGGTATGAATAAAGCAGTATTACCAAAGCACAGTCAGGCCATGCGTCGCATTGGCCGAATTCATTTTGTCGGCATCGGTGGGGCCGGCATGGGCGGTATTGCCGAAGTCTTGCTCAATGAAGGCTACAGCGTCAGTGGTTCCGACATTGCGCCCAGCACTGTGGTCGAGCGGTTGATTTCACTGGGCGCCGATGTCCGTTTTGGCCACGATGCCGATCACATTCAGGGCGTCAGTGTCGTGGTGGTGTCCAGCGCCATCGCCAAAGACAACCCGGAAGTGGTCGCGGCATTAAACCAGCGTATTCCGGTGATCCGCCGGGCCGAAATGCTGGCCGAGCTGATGCGTTTTCGCCATGGCATTGCCATTGCCGGCACCCATGGTAAAACCACCACCACCAGCTTACTGGCATCCATTTTTGCCGAGGCCGGTACCGATCCAACCTTTGTGATTGGTGGTTTGTTGAATTCAGCTGGCAGCAATGCCCGGCTTGGCACAGGCCCCTACCTGATTGCCGAGGCCGATGAGAGCGATGCCTCTTTTTTGCATTTGCAACCGATGGCGGCGGTGATCACCAACATTGAGCCGGATCACATGGACACTTATGGCGGCGACTTTGAGAAGCTTAAAGCCACCTACGTCGAATTTTGCCACAATCAGCCGTTTTACGGCGTGGTGGTGGCCTGTTTGGATGATGACGTCATCCGCGAGCTGATACCGGCCATTGGCCGTCCGATTTTGACCTATGGCTTTAGCGAAGATGCCGATTACCGCATCAGCCAGTTTCAGCAACAAGGTGCCCGCAGCCAGTTTGTGGTGACGGACCCCCAACAGCAAAGCTGGCACATCGAGCTGAACTTGCCGGGCCGTCACAATGTGCTCAATGCCACCGCCGCCTTTGCGCTGGCGCAGGATGAAGGCATCGACGAGCAAGCCATTTTGACGGCACTGCACAATTTTGAAGGCATTGGCCGGCGTTTCCAGCAGTATGGCGAATTTGAGACCGGTCAGGGCCGGGTGCTGATGATTGATGATTACGGCCATCACCCGACCGAAGTCGCGGCCACTATTGCCGCGGCCCGCAACGCCTGGCCCGATCGCCGGTTGGTGATGGCTTATCAACCGCACCGGTACAGCCGTACCCGCGATCTGTACGAGGACTTTACTCAGGTGCTGTCCGGGGTTGATCAGCTGCTGTTGCTGGATGTGTATGCTGCCGGGGAGCAGCCCATTCCGGGCGCCGACAGCAAAAGCCTTTGCCGGTCCATCCGGGCCCGTGGTCAGGTTGACCCGATTTATGTTGCCCCGCCGCAGCAGTTGGGGCCGGTGTTGGCCGATGTGCTGCAAGATGGCGATGTGCTGTTAACCCAAGGTGCCGGTAACATTGGCGCACTGGCGCGGGATTTGGCCGCCAAAAAACTGGATTGCGAGCGATTAAAGCAAGCGGAGGAGACACTATGAGCCGTTTTGGTCGGGTCGCGGTTCTGTTGGGTGGGAGCTCTGCCGAGCGCGAAGTTTCGCTGCGCTCCGGGCAGGCGGTGTTGCAGGCACTGCTGCAAAGCGGCGTTGATGCTTATGCCTTCGATCCTAAAACCCAGCCCTTAGCGGAGCTGGCTGCTGAGAAACCGGATCGGGTTTTTATTGTGCTGCATGGCCGAGGTGGTGAAGATGGCAGCATGCAGGGCGCCTTGCAGTTGCTTGGCTTGCCCTACACCGGCAGTAAGGTCTTAGGCTCGGCACTGGCGATGGACAAAGTGCGCTGCAAATGGTTATTCCGGGCACAGGGCATTGCCACCGCAGATTTTCGGGTGCTGCACAGTGCCAGTCAGGCCACCCCAGCCTTGCTGGCTGAGCTTGGCGGCAAAGTCATGGTGAAGCCTTCCTGTGAAGGCTCGAGCATTGGCATGAGTGTCGCCGACAGCGACGCCAGCTTGCAAGCGGCGGTGACCGAAGCACTGCGCTACGACAGCAATGTGCTGGTTGAGCGCTGGATCCAGGGGCGGGAGCTGACGGTGGCCGTGTTGGGTGAGCAGGTGTTGCCGGTGATTGAGATGCGCACCCCGCACAGCTTTTACGATTACAACGCCAAGTACCAGGCCTCGACCACCCAGTACTTGTGTCCGGCACCCATTGATGCTGCCTTAACCGAGCAAGTGCAGCAGCTGGCCTGGCAAGCCTTTGCTGCGGTCGGTGCCAGTGGCTGGGGCCGGGTCGATTTTATGTTGGATCAGCAGGGCAAGCCTTATGTGCTGGAGGTCAATACCGTGCCGGGCATGACAGAAAAATCCCTGGTACCGATGGCTGCTAAAGCGGCCGGACTGAGTTTTCAACAGCTGGTACTTGAGGTACTGGCGCAAACGGAGCAGGCAAACGCATGACACAGCGCTCCAGCCCAACACAAAACCACCGTACCTGGCTTGCCGGGCTGGTGTTTTTTGTGCTGTCGTTGCTGGCGCTGGCCTGGGGCGGCTGGCAGTTGAAGCTCTACGTTGAGCGGCAACAAACCACCCCCATCGCCCAGGTTCGTTTGTTTGGGGATTTTCAGCATATTGAGCCAAACAGGCTGCAGCAACGGCTGCACCAGCAGTATGTTGGTAATATTTTTCGGGTGGATGTAGCAGAGGTGCAGCAGTTCCTGCTGCAGCAGCCGTGGGTGTATCAGGTCGCCGTGCGCAAACAATGGCCGGACACCCTGGTGGTGGTCGTGACAGAGCAGCAACCGGTGGCCATTTGGAATGACAATCAATTACTCAACCGGCAGGGCGAGCTGTTTAGCGCACCGCTGGACCAGTTGATGGCCGAACTCCCGGAGCTGACAGGCCCCACCGGCAGCGAGCAGGATGCCCTTGCTATGTTCCGTCATATTGAGCAGTTGCTGAATTTGCATCAGCTCAGTGCCGGCCGATTGGAGTTAAGCGAGCGCTTTGCCTGGCAAATCGAGCTGAGTAATGACATCCGGCTGCGGCTCGGACGCCAGCATACGGTGCCAAGGGTGCAGCGCTTTTTGGAATTGTACCCGGTGTTGCAGCAGCACAGCGATGCGACCATCGCCGAGGTGGATTTGCGGTACGACACCGGGGTTGCTGTGCGTTTCAGCCCATTAGAACAGAAGAGTAAAGCATGACGAAGTCGTTGGATCGGGAAATGATAGTGGCACTGGATATCGGCACGGCACAATGCAAAGCCGTGGTGGGCGAAGTGACGCCGGATCAAAAGCTCAGCATTGTTGGGGTCGGCACCCACACCACCCGCGGTATGGATAGAGGCGGTGTCAACGATTTGAATCTGGTGATGCAGTCGGTGCAGCGTGCCATCAACGAAGCCGAGCTGATGGCAGATTGCCAGGTCTCCTCGGTCTACCTGGGGATCAGCGGCAAACACATTCGCTGCCAGAACGAGAGTGGCATGGTGCCGATAGGTGATACCGAAGTGACGGCCGACGATGTCGCCAGCGTGATCCATGCCGCCAAGTCGGTGCCGATTTCTGCCGAGCGGCGGATGCTGCATGTGCTGCCACAGGAGTTTTCGGTCGACATGCAAGAGGGCATCAAGAGCCCGGTCGGCATGTCGGGCGTGCGGATGGAAGCCCGCGCTCACATTATTACCTGTGCCAACGACATGGCGAAAAACATCGAGAAGTGTGCCGAGCGTTGTGGGCTGAAAGTCGATCAGCTGATCTTCTCAGCTCTGGCGTCGAGCTACGCAGTGTTAACTGAGGATGAAAAAGAGCTGGGAGTCTGTGTGGTGGATATGGGCGGTGGCACCATTGATATTTCGGTCTACACCAATGGCGCTGTACGCCATACCGCCGTGGTGCCGGTCGCCGGCAATCAGGTCACCAGCGATATTGCCAAAATCTTTCGCACCCCCATCAGCCATGCCGAAGACATCAAAGTGCAGTACGGTTGTGCGCTGCGCAGCATGGTCGGCAAAGAAGAAAGCATTGAAGTGCCCAGTGTCGGCGGACGCCCGGCGCGCAGTATGTCGCGCCATACCCTGGCCGAAGTGATTGAACCGCGATACCAGGAGTTATTCGAGCTGGTGCTGGAAGAAATTCGCAGCAGTGGCCTGGAAGAGCAAATTGCCGCAGGCGTAGTGCTGACCGGTGGCGCTGCCAAGATTGAAGGTGCGGTCGAGTTTGCCGAAGATGTGTTCCAAATGCCGGTTCGGTTGGGGCACCCCATGCAGGTCACCGGCTTAAAAGATTACGTGCAGGACCCGGCTTACGCCAGCGTGGTCGGCCTGTTGTTGTACGGGCTGGAAAATCAGCAGCAAAGCAAAGCGGCAGCCAGTCCGAAAGATACCGTCAGTGGCCTGGTGAAAAAGCTGGCCAGCTGGTTTAAAGGTGAGTTTTAGCGGCAGCTTCGGCTGCCAGCGGGCTGTTGTCACAAAGCCCACTATGGATCCGCCGGTCGTTGGCTGAACTCAACACAACGACTGAACGAAAAAGCAAAAAACGGAGAGAGAGCAATGTTTGAATTAATGGATAGCCACAGCGAAGAAGCTGTCATCAAAGTGATTGGTGTTGGTGGTGGCGGCGGCAACGCCGTCGAGTACATGGTCGCCAGCAACATCGAAGGGGTGGAGTTTATTGCCGCCAATACCGATGCCCAGGCGCTGCGTAATTCCTCGGCCAATGTCACCCTGCAACTGGGGGCTGCGGTCACCAAGGGGCTGGGTGCAGGGGCCAACCCGGATATCGGTCGGCGCTCGGCAGAAGAAGACCGCGAAACCATCAAAAAGACCATTCAAGGTGCCGACATGGTGTTTATCGCCGCCGGCATGGGCGGTGGCACCGGGACTGGCGCTGCGCCTGTGGTGGCCGAAGTTGCCCGCGAATTGGGGATTCTAACCGTCGCCGTGGTGACCAAGCCGTTTCCTTTTGAAGGCAAAAAACGCACCGCTTTTGCTGATGACGGCATTCTGGAGCTGAGCAAGCACGTCGACTCCCTAATCACCATTCCAAACGACAAGCTATTAAAAGTGCTGGGCAAAGGCACCAGTTTGCTGGATGCCTTTAAAGCGGCCAACAACGTGCTGCTGGGTGCGGTGCAGGGCATTGCCGAGCTGATCACCCGTCCGGGTCTTATTAACGTCGACTTTGCCGACGTTCGTACCGTGATGTCCGAGATGGGCACCGCCATGATGGGCACCGGTACTGCGTCGGGTTCAGACCGTGCTGAAGAAGCCGCCGAGCAAGCCATTTCCAGCCCCTTGCTGGAAGACATCGATTTGTCAGGTGCCAAAGGCATCCTGGTCAACATTACGGCTGGCCTGGATATCAGCATTGAAGAGTTCGAAACCGTCGGTAATGCGGTGAAAGCTTTTGCTTCTGAAAATGCCACTGTGGTGGTGGGCGCGGTGATCGACCCGGAAATGTCCGAAGAGCTGCGGGTGACTGTGGTGGCGACCGGTATCGGCGCTGCACGTCGGCCGGATATCAGCCTGGTAGCCAATCCGCGTGCCGAAGTGGCTGCGCCGGTGTACCGGACTGCCGGTGGCAATACCGCACAGCAAATGCAAACCGAGGCAGTGGCTCAGCCAAAAGGACAGGCCGAGCAGCGCACGGAGCAGAAGCCTGCGCAGGATATCTTTGATATTCCGGCATTTTTGCGCAAGCAAGCTGATTAAGAAAAACGATTCATTTGCGGCGTGCTATTAGGATTCTGCGATTTGAGTTCATCGCAGGTTCAGTTAAGCTTGGCATAATTGTTAACATATGCTATGCTGCGCGGCCGCGTAAGTTGTTCAAATTTTGAACTGGAAACGACTATGATCAGACAACGTACTATCGCACAAACCGTCCAGTCGGTTGGGGTTGGCCTGCACAAGGGTGAAAAGGTCACGCTTACTCTCCGGCCTGCGCCTGATCACACCGGGATTATTTTCCGGCGGGTTGACCTGGATCCGATTGTCGACTTTAAACTCAACCCTGAAATGGTTGGGGATACTGTGCTCTGTACTTGTCTGATCAATGACGAAGGCGTTCGTCTGTCCACCACCGAGCACTTGATGGCGGCCATTGCCGGTCTTGGCATTGACAACCTGATTGTGGAAGTGGATGCGGCCGAAGTACCGATTATGGATGGCAGCGCCAACCCTTTTATTTATCTGCTGTTGGAAGCCGGTGTCAGCGAGCAAAAACAAGCGAAGAAGTTTATTCGCATTAAGCGCGCAGTGCGGGTAGAAGACGGTGATAAATGGGCCGAGTTTCAGCCTCACAACGGTTTTAAACTGGATGTGGCCATCGACTTTGACCATCCGGTAATCGCCGGTACCCAGCAGCGCCTGAAAATGGACTTCTCTGCTGCCAGTTTTATCAAAGACATCAGCCGGGCCCGGACCTTTGGTTTTATGGAGGATATTGAGTACCTGCGTGCCAACAATCTGGCGCTGGGCGGCAGCTTTGACAACGCCGTGGTGCTGGATGAATACCGGGTGCTGAATCAGGATGGCTTGCGTTACGACGATGAATTCATCAAGCACAAGGTGTTGGATGCCATCGGCGATTTGTACATGGCCGGCTACAGCATTCTGGGTGAATTTAAAGCCTACAAAACCGGCCATGCGCTGAACAACAAATTATTGTGTGCCATGCTGGCCGATCAAAGCAGCTGGGAATTCGTCACCTTTGAGGACGACGCCAAGCTGCCGATTTCCTTTTTGGCACCCCAACTGGCGTAACAGCGCTGCAACTCCAAAAACCAGCTTCGGCTGGTTTTTTTTAGCGCTGGCGTCGCTGAATTAAGCCTTCGATTTTGTCTTTCAGTGGGCCAGAGCAAGCGTCGGCCAGTTGCTGCAAACGTTCACTGGCGTGCTGGTTGTTGCTGGCAACTTCAGACTTGGCAACCGGCTGTAACGGTCGGATGCTGGCCTTGGGGGTGATGTCGATATCGAGCCCGGCCAAATCAGGCAAGATTTTTTGGCGGAAATTGTCTAAAATGGCGTCGCGTTGCATTTTGACCCGGGTTGCCCAGGCGGCAGACTGGCACAGAATCACAGCCCTGCCCTGATGGATCCGTGCCACCTGGCAACCGTGCTGTTGTTGTCCCAGCAGCTGATGCAGCAGCTGGTTCAATTGTTGCAGCTGACTAAAATTCTGCTGGCGCTGCAACAAGGGCAGTTCGGCCATCAGTTGGTTGAGTTGGGCGGGTTTTTGTGAGTAACGGGCCATCAGAGTATCGTTAAAACGAGCTTGTCTTAGTCTAGCATGAATGGTCCGGCATGCATGGCTTTTTGCTGCCAACGGTTGAAACGGGCGCAGGCTGACTCCATATCCTCAACCATGCTTCATGCTGGCCCGTTCGCGCTAAGGCCCAAGGCTGTTGAATCGGCTATAGACATCTGCGGCATAGATGGGTAATGTCTGCCGCGGATGAAAAAATAAAATCGAATTGAATGGTAACCACAACATGTTTGGAAAATTATTCACCAAATTGATCGGCAGTCGCAATGACCGTTTTCTGAAAAAGCTGCAAAAGAAAGTCGACGACATCAATGCGCTGGAAGCTCAGTTTGAAGCCTTATCCGATGCTGATTTAAAAGCCAAAACGGCCGAGTTGAAGCAATTGGTGGCAGATGGTGCCAGTCTGGATGATGTGCTGGTTGCAGCCTTTGCCACCGTGCGTGAAGCCAGCAAGCGGGTCTTTAAAATGCGCCACTTCGATGTGCAGCTGATTGGGGGCATGGTGTTGCATCAGGGCCGGATTGCTGAGATGCGCACCGGTGAAGGGAAAACCCTGACCGCGACCTTGCCGGCCTACCTCAATGCCTTAAGCGGCGACGCTGTCCATGTCATTACCGTCAATGACTACCTGGCACGACGCGATGCGGCAACCAATGCTCCTTTGTTTGAGTTTCTGGGACTGACGGTCGGCGTTAACGTACCGGGCATGCACCCACAGGAAAAGCAGCAGGCCTATCAAGCCGACATCACCTACGGCACCAACAACGAATTTGGCTTTGATTACCTGCGGGACAACATGGCCTTCTCGGCCAAAGAGCGGGTGCAGCGCAAGCTGGCCTTTGCCATTATTGATGAAGTCGACTCCATTTTGATCGACGAAGCCCGGACGCCGTTGATCATTTCCGGCCCGGCCGAAGACAGTTCCGAGCTGTACAAGCAGATCAACCTGCTGGTGCCTAAGCTGGAGAAACAGGAAAAAGAAGACGAAGAAGGGGTTGAAGGCGATGGCCACTTTACCATCGACGAAAAAGCCCGTCAGGTCTATCTGACCGAGCTGGGGCAAATCCGGGTCGAAGAAATGCTGAAAGAGCATGGCCTGATCCAACCGGATGACCACCTGTTCTCCGCCGCCAACATTACTTTGTTGCACCATGTGTATGCAGCGCTTCGGGCGCACAACCTGTTCAAAAAAGATGTCGATTACGTGGTGAAAAACGGTGAAATCGTCATTGTTGACGAACACACCGGTCGTACCATGGAAGGCCGCCGCTGGTCGGAAGGTCTGCACCAGGCGGTGGAAGCCAAAGAAGGCGTGAAGATCCAGAATGAAAACCAGACGCTGGCGTCCATTACCTTCCAGAATTATTTCCGTTTGTACGACAAACTGGCCGGCATGACCGGTACTGCCGATACCGAAGCTTTTGAATTCCAGCAAATTTATGGTCTTGAAACCATTGTCATCCCCACCAACAAACCCATGGTGCGTCAGGATCTGCCGGATTTGGTGTATCTAACAGCGCAAGACAAGTATCAGGCGATCATTGAAGACATCAAGCAAAGCCGCGATGCGGGCCGTCCGGTGTTGGTCGGTACTGCGTCGATTGAAAGCTCCGAGTATTTGTCCGGTTTACTGAACAAAGGCAAAATCAAGCACCAGGTGTTAAATGCCAAGTTCCACGCCAACGAAGCGCAAATCATTGCTCAGGCTGGTCAGCCCGGTACCGTGACCATCGCGACCAACATGGCGGGTCGGGGGACCGATATTGTGTTGGGCGGCAACCTGCAGGCCGAAATTGCTGCGCTGGAGAACCCAACTGAAGCGCAGCTCGCCAAACTGACTGCCGAGTGGCAACAGCGCCACGATGCGGTGATTGAATCCGGTGGTTTGCACATCATTGCCACCGAACGTCACGAATCACGCCGCATCGACAACCAGCTGCGTGGTCGTTCCGGCCGTCAGGGCGATCCGGGCTCATCGCGTTTTTACCTGTCGCTGGAAGATCCACTGATGCGTATTTTTGCCTCGGATCGGATGGCCGGCATGATGCGCAAACTGGGCATGGAAGAAGGCGAGGCCATCGAACACCCCTGGGTGAGCCGGGCCATTGAAAATGCCCAGCGCAAAGTGGAAGCCCGCAACTTCGATATTCGTAAGCAACTGCTCGAGTTTGACGATGTCGCCAATGATCAGCGTAAAGTGGTGTACGAGCAGCGCAACGAGCTGATGGACAGCGAGGACATTGCCGACACCATCCAGGTGATCCGCAGCGATGTGATGGACTCGGTCATCAGCCAGTACATTCCGCCACAGTCGCTCGATGAGTTGTGGGATATTCCGGGGCTGGAGCAGCGGTTAAAAGCCGACTTCTCGCTGGAGCTGCCCATCGCCCAGTGGCTGGCCGAGGACAATAAGCTGTACGAAGAAAAGCTGCGCGAGCGTATTCAACATGAGGTTGAAACCGCCTACCAGGCCAAAGAGCAGCAGGTGGGACCGCAGGTGCTGCGCCAGTTTGAAAAAGCCATCATGCTGCAAAGCCTGGATACGCACTGGAAAGAGCATTTGGCGGCGATGGACCATTTGCGTCAGGCCATTAATTTGCGTGGCTATGCCCAGAAAAACCCCAAGCAAGAGTACAAGCGCGAGTCGTTCGAGCTGTTCTCCCAGATGCTGGATAACCTGAAGCTGGATGTGGTCAGCGTGTTGTGCCGGGTGCAGGTACGGGCAGCTGAAGATGTCGATGCGGTGGAAGAACAACGTCGCAAGGCCGACTCGGTGCCGCATCAGTACCAGCACGATGAAGCTGAGCAGGTGGGTGGCAGTGCACCGGCTCAGCCGCAAGGACCGGTGGTGCGCGATGGTGTCAAAGTCGGCCGCAACGACCCTTGCCCTTGTGGTTCGGGCAAAAAATACAAGCAGTGCCACGGCAAGCTGAGCTAATGACAGCTGCTGTGGTTACTAAGGGGCCTTGCGCCCCTTTGCTGCATGTGGCTGTTGGCGTGATTGTACGGCAGCAGCAAGTGCTGCTGAGCTTACGCGCCAGTCACCAGCATCAGGGCGGCAAGTGGGAGTTCCCGGGTGGCAAGGTGGAAGCTGGAGAAAGTGTCCAGCAGGCGCTGCATCGTGAACTGGCCGAAGAGTTGGCCATTGCGGTGCAAAGTGCCCGCCCGCTGATGGAGGTACGGCATGCCTATCCGGAGCGGACGGTGCTGCTGGATATCTGGCTGGTGGATGGGTTTTCAGGAGAACCGGTAGGGCAGGAAGGACAGCCGGTGCGCTGGTTTGCCATTGATTCCTTGCATCAACTGACCTTCCCCGATGCCAATCAAGCCATCGTTGAACGGCTGCAACAACTTAGTCTTTAAAAAAAGCGTTGTCCTGCGCCATCATCTCTGCTTCAAGCTCTGCTAAGTACGCCTCCCCAAGCTCGGGGTTGACCGGTGATTTATCCGGGATCCGGTGGTTTTCCGCCGCCCAGTCGCCCAAATCAATCAACTTGCAGCGTTCGCTGCAAAAGGGACGAAAAGGGGACTCGGGACTAAAGATAACCTTGTTTTGGCATACCGGGCAATCGACTGTGGGCTGCTTCATTGGCAAGACTCTGCTGCTAAAATCTACCGCAATTTTAACAGCAAGCCAGAGCGAATGGGATGGTTTTCTCGCTGGCCAGCCGGCCATTGGCATCGCTTAATTGCATAAAGCGAATGGCAAAACGGTATTTGTTGCCACTGACGGTGGGGTAAACCCCAAGCGCACTGTCGTACTTCAAGCGCAATAACTCATATTGATCGGTGGTATTCTGGTAGAAACCATTCACGGCTTCCAGCTGTTGAAACTGACCCCGCTCACGGGCAAAGGTCAGCACAAAATCGATGCTTTGCCGGCTAAGCTCGATTTGATCCAGCCATTTCTGCTGACTGAGTGACTGCTCTGCCGGCGGCTGGTGACACCAATAATGCAGCTGCGGCACATCAAAGGCACAGGCCCCGCCCGGCATGGCAAAGCGCTGACGAATCGGGGCTAAAAAGGCATCCTCTTTAAAGGTGCTGCCCAGTTTGCCACTGCGGTTCAGCTCACTTTGCAGCCGCACTGCTTTTTGCAGCATCTGCTGCAGGGCGTCGTTGGAGACCGAGGGGTGCTTGGACCAGGTCACCAAAGCCTGCTCACAGCGCTCAATGTCTTTCAGCAAGTCTGGTCGCACATCACTGCGCTCCAGCACATCCAGCAAGGCAAAAAAACTGGTAAAGAAAGCCTGTTGCCGGGCACTCTGGTCGGCTGCTTCTGATGCCTGGGCGTGGTACTGCACCTGATGCAGTAAATGCTCCAGCCGCAAATACGTGCGAACTTTTTCGTTTAAAGGATGTTCATACAATACATCAGTCATGGTGCTTGGTGGTACCCCTGGCTTTGTCTGCTGCCAGCGCCAGATAGCGCTGATGCAGTTGTGCGACCTGCGCTTCAATCTGCGCCTGCTCTGCACTGTTGTCGATCACGTCGTCGGCTGCCGCTAAGCGCTCTGCGCGGCTGACTTGAGCTGCCATAATGGCGGCTACTTGTTGTTCAGACCCACCATCGCGCTGTAAAGTTCGTTTCAGTTGCAATTGCTCCGGGATATCCACCACCAGCAGGCGGTCAATCCGGTTTTGCAGTTGGTTTTCCAGCAGCAAGGGCGCCACCATCAAGACATAAGGCGAGCGGGCTCTGGCCAGCTGCTGTTGCATTTCCTGACGGATGATTGGGTGCAGCAACTGATTCAACCAGGCTTTGTCATCGGGGTGGCTGAAGACCCGTTGCCGCAGTGCGGCGCGGTCCAGTTGCCGGTCGGGTTGCAAGATGTCGGTGCCAAAGTGGGCGACAATCTGTTGCCAGGCCGGACTATCGGGCTGAACAACCTGGCGGGCCACGACATCGGCATCAACCTGCGCAATGCCCAGGGCGGCAAAGGCTTCGGCTACGGTGCTTTTACCCGAGCCAATACCGCCGGTCAGGCCCACTACCAAAGCTGGGATGGCATTGGCCGTGTTCGCCATCACAGAGCCAGTACACCCAAGTACCACTGCGTCAGGGCATTGCCCCACAGCATGGCAATCAGGCCGGCAATGGCAATGTAGGGCCCAAAGGGAATGGGCGTGCTTTTGCCTTTGCCTTGCAGCAGCAACAACAGTGAGCCCAGCACGGCACCCACAGCGGATGAGAGCAAAATAATCAGCGGCAACTGTTGCCAACCCAGCAGAGCACCAAAGACGGCCAGCAGTTTAAAGTCGCCATAGCCCATGCCTTCCTTGCCGGTCAGCAGTTTAAAGGCCCAGTACACCGACCAGAGGCTGAGATAGCCGGCAGCAGCACCCAGTATGGCATCGGCCGAGCTCGGCCCTGCCGGCGTTAAGCTAAACAGCAGAGCCAGCCACAGCAGCGGCAGGGTAATTTGATCCGGCAGCAACATGGTATCCAGATCAATAAAGCTCAAAGCGATGATGGCCCAAAGCACCAGCAAATAAACCAGGGTGGTTAAACCGGGCCCAAAACGCCAGGCCAGCAGCACAGACAGCAAAGCGGTCAGTGTTTCGACCAAGGGATACCGGGCGCTGATGCCGGTGCCACAGTGGCGGCAACGGCCTTTCAGCCAAAGCCAGCTTAGCACCGGGATGTTGTCCCAGGCAGCAATGGGGGTTTGGCAACTGGGGCAGGCCGAGCGGGGCACCGCCAGGTTAAAACGTGGCTGGGCAGCCGCTGCCTGGTCGGGTTGAAAATAGGCCTGATAATCCTGTTGCCAGCT
>JAFIFR010000058.1 GCA_020831935.1 Alkalimonas sp.
CTCGGCAACTGATGCAAATCAGCTGGTCGGGTGATCACCGGGTGATAGACGGCGGTACCATCGCCCGTTTCTGCAACCTGTGGAAACACTACCTGGAGCAGCCAGCGGCTATGTTGGTGGCGATGAAGTAACATCATTCTGCTTGTTTAAATAAGCCGATAAAAAGGTTGGAATAGCTTAGCTATTCCAACCTTTTTTGTAAGGGTGCTGCTTATCGCTTCTTTTCAAATGCAATACTCTGTGGTGTGAATACTACTATTCCGAGGTTCGCTCCCGTTACATGTGCATCCCAATCTGCTTGCTGATCGCCATCGAATGCCTGGAAACTCACACTTGATCTTGCTGGTATTCTATCCACAGCAGAATGCATTAAATTAAAGGCATGGCCCAATGTCCCCTCAATGGCATTGGGGAGTAAAGGGGTGACTTCTTGAGTCATGCTTTGCATAAGTGCCACTGTTGCTGAGATGCCACCAATGACACCGTTATTGAGCATCATTAAATGCTGATAGGTAGTGGTCTCATCCCATTGTGTAATCTCTCTTAAAGAGCTGGTTTGATAGGGCGCATTTTGCAATATCACAGCATTTTCAGTAGGTGTTTTACCTACCACCATCACCATGCCACTCACAGTACCGACCTTTTCAATTCGGGAGCTTTGTCCAACCCGAATCACTAGTTCCATTTCCATATGTCCATAAGACACCTGATTTAACAGAGCTGCAACTGGTGAGCCGCCAACTCGCTTGACTAGATGCTGATGCAGTGTATTTTTTATGGCATCTATACCTTGGGTAAATATATTGCCCACTTTCTGACCGAGTCCCGAAGGGGTATTGCTGTCAGGCTCGCCTTGTTGAACAACCAGTTCTGCTATTTGGCTAAGCATGGCATCCAGAGATAACTGACTGCTATACTTGGCGCGTCTAAAGGTTAACGTCCAATCACGGCTCCGTGTACTGGGCGGTGCAATAAACCTGTCGTCTTGATCCGTCTCGAGGTAACAGTTCAATTCACCATGATCGGGATCATGGATGGTTAAGTGCACCTGGTTATTGTTGTGTTGAGTGACATTGATTTGCTGGTTATTGATGTTTTGCACATGAGTCACATTGTTCTGAGTGATGTGGTTGACTACCGTTTGTGAGCTATTGTCTATTAATACAAAGTCACCACCACGATTCACAATCATTTGGTCACCTATTTTGACGACGTGACCACTGACTTGAATGTCCACAGCAAACAATGAAAAAACTTTCCACGTTTCTTGTGGGTCAACACTGTGGGTAAACTCTAAAACGACACTGCGTTGCACTGGATCGTTTCGATGGCCGGCGCCAGGGACAGCCTGAATCATGTCATTATCGGCATAACGCTCACGTAAATTGCCGAACTCACCTTGGTAAGTAATGGTCTCTGGTTCATTAATGTGATCTTCCAAAATCGGGAAAGCATGCCCTCGCAACTCCCAAAACAGTGCCTGAGCCCTGTATTTGGATAACTCTTCATTGCGCTCAGCACTGCCAGAGGTGCTGGCATGCCCCTCGGCTTTAGCCAGTGAGCTTTCGTCCATTAACTGTGTGGCAATAATTTCCAGGGCTTTTTTGTGATCATTATGCAGCGCATGGCTGCCGACGGCAAAGCCCAGAAACAGCACCTTGTTGTCACTGAGTGGTATCACATAGTGTGGAGTCACCGGGTCAGGGTCGCGCGGTCTTTCTGCTACTTCTGTAACGGTTGCACCGCTGTCATCGACCTCGGAAACACTACCCGCGCGGTCGCTTTCCAGCAGCTGCTGGGCCCGTGCGGCGGCTTTTTCAGGACGGTCAGAGCCGCCAGGCTCCGTTTTCTTCTTGATGAAATCGTTGGTACGCTGTTGCGCGTCTTCATTTGAGATCATGCCTTTATCACGTGCAGACTCAATGGCGGCGGTTGTGGCCGCTATATCACGTCCAGCCTGGCGATCCGATTCCAATTGAGCAAGTTGGCGCTGTAGAGCCATTTGACCAAAGCCGCTTGCTAAATTTGATGCGCTCTGCATCGCCTCACGAGCGTTTTGTTGAGTGCCTTGCAAGCCCGCCATGTCTCTGAAAGCATCACCTTGACGCACTGCATCCATTGCCCCGCCGAGTCCTTGAGTTTGAGGCATGCTGGGGGCATTTTGTAACGAGATGATGGGTTGTGAGAATTGGGTCGGGGTTAAATCCGAAGGCTCTTGGCGGCGCGACTGGAACATCTCGGCGGGTAAGTCAGCCAGCTCCGGCTCTTTATCACTTAATACCCAGCTGGTGCTGCCGTGATGTTCTTCGCAGGCGTTGCAGTCATCCATTAAAGCTTGTGCATAAACACCGCTGGTAGGCAGACTGATCCGCATCGGGGTGCTGCCTTGGTTGCCGTCGCTGTAGTACACCATGGCATCGTCCAATGACTTATGTCCATCAACGCCCAAAAATGCACCTGCCGCGACAGGGAAAACCAAGCTGTTCCCCATAATACCTAAGGGCTGACGCTCAATAACCGATGCTAAGCTACGATGGTCTGTGCTTGATACCGCGTAACCGTCAAGAATCGTGTAGAGTTCATCTCGGTCCATGTTCCACCAAATTGCTTTGTGGAAAAAATGGCGATTCGATTCTAGATGGTTTAATAGTCGCTCGCTGGCTTGCAGTATGTCGGCACGAAGGTGTTGTTGTTCGAAGCTATCGGGTGCAAAAGGAAGCTCTGCACCTTTGTCGTTCGGTGTGCCATGCCTGGGGTCAATTAATGGGCGCGTTAAGCTTGGGGCACGTATACGCCTGCTAAAATGCTCCGTACGGTAATCACAGGTAGCATACAAACATCGTGCGACTGAACCTTTGGGCAAGGCTTCACAGTGCAAGGTTACAACATTGAGGTCGGCACGTGTCAGCCTGCTTGCTTCACTGGTTGGAATGCTTACCTCAACTCGAAGTGTACGCTTATGACTGTATGATGTTGCTAATGCAAAAGTCGCGGTCTCAATGTTTTTGTCATTAATTTTAAGGGATAGATTATACACCCAGTGCCGCGCCATGCCGGGGGCTATTTCGCGACGAAAATAATCACTGATACCTGCTTCATCGGTTCTGCTGAGGCTGCTACTTAACTCATCCAGTGGGGAGTTTAATAAGTGAGCGAATGGCCCCAGTGCCCGTATTGCTAGGTCAGAACGAAGGTCTTTGCGAATACGCCGAGCTTCGCTGGCGTTGGCACCTTGAACCGCGGCTTCGTACTCTTCTTTAAATTTGCTTTCATCTGGGAGTGGCCGTTCAATAGCCAGTTCGATGTAAAAAGCCAGGCTCACGTAACTTAACTCATGCTCCAAACGGGCTCCAGCTGGAATATCCCCCCATGCATCATGCGTCAATGCTAGGGAATTGTCGTTTTGCACTGCAGGGTCTGCCCAGATAGCCGCTACTTTTTCAGCATGATCCAAAGCCCTGCGCAGGTTTGCGGGTTGAACATAACGCCGAAGCGTATCGCGCCATTGCAACATTCGGGCATAAGTGAAGGGCTGGACTGAAAAAGGTATGAACAAGCATTCACGAACACCGCCCAGCCTGGTGTCTACCCGCAAGTGCCGCAAAATTTCGTAATACAAAACGGTCAATGAGTGGCAGTAGTTTGGATTGCGAATTATTTCGGATACACCTTGTACGGTTTCCTCTTGTTCCACTTCGGTAATGACGGTGCTTTCAATACGACGCAAAGAGTCACCGTACTGACGTATAGCATCTCGCAGGTTCTGCTCCTCCGATGCTGCGACATTGCGTGTTCCTTGCTGTGACGAATCTGAGCTGGCACGGCCATGTGAGGCGCCTCCCCCCATAACAACTGGCCCCATGGCAAAGCCAATACCACCGGCTACGCCAGTGGTTTGTGATTCAGAGCTGCCTTGGCTCCACTCATCCAGACTGGAAGATACGGCAACGTTGTAGTCGGTATCGCGCGTCAATTCGTGGCTTAGTTCATCGGAGGATTGCGTCACTTCTGAGCGACGAGCGCGCTCGGTACGTGTCCACTCCAGTTTTACAATACGACGTGTTTGGCGTGGTGCTAAGGTTAAAGTACGTTTTACATCGCCGAGGGAGTAGCCGTTAGATCGCCATTGAACTCGCCACTCTAAAATATGGCCACCTGCTACCGACAAGGCTTGATGGCGCATCGGATCACCATCCCAATCAATAGGGTTGCGCGGTGATGCCGGTTGGCGTCGGCCTGACAAAACAGGTTGAAGCGGAAAGAAAGTTAAACTGCTTAAACCCGAGCGTGGTAATACATTGAGCCTTTGCTGTGTCACAAGTGGGTTCAGAACCCCCAGGAATTGGCTGTTTTGTGTGCGTAGGCTGGGCCCCATTGCTGAGCCAGGTAAAGGCAAACCACGAACTGGCCGGTTATTCGAGGTGCTGGCAATATCGGGCTGCTCTACTCGAAGTACAGTTTTTAAACTGCGTTCGCCTAAAATACGCGCTGGGTTGGCAAAGGGCTTGCAAAATGCCCCTGGATCATCATGAAAGCTATCTGCGTCTTTCAGCAGGTGTTCTTCATCTATGTTGAGTGGCCGTGTGGTATGGTCAGCACTGCTTTCGCAGCAGGACCACTCTGCTGAGTCTTTGCAGGGTATGGCTGTGTTGTCAGCTTCCTCTTTGGCTGGCGTTGCAGGCAGGAGTATTGTCAGGTTATGTTGTGGGATGCTGGGCTGGGTTTCACGACGAAAGCCTGCGTATAATTTTGGACCATTTAAAAACCAGATCCAGCCAATCAAGTCTTTACTCTTGGGCAGAGCACGCTGAACCTCGAAGGCACCGTCATAACTTAGTTTGGCTGAGGTTAGCTCAAAGGCCATAAGATGCTCTAATCGCTCATCGTGAACTCCTTCCAGCGCTAATAAACGCGATAATGGCAAGTCCTCCGTAGTTTCATAAGCAAATAATTGTGCTAACTGTGTCAGCTTCTCCGGGCTGTCAATTAAATCTATCGACAATTGATAATCTGCAAAGTTTTGCTTGGGGCTGCCCATCACCGTGTAGCGACCACGTCGGTGAAATTGAGCTGTGGCCTCTAATGGTGAGCGCTTGAGCCTGCTGTAAAGAGGCTCTGTAGCAAACTCGTAGTCGGCATGAAAATGTGTGTCGCGAAAATTCAGCGCTACCGTCTTAGGAGCTACCAATTGCTGGCCTTGCCCGTCCTCTATACTAATTTCTACGTTTCTATTGGTTGGAAATGGCTGTATTTCAAATTGAGTGCGTTTGTGAGGTGAGGCAAGGTGCCGCTCAGCGTCTGTTTGTCCTTCAGCTGTGCGGTACTCAACACGAACAAAAAAAGCACTAAGTCGGTCGCTGTCTTCCTCTGATAGAAGGGGCTTTGGAATAATATCAAGCTTTAACGACCAGGTTGGCGCTTCATCCTTTCCATGATAGGTATCAGGCAAGACATCGGAATTTGTGTCGGGGTTGTATGGTGTTTCTGCATCCTGTTCGACGGGAGCGACTTCAAAAACTTCTTCTATCTTTGCCAGGGTGTCTGCTGTCATGCCCCGCATCTCGGCAAGCTCGGTTAAGGACGTGAAGCCATTGCGCGCCGAGCGTGTTCTTAAAATGGAGGCAAGCAAATCTTCTGAAAGCTCCACCTTCTGCGTTAACTCTTCGGCAGAGACGAGGTTTAAATTGATTTTCCGTTGTGTCATAACGAGCCCCATGTTTTCAAGATGTAAGCAATGCTGCCAAGGGTGATTTGAACACACAAAAAAGCATGGGTGCCAAATACATATAGGCAACTAAAATCTAAGGCAAACAGCAAATACGACAAGAAGGTGCTGACAACAAGCGCTGGCTAATGCAAAGCCATTGGTGAAAGTTTGGGGCCACGTATAAAGCCCAAACTAGCTGGTAGTAACGATAATCACTCTTTATATTAACCAAGAATGAGCATAAATCAACCTAAGAGATGCGGAGGAATCACCGGGCAACGAACAAAGGCTTGGCAAGACCCTGCTGCTACGTCACTATAATGAAAAGTGTCTTTATCCAGAGTTGCTGATGCACGAATTTGACGATTTAAAAGTGTTGTTGCAGGCCCGCAGCCCGCTGATTGTGATTGAAAGCTACGAAGAGCAGCGTGCCTTGCAATTGATTCGCCGGCTGGCTGTCAATCTGTTTCGTCCTTTGTTTCAGTGGAGCTGTACCGAAGGTTTGCGCCGACTGGATGTGCCATCCGATGCGCAGACTTTCAATACCGAGCCACAGCAAGTGCTGGCGCAAATTAAGGGCAGTAAGAATCCGGGGATTTATGTGCTCTGTGATTTTCATCCGTTTTTGCAAGAGCCTCGTCATATCCGTTATTTAAAAGAAATTGCCTTGATGCACGAGCAGGTTGGTCATACCCTGGTGCTGCTCAGTCATGCTATCTCGATCCCTGCGGAGCTGGCTCGGCTCTGTTACCGTTTTGAGCTGCACCTGCCCAGCGATCAACAAGTACGCCAACTGGTGCTGGAAGCGGCCGAATTGTATCAGCAGCACACCGGCGAGCTGGCCGATATGCCGCCAGAAGCGGTGCAGCAATTGGTGCAAAATTTACGAGGCCTGACCTTCGAGGAGGTAAAGCGCCTGGCCTACAAAGCCATTGCCAACGATGGTGCCATTAGCCCGGCTGATGTCAGCCGGGTTAATACTGCTAAATTCCGCCTGTTGCAAACCGAAGGTGTGCTCAGCCAAGTCTACGACACCAAAGCGCTGGACGATGTGGTAGGGCTGGACAATCTCAAAAGCTGGCTGCTACAGCGCAGAGCTGCCTTTGTGCAGCAGCAGCGAGATACCCCGAAAGGCGTGTTGCTGACCGGAGTGCAGGGCACCGGCAAAAGTCTGGCCGCTAAAGCCATTGCAGGCGCTTTTGGTGTCCCCTTGCTGTTGCTGGATATGGCCAGTTTGTACAACAAATACATAGGTGAAACGGAAAAAAATCTGCGTCAGGCGCTGCAACTGGCCGATGCCATGGCTCCCTGTGTGCTGTGGATTGATGAAATTGAAAAAGGCATCAGCTCCGGCCAGGCTGATCAGGGTGTTGGCAAGCGTTTGCTGGGGACCTTGCTGACCTGGATGGCAGAGCGCAAAGCGGCTGTTTTTTTGGTGGCAACTGCCAACAACATCCATGAATTGGCACCCGAGCTGCTGCGTAAAGGCCGTTTTGATGAGCTATTTTTTGTCGACTTGCCCGAGGAAGCCGAGCGGCTGGCGTTATTGCACTTGCATCTGCAGCGCCGTGACATGGCGATCGCAACCGAGGATTTGCAGCACTGTTTACCGCTCACGGCAGGCTTCTCCGGAGCCGAACTGGAGCAGGCCGTAGTGGGGGCTTCATTTCGTGCCCAGAGCGCCGGCGAGGCCCTGGCGGCAATCCATTTGCAGGAAGAGCTCAGCCAAACCCAGCCGATCTCGGTGGTGATGGCCGAATCGGTGACAGCACTGCGGCATTGGGCCAGCTCACGCTGTGTTAAGGCATAACAAGGATGTACAAACACCAACTGCGCAATTTTTACATCCCGGAAGAGCAGTCGTTTTATCTGCTCAATGCCAACGATGCCCGCAAATTAAAAGAGTGGGTGGCGCTCTGTATTTCCGAGCTCGAAAAGCTTGGGTATCAGCAGATTGAACTGATTGGCAAGGGAGCCTACGGTTTTGCGTTTGCCGGGGTCAGTGTGCAGGGGGAGCAGTGCGTCTTTAAATTCTCCCGCATCACCTTACCGCAACACATTCAGGAGCGTCTTGCCGATGAGGCCTACATGCTGTCGCAGGTGCAGCATCCGGCCGTACCGCGCTTCATTACTTACCAGCTGATAAAAAAGCAAGGGATCCTAATGATGGGGCGGGCCAAAGGCATGGACTTGGAGCAATACAGTCTGCGCCATGGTCGATTGTCCGCCCGCTTGCTGGTCAAGCTGGCAGCACAGCTGGCTGAATTGTTGCTGGCGCTTCGGCAGCACAAAAAAGAGGGATCCGCGGCGCCGATTGTGCATGGTGACATCAAACCATCCAATCTGGTGTTTGACCCGGAAACCGAGCAAATCAGCCTGGTCGACTGGGGATCCTCGGTGTTTGCGCAAACCGACGAGCAAGGCCAGTTTATCAGCAACGATGTGATGGGGTTGATGTCATCAGACTTGCAGCATTCCAATGCGCGTTTGGGGGATGTGTATTTTATTGGCCCGGAGCAGCGGTCTGGCGCCTTATCCAGTCCTAGGTTCGATGAACAAGGTGTCGCCAGTACCCTCTATGCGCTGGCATCGGGCCAATCCTGTCGCTTTGGCTACAAAGCCATACCGGCGCGAAGTTTGGGGTTGCCGCAAGCGCTGGCAACGCTGTTGGATGCGCTCTTGTCCGACGATGCGCTGCTCAGGCAGCAAGCCGGCGATTATTTTTTGCAGCAAGCTGCAAAGTTCCGGCAGTGGGTGTTGCCCGAGTTGCCGTTGTTCGATGATCAACCCTTGCTGCCGGTCTGGGTGAGCCCGGTCCGGCATGACTTGGATACGGTGGTCTATTCATCGCGTAAGTCCTTCTTGCGTGAGCACAGCATCGAAGATGGCATTGGTCTGGTGGAAGATGCCCAACTGGAGCGTTACTACAAAAACTATCTGGAGGGCATGGGCGATACCGAAAAAGCTTTTATTGCTGCGGTAAGCCGGCTGGCGCGTTACCCAGTGGTCGGCGGCCTGGCGATTCACTGGCAACCCAAAGGGGTCTACATTGATTCGAGCCTGAATCTTTATGACGACAGTCTGGTGCCGGCATTTGCACTGGCCGTCAACAATGTGGTCCGTTTGGCGCAGGCCATTGGCCGGGTCGGTATTTTTAAAGCTTGTCTATTTAATGCGCGCAATACCATCCATATCAGTCGTGACAGTGTGCACCAGCCCTTTACTCCTCCGGCGGATGCAACTTTACCTTACCGGATAGCCCCGGTACTTAGCAGTGATGCCTCCAGCAAGCAGCACTCCTACTTTGAAGATGGCAAGGATCCCGATGAGCAACTGATCCTGCCGGACAGCATTATGGACGATATTGCACAGCTGAATGGCATTCGCCATACCGGCTGTCTGATTTTCGAAGTCACTCCGCTTTACATGAAGATCCACAGTTATTATCGGCTGCTGGATGTGACCAAAGAGCAAGATTTTGCAACCTTACTGGCCAGCATCTTACGTAAGGTACCACTCATCAGCGGTGAGGGGGTCGGCGGTTTTATGAAGTTACCGCACAAAGATACCCGCTTTTTTCAGCATCAAACTCAGGTTCCAAGCTTTTATTACCCGGCAAATCCGAAGGCCTGGCAAAGCCCGTAGCATCCGACTGGTTAATTTGTCTGCAGCGGTGCCGCCAAAACCAGCTTTTGGTAAAGAAATGGTTTAATTTTTCCGCCAAACCAAGTAATGTTAGGGTTCTGCCGTCCTTTCAGATATGAGACATGAGTTCAACCGAAGCTGATCACTACCCACTGCTGTTGCAGCAAGCCGCTGCCCTTGTCGACAATGAACCTGATTTGATTGCCAAGATGGCGAACTTAAGTGCGCTGATTTACCACAGTTTGCCACAAGTGAACTGGGCTGGCTTCTACATAATGCGTGATAACGAACTGGTGCTAGGCCCTTTCCAGGGGCAGGTCGCCTGCGTACGGATCCCGGTTGGCAAAGGGGTCTGTGGCACAGCGGTTGCTACTGGTCAAACCCAGCGTATTGCCGATGTGCATGCTTTCCCGGGGCACATCGCTTGCGATGCTGCCAGTGAATCTGAGCTGGTAATCCCAGTCCGGCATCGCGAGCAGATTCTGGCGGTGCTTGATATTGACAGCCCGGTGCTTGAGCGGTTCTCGGCAACTGATCAGCAGGCGCTGGAGCAGCTGGTTCAACTGCTGGAGCAAAGCATAGAATGAAAGCTTTGCTGCAAATACAAGACTATCTTTTCAGTCCACAAGATGTGGGCGATTGGGATGGCGAAGAAGAATTGGTCGCTGACCAGATGAATGCTATTTACCACGCCATTTGGCCACAATTACCGGAAGAAACGCCAACCGGGCAGGTGGAGACCCTGCTCAGTCAGTTGTGGCAACAGTTGTCGGCTGATACCTTACTGCTGGAAGCCAGTGAGGATGAGCTGATTGACTGGGCGCAAACCTATATAGAGAACCAACTGTCAGCCGAGCCTGAACCGTTGGACGATGATGAAGAAGAAGAGTATTGATTGATGACCACCCCAACTACAGATGCCGCTGAAAACCAGACCCAAGCAACCCAATCGCACGATGCGGCGGAGAGCAATGTGCCAGCAGAAACTGAAAACGCTGTTGAAAAAAACGAACAAACTACAACGAGTCGTTTAGGTTCGGTTAAAGAAGTGATTGCTTATCTGGCAAGCCAATACCCAGACTGTTTTTCGGCGGAGGGGCCGGCAAAACCTTTAAAAGTCGGTATTTTCCAGGATTTGGCGGCCAATCTTGATGCAGACAGTCCGGTTAGTAAAACGCAGCTGCGTCAGGCATTGCGGGTGTACACGTCCAGTTGGCGCTATTTGCAATCGGTTCAGTTGGATGCCGCCCGGGTTGACTTGGCAGGCCAGGAGGTCGCCAAGATTGATGCACAGCAAGCCGAACATGCAGCGAATACACTGGCTGAGAGTAAAGCCAAAGTCGCCGAGCAGCGCAAGCAGCGTGCGCGAGCAAGCCAGGCAGAAAAAACAGCTGGGCAAAAGGCGATGAATGCCCCAAATAAAAAGGTTATGAACAAAAAGCCGGCTGGCCGTTCTAATACTCAGGCTCTAAAATCTAAAGTAAACCAAAAGCCCGCTGTAGCGGTAAAAAAACAACAGCAGGCAAACTTGACGCCAGTGGCCGACGCGACTCTGACTACGGGGGCTAAAGTCCTTGTTCGCCTGGGCCAGGCGCCGATGCCTGCAACTGTGACCGAAATCAGTCGCAATGAGGTAACCGTGCAACTGCAATCTGGCATGGTGATTAAAACCAGCCGTGAAAGCTTGTATCAACAAGAATAAAGGCAAGCGCTTACGGCAACGTCAAAGAGAGTATTATGAGACAAACCTTAGCTATTCTGTTGGCCTTCACCCTTTGGCAAAGTACAGCTCATGCTGAAGAGCAAAGCGATACTGCGCCAGAGCCTTTGCCAATTCTGGCTCAGGAATCGCAGCATGCGACTGCCAGCAAGCGTATCTCCGGACTCTTTACACGCGGCCACTATGCGCCGGTGACTTTAGATAAGGCTTTTTCTGAGCGGGTGTTTGAACGTTATTTGAAGAGCCTGGACTTTAACAAAACAATTTTGCTGCAATCCGATATCGAAGCTTTTTCCAGGTACCGTCACCAGTTCAGCGAGGCGCTCAATCGCGGCAATCTGAACTTTGCCTTCGATATGTTTAATCTGAGTCTTCAGCGGCGTTATGAGCGTTTTGGCTATGCCTTGCAGTTGCTCGATACCGAATTTGATTTTGAAGAAGACGATCATTATTACTACGACCGGGAAGAGGCAGAGTGGGCGCAAACGCAGCAGGAATTGGACGAGTTGTGGCGTCAACGCGTTAAGTTTGACACCCTGAATCTGAAGCTTACCGGTAAATCTCAAGAAGAAGCCAAAGAGTTGTTGCAACGTCGATACAGCAATGCTCAAAACCGCTTGCGACAAACCAACAACGAAGATGTGTTTCAGTTGATTATGAACGCGTACGGTCGCAGCATCGAAGCCCATACGTCTTATTTGTCCCCGCGAAATGCCGAACGTTTTCAACAGGATATGAACTTATCGTTGGAAGGCATTGGTGCTGTACTGCGAGCCGAAGATGATTACACCGTGATCCAAAGCCTGGTGCCCGGTGGTCCGGCTGATTTAACTCAGCAGTTAAAGCCTAAAGATCGTGTGATTGGTGTAGCGCAGGACGAAGAAGATTTTGTTGATGTTGTCGGTTGGCGGTTGGACGATGTGGTCGAATTGATCAAAGGGCCTAAGGGCAGCACCGTTCGTCTGCAAGTTTTGAGCGGTGGCTCCATGGTATCCGGCACCACCAGCGTGGTGTCCATTGTTCGGGATAAAATTCGCTTAGAAGACCGCGCGGCCAAAGGTAGTATTTTTGAGCCTATGTTCTCAGAGCTTGATAAGCGCATTGGTGTGATTACCATTCCTGGTTTTTACAACAATTTGGCCGAGGACGTGAAGAAAGAGCTGGCAAAGCTGCAAGAAAAGCAGGTGGATGCCATTGTTATTGATTTACGTGGAAATGGCGGCGGCTCACTGCAAGAGGCTACCTTATTGACCGGCCTCTTTATTGAACGTGGCCCAGTGGTGCAAATTCGAGAGGGCTCCGGCCGAATTTCGGTCAGTCAGGACCGCGATGGTGTTAGCTACTACGATGGCCCTTTAACGGTGCTGGTCGATCGTTTCAGCGCCTCGGCATCGGAGATTTTTGCCGCAGCGATGCAGGACTATGGCCGTGCTTTGGTGGTGGGTGAGCAAACCTTTGGCAAAGGTACTGTTCAGCAGCATCGTGGTTTGGGGCGTATTTACGATATGTTTGAAAACTCACTGGGCAGCGTCCAATACACCATTGCCAAATTTTATCGTATTGACGGTGGCAGTACCCAACATCGTGGCGTGATCCCGGATATTTTATTCCCATCACCGGTCGACCCGGATGATTGGGGCGAAAGTCGCGAAGAGAATGCGCTGCCTTGGGACTCGATTCCACCAGCGTCGTTCCAGCGCCTGGACACGCTTGAGCCTTATTTACCCTTGTTGGTTGAGCACCACCAGCGCCGCATTCAACAAAATCCGGAGTTCCGTTACCTGAAAGATGACATTGCAGAGTTCCGTCGCCAGCGCGATGAGCAATTTGTCTCTTTGGTGAAAGCAGAGCGCTTGCAGCAGCGTGAAGAGCGCGAGCAACGCCAACTGGACCGTGCGAATGCCCGCCTTGCCTCGTTGGGTAAAGAGCCGGTTGAGTCGATGGACGATTTGCCGGATGTACTGGATGAGTTGGATCCTTTGCTGGAAGAAACCGCATTGATTACCGCAGACTTTTTACAGTTAGGGCGTTACGCCAAACAGCAATAACCAGGGCACATCAGGCTGGCGACTGGACTCGCCAGCCTTTTTGTATATAAATACGATTATAAAATACAATAAATAATAATAGGGTTGGTTTATGTCGGGAGCACGTGAATCCGTTCATGGCATGTGGTCTGGTCGCTTTGCTTTTATTTTGGCAGCAACCGGAGCCGCGGTCGGTCTTGGGAACATCTGGAAATTTCCATACATCATGGGTGAGAACGGAGGTGGGGCCTTCGTTCTGGTGTACTTGTTGTGCATTGT
>JAFIFR010000059.1 GCA_020831935.1 Alkalimonas sp.
TTTGTCAAGTTGCCGATTCCCAATGTCAATCTAATCGAGGTCAGTGAGCTGCATATGGCGCTTGCTTCGGTGGAAGGCGAAAGCAGCACTTCCGCCGTTTGTCAGGGGTTTATTGGTGGCGGCGTATCGGGAGAAGCGTTGCTTATTTTAACCGACTCCAGCTTCAAAGACGTGGCTCGCTTAATGAACTACCATGGTAAGTTGACGCATCAGGTTGAGCTGGAACTCTTGATGGACATTGCCAATATTTTGATTGGCTCTGTGTTAAAAGGCTTGTCAGAGCAACTGGATATGGGGTTTAGTCAGGGTCACCCTGTGGTATTGGGCCAGCATGCTGCGGTCAGTGAGCTAATCAAAGCCAATGCTGGCCGCTGGCGTAAAACTCTGGCGATTGAAATCAGCTACGGCATTGAGAACTATGACATTATGTGTGATCTGCTGTTGCTCTTTACCGAAGACAGTGTCAAAACATTAAAAAATAAAGTCGCCTTTTTACTGGAAGATTAGCTATGACGGATGCTCAGGTCGAAGTCTCAGAAATTCACTGGTTGATGGACATGTTCCAGACGGTAGACGTCGGCTTGGTGGTGTTGAACTGCGACTACCGCATTCAGGTATGGAATGGCTTTATGGAAAGTCACAGTGGCTTGAGTCCCCGTCAGGTGCGCGATCGTTACCTGTTTGATCTTTTCCCTGAGATTGATGAAGATTGGCTCCGACGCAAGTGCGATCCTGTGGTGCTGTTAAAAAACCGCGCTTTTACCATCTGGGAGCAACGTCCTTACATCTTTAAATTCCGCAATTATCGTCCTATTACCGGCGCAGCCGACTTTATGTACCAGAACAGCACCATTTTCCCGTTAAGCAATACCCGTGGCGATGTCACCCATCTGTGTTTGATTATTTACGACGTGACCGATGTGGCAGTGAGCCGGTTGGAGCTGGAATCGATGAATCATCGTTTGCACCAGCTTTCCAAAACCGATTTTTTAACTCAGCTGCACAATCGCGGCAGTTGGGAAAATGCCTTGGTGCAAGAATACAAACGCATTAAACGTCATGCCCATGTCAGCAGTTTGCTGATGATCGATATTGATCACTTTAAACGGGTCAACGACGATTATGGCCATGCCGCAGGCGATGAGGTGATACGCGAAATTGCCCGGTTGGTGAAGCGTAACCTGCGCGAGACCGATATTGCAGGCCGCTATGGCGGCGAAGAGTTTGCCGTTTTGTTGGTCGATACGCCAGAAGTGCAGGCGGTGTATTTTGCCGAGCGACTTCGCAAGTCGGTGGAAAAGACACCGGTGCAGCATCATGATCTGCAAATCCAATGCACGGTCAGCATTGGCATTGCTGAATCCAACCCCGCGATGGAAGAGCACCGCCAATGGCTTGAGCTGGCCGACAAAGCCTTGTATTCCTCCAAAGCCAATGGTCGTAACCAGGTGACCTTGGCCAGCCAAATGCCGGATTTGCCCCAGTGAGTGCCAGCTTTGACCGCTGCGTACGAGCACAGCGTCGGTATTCGTCAGGATGCCTCTGGACAGCGACACAGCTCTGAGACTACCCCGTCTTCCTGTTGTTGCTCCAGACTGACCTGAAAGCCCCACAAGCGATGCAGATGTTTCATGACCTCCTTGGTACTCTGTGGCTCCAAAGGGATACCGCGTTGTGGCACATACCGGAGAGTCAAGGAGCGATCGCCGCGCACATCCACGTTGTAGACCTGAATATTGGGCTCCAGTAAGCTCAGGTTGTATTGCGCGGACAGCATTTGTCGAATCTTCTGATAGCCTTGCTGGTTGTGGATGGCTGCCACTTCCAAACTGGGATCCTTGCTGTCATCGACAATGGCAAAGAGGTGAAAATCCCGAATCACTTTGGGTGACAAATACTGGCTGATAAAGCTTTCATCTTTGAAGTTTTGCATGGCAAAATGCAGGGTTTCCAACCAGTCCGAGCCGGCAATATCCGGGAACCACTCTCGAT
The DNA here is from genome assembly GCA_020831935.1 of Alkalimonas sp. Lineage (GTDB taxonomy): Bacteria > Pseudomonadota > Gammaproteobacteria > Enterobacterales > Alteromonadaceae > Alkalimonas. The sequence continues at coordinate 1,993 of JAFIFR010000059.1, forward strand.
CTTCGGTTGTAGGCGTTTCACAGATGCGGCGTAAATCGGTAAAGATCGCAAAGCCCAGCGCATAAGGATTGATGCCGGAATAGTGTGGGCTGTTGTAGGCGGGTTGTGATACCACATTGGTGTGGGTGTGTAAAAACTCCATCATAAAACGCTCGCTCACCACCCCTTCATCGTACAGGTGTTGCAAAATGGTGTAATGCCAAAAGGTAGCCCAGCCTTCATTCATCACCTGAGTTTGTTTTTGTGGGTAAAAATACTGCGATATTTTCCGCACAATGCGCACCAATTCACGCTGCCAGGGCTTGAGCAGTGGGGCGTTTTTTTCAATAAAGTACAGAATGTTTTCCTGCGGCTCGGATGGAAAGCGCTTGTTGCGCTCGACTTCAGTCACCGGTTTGGTCGGGATGGTACGCCAGAGATCATTGACCTGAGACTGCAGATAGGCTTCGCGCTCTTCCTGGCGTTTTTGTTCTTCTTCCAGTGAAATCTTCTGCGGCCTTTTGTAGCGGTCGACCCCGTAATTCATCAGGGCATGGCATGAATCCAGCACTTCTTCGACCTCCGCAATGCCGTATTTTTCCTCGCAGCGGCTGACGTAACCTTTGGCGAATAGCAGGTAATCAATGATCGATGAGGCATCGGTCCAGGTTTTAAACAGGTAATTGTTTTTAAAAAAAGAGTTGTGCCCATAGCTGGCATGGGCCATCACCAGGGCTTGCATGGTAATGGTGTTTTCTTCCATTAAGTAAGCAATGCAAGGATCGGAGTTAATGACTATTTCGTAGGCCAGCCCCATGTAGCCACGCTTGTAGTTCTGCTCGGTTTGAATAAACTTTTTGCCGTAGGACCAGTGGTGATAGCCTAGCGGCATACCAATGCTGGAGTAGGCATCCATCATTTGCTCGGCCGTGATGACCTCAATCTGGTTTGGGTAGGTTTCCAAACCGTAATGCCGGGCGACACGTGCTATGTGCTGATGGTAAGACTCCAGCAATTCAAAAGTCCAGTCCGGTCCATCGGACAAGGGGTCTGTTTTAGGCTGTGCTTTGGCCATACCACTACCTCCGCTGCATCATTATGCTGCTTGCTTTTTAAAAAGCTCCCGAAACACCGGGTAGATATCGGCTTGCTCCCGGATGTGCTGGATAGCAAAGTTTTCAAACTGTGGCAGCAAGGTCTCATACTGTTGCCACAGACTTTGATGGGCCCGGGTAGTAATCTCGATGTAGGCGTAATAGCGGACCAGTGGCAACAACTGACTTCGCATGATTTGCTGACACAAGGGACTGTCGTCGGTCCAGTTGTCGCCATCGGACGCCTGAGCACCGTAGATGTTCCATTCTTCCGGGTTGTAACGCTGGCTGATAATCTCGTGCATCAATTTTAAGGCGCTGGAGACAATGGTACCGCCGGTCTCCTGCGAGTAGAAAAACTCCTGTTCATCCACTTCTTTGGCCTGGGTATGGTGTCGAATGTAGACAACTTCGACGTTTTTGTAGCTACGGGTTAGAAACAAGTACAACAAGATATAAAAGCGTTTGGCCATGTCTTTGGTGGCTTGATCCATTGAGCCGGATACATCCATCAGGCAAAACATCACGGCTTTGCTGGTTGGTTCCGGCCGCTTTTGGTAATTGCGATAGCGCAAATCAAAGCTGTCGATGTAGGGGACGGCGGCAATGCGCTGTTTGAGCTCGGCAATTTGCTCGGCCAGTAGTTTCAGTTGATGCTGATCCGGCACCGGGGCCTGCTCCAGGGCTTGCTGCTGTGCTTCCAGCTCTGCCAGCTCGCGCCTTTTGTCGGCCGACATGGCGATGCGCCGTGCCAATGAACCGCGTAATGAGCGAACAATATCAATGTTGCTGGGAACACCTTCGGCCCGGTAACCGGCCCGGACCTGTTTGTACTGCACCAACTTATCCAACTGATTCTTTTTCAGGTTAGGCAGCTCTAAATCCTCAAACAGCAGGTCCAGATACTCGTCCTTGGAAATGGAAAAGACAAAATCATCCTCACCTTCGCCATCGGCACTGGCATCGCCTTTCCCGCTGCCCTGACCGCCGCCACCATCTGGGCGCTTGATGCGATCGCCCTGGCTGAACTGATCGTTGCCAGGGTGGACGATTTCGCGTCGGCCGCCTTTGCCATGGTGCAACATCGGTTCGGTGATGTCTTTGCTGGGAATGGTGATGCTCTCACCACTGTCAATGTCGGTGACACTGCGTTTGCTGATGGCATCGGATACCGCCTTTTTGATCTGCTGTTTGTAACGGCGCAAGAAGCGCTGCCGGTTGACAGCACTTTTGTTCTTGCCATTCAGTCGTCGATCAATAAAGTGCACCATACTACCTCCGGTACCGTGTTTATTGCGATTTACGCACCCGCAGGTACCATTCTGACAGCAGCCTGACCTGTTTGCGGGTATAGCCTTTCTCCATCATACGGTTGACAAAATCATCGTGCTTTTTCTGATCTTCAGTCGATGTTTTGGCGTTGAATGAAATCACTGGCAGCAACTCTTCGGTGCTGGAGAACATTTTTTTCTCAATCACCGTCCGCAGTTTTTCGTAGCTGGTCCAGACCGGATTCTTGCCGTTGTTTTTCGCTTTGGCCCGCAGCACGAAATTGACAATCTCATTGCGAAAATCCTTCGGATTGCTGATGCCAGCCGGCTTCTCAATTTTTTCCAGCTCTGCGTTCAGTGCGGCTCGATCGAACAACTGGCCGGTTTCGGGATCCCGGTATTCCTGATCCTGAATCCAAAAATCGGCATAGATCACGTAGCGATCAAAGATGTTTTGCCCGTATTCGGAGTAAGACTCCAGGTAGGCGGTTTGTATTTCTTTGCCAATAAACTCGACATACTTTGGCGTCAAGTAGCCTTTCAGGTGCTCCAGCAAGCGCTCGGCCATATCGGCCGGAAACTGCTCGCGCTCGATCTGCTGCTCCAGCACGTAAAACAAATGAACCGGGTTGGCCGCCACTTCGGTGGAGTCGAAGTTAAAGACCCGCGACAAGATTTTAAAGGCAAAGCGGGTCGATAGTCCGGTCATGCCTTCATCGACCCCGGCATAGTCGCGGTACTCCTGGTAGGATTTGGCTTTGGGATCGGTATCTTTTAAGCTTTCACCATCGTACACCCGCATTTTTGAGTAAATACTGGAGTTTTCCGGCTCTTTTAACCGGGACAGCACCACAAACTGGGCCAGCGACGACAAGGTACCCGGCGCGCAGGGGGCATCCCGCAGTTCGGAATGATCAATAAGTTTGTGGTAAATGTTTTGCTCTTCAGAGACCCTTAAGCAGTAAGGCACTTTGACGATGTAGACCCGGTCAAGAAAGGCTTCGTTGTTTTTGTTGTTTTTAAAGGTTTGCCATTCCGATTCGTTGCTGTGCGCTAAGATCATGCCGTCAAAGGGCAGAGCGGCCAGCCCTTCGGTGCCGTTGTAGTTGCCCTCCTGGGTTGCGGTCAACAATGGGTGCAGCACCTTGATGGGTGCTTTAAACATCTCCACAAACTCCATCAGGCCCTGATTGGCACGGCACAGAGCGCCGGAATAGCTGTAGGCATCTGGATCATGCTGGGCAAAGTGCTCCAGTTTGCGGATATCGACTTTACCGACCAGGGCAGAGATGTCCTGATTGTTTTCATCGCCAGGCTCGGTTTTGGCAATGGCAATTTGATTCAAAATCGACGGATGCCGCTTTACTACCCGGAACTGGCTGATATCGCCATTGAACTCATGCAGGCGCTTGCTGGCCCAGGGCGACATGATGGTGGAAAGGTAGCGGCGCGGGATGCCAAACTCGTCGGCCAGCAGTTGGCCATCCTCATCGGCATCGAACAGGCAAAGCGGATGATCGTACACCGGCGAGCCTTTTAAATAATAAATGGGCACTTGCTGCATCAGGTACTTGAGCTTTTCGGCCAAAGAGGATTTACCACCACCGACCGGGCCCAGCAAATACAAGATTTGCTTCTTTTCTTCCAGGCCCTGAGCCGAGTGTTTCAGGTAGGATACGATTTGCTCAATGGCCTCTTCCATACCATAAAAGTCGGCAAAAGCCGGATAGCGATGGATCACCCGGTTGGAAAACAAGCGACTCAATTGAGGATCCTGCGAGGTATCCACTTGCTCCGGCTCACCAATGGCAAGCAACAAGCGCTCAGCCGCACTGGCAAAACAGCTGCGGTCGGTTTTGCACAATTGCAAAAACTCCTGAATGCTGTATTCCTCTTCCTTGGTGGCTTCGTATCTGGACTTAAAGTGCTCAACAATGCTCATACGCACCTCCGATCAGCGAACGAAAAAATGGAAAGCCGTTACCTTAAGGTTAGACACTAAAAAATGGATTCGCTCAGAATTCATCGAAAAAAGATGCATTTAATCGAATGCGAAAATGGCTGTGGGGTGTGTTTTTGTGTACGCTGCCGGCGAGTGAGGAACAAAAAAAAGCCCGGTCAGCAGACCGGGCCAGGGGATCACTGCATTGGATTAGCCGGCAAAGTTTTTGCTGGCAAAGTCCCAGTTCACCAGTGCCCAGAAGGCATCCAGGTAAGTTGGGCGGGCATTGCGGTAATCGATGTAGTAGGCGTGCTCCCACAAGTCGACGGTCAGCACCGGCGTCAGGCCATCGTGGGCCAGAGGGGTATCGGCATTGCTGGTGTTGACAATATCCAGGCTGCCATCGGCTTTTTTCACCAGCCAGGTCCAGCTGGAGCCAAAGTTGTTAACCGCTTTGTCGTTAAAGGCGGCTTTAAAGTCGGCAAAAGAGCCCCACTTGGCGTTGATAGCATCAGCCAGCGCACCGGCCGGCTCACCGCCACCGTTCGGGCTTAGGCAGTGCCAGTAGAAGGTGTGGTTCCAGACTTGTGCTGCATTGTTGAAGATACCACCCTCAGATGTACGAACAATGTCTTCCAGCGATTTTCCGGCATAGTCCGTGCCTTCAATCAGACCATTCAGTTTGACGACGTAGGTATTGTGGTGTTTGCCATAGTGATACTCCAGCGTCTCAGCAGAGATATGTGGAGCCAGCGCATCTTTCGCGTACGGCAGGGCAGGTAGTTCAAAAGCCATTTTTATTCTCCATTCACGTTGTTAAGTGTGTCTGCACCGGGTAGACTACAATACCCGAGTAAAATACTCAAGTTTTAACCCCTTGATCTCAACGGCTAGTCACTCAGGTCAGCCAAGAGGCTTCAAAGCGATCTGGCACTCGCAGTTGGCGATTGCAGCCACGCTGATTGCTGCTTTCTTAATTGGGTCTGCTGGTGGAAAAACAAGGGGGACCAGAGGAATTCGCACCGGGAACAAGGTACAATAGGTGCAACGCTATAATCAGATGAGGACATGTTATGGAAACGCTGGATAGAATCAAACAGCAAATCGCTGAAAACCCCATTCTGTTGTATATGAAGGGCTCCCCAAAACTGCCCAGCTGTGGTTTTTCTGCCCAGGCGGCACAGGCCCTGATTAGCTGTGGTGAGCAGTTTGCTTTTGTCGATATTTTACAGAACCCGGATATACGTGCGGAGCTGCCAGCTTATGCCAACTGGCCGACCTTTCCACAGCTGTGGGTTGAGGGCGAGTTGATTGGTGGTTGTGACATCATTTTGGAAATGTTTCAGCGCGGTGAGCTGCAGCCGTTAATCAAAGAAACAGCGGCCAAGTTTGCGCAGAATGAACCGGCTTCAGAGTAAACATCGCTCCAAAAAAATCGTCCAGAGCATGCTCTGGACGATGATTGAACGGGGAGTCCGTCAGGCGTTAGTGCGTAAAAGCAGGGCCGAAACCGGAACTCCATAAAATGGCGGTACCCGCCAGCACGCAGACCAGCAACACCAAGCCGCAGGTCACCACCGAGCTGGCATAGATAAAGCCGCGCTCTTCAGGTATGTGCATCAGTATCGGTACCCCGATGTACAACAGGTACACTGAATACGCCAAACCAATCAGGCCAACCACCATCACAAACCACAGCTCTGGGTAGAGGGCTGCGAAGCCGACCATAAAGAGTGGCGTTGAGGTGTAGGCAGCCAGCTCCAGCGTTTGGGTGTATGTGGGCTCAGAGCCAAAGGTATGGGCCATCCAATGCGCCAGGAAAGCCAGGGCGAAAACGCCTGCAATCAACGCAAAGTACATCGCAACCGACAGCATCAAGGCACTGTCCGGGGTCAGTTTCATGGTATCACCCACACCGATACTCCAACCGATATGGACGGAAGAGTAATAGGCACAGATGGAAGGGATCAGCGCAATAATCAAAATGTGCGCCAGGCTGTAACGAAAACTTTCATGGCGCTGGTCGATGGTATGCCACTCTTCTTTCGGGTGGGCATAGAGTCCCCATAGGTGGTTCAATATCATAATTATTATCCTTTACACTGCCTACGTCTTGAGCCATTGGCTCATTGGTACCAATCGGGCTATACCAGACTACCTCGTTGGTATAACTCAGTTATGGCCAAATTTGAGGCAGCCGTCAAGTCATGTTGCACAAAATTTGATCCGGATCAGCCTTACATACATTCTGGCTGGTTGTGCTGTATTTAAAACGGTATAATGGTGGTTTTTCTGGCCGCTGTTGTATCCGATGAAACCTGCTGAGCTTGCTGCCTTACTAAGTCCCATCCATCAATTTTTGCACTGCCGTACTCCCGAGGCCTGGTTGGCATGGGCGGCCTTGCCTGCACAATTACCGGCACTGCTGATTGATCACATGCATTGCGAGTTAAAAGCCGCCCAAAGTGCGGCCTTGCTAATCCGTCGCTATGCCACCGATGATGCTTCGGCCAAAGCCTTGCTGGCCTGGTTGAAACCCTACGAGGACTTCGTTTACCGTAAAGTGGGCGATGGTCAGTTTCATCAGCGCAAAAATGCCTTGATTGGGGAGCTCAGTGCCAAAGGTACTGAGCCCTGGCAGCAGCAAGTGTTGGATAAAATGGTGCGCCTCATTAAAGAGGAATTGCACCACTTTGAGCAGGTGCTCGATTTTATCCGCCAGCGTGCTATTGCCATTGAGCCGCTGAGTGCTGCCGGCTACGCGTCGGGATTGTTGCGGCATGTGCGCAGCCGGGATCCGGCCATGCTGGTGGATAAACTCATTATTGGTGCTTTAATTGAAGCTCGCTCCTGCGAGCGTTTTGCGGCATTGGCTCCGCGACTCGATTCAGAATTGCAGCGCTTTTACATCTCCTTGTTGCGTTCGGAAGCCCGGCATTATCAGGATTACTTGCAGCTGGCTGCGGACATCAGCCCCGAGCCCATTGAGCCAAGAGTGCAGCAATTGGCAGCCATTGAAGCCCAATTGATTTTGCAACCGGATGCGTCCTTTCGTTTTCACAGTGGCGTGCCAGCCGGCTTGCTTGAAAAATAATCAATCTTTGATTAAGCTTAGCTTCAGCATCGATGGATTAAGATGCTTCTATACGCTACCGGTGAAGGAGATACCCCATGAATGCATTGCCACAACCGCAAGAAAGAGCACGCAGCTCAAACCAACCCAAAGACAGCTACCAACCAAGCCGCCGTCACTTCGGTGAGGCACCCTCCTTACTGGCTGGGAATAAACCTTTTAGTGAGCGCCCCGAGTTGGAACCAACGGCTGTTCTTGGCTACAACTAGCGCCACAGTCCCGACGGTTGGTTGCTGTAGGGCAGGGAGCTAGAGCTCTTCGAAATGCAGTTGCCAATCGTCGGCACTGACTTTCAGGTAGCTGGCCTGCTGGTACCAGTCGCCCAGCACATAGCGCTTGCCGTCGCCCTGAGCTAAGGATACCTGGTGGATCTTGGGCCGGTGGGTATGACCGTGGATCAGATGGCGAACACCTGCGTCATTCATCACCCGTACCACTTCGTCCGGCGTCACATCCATGATGGTGTTCGCCTCTGCGGTCAGACTTGCTTTGTAGGCGGCGCTTTTGCGGCGGGCTTTACGGGCCAAATGCTGACGGTACCACAACGGCATGGCCAACATCAGATTCTGCCACCAGCGCTGATCCCACCAACGCCGAAATTTCTGGTAATCCAGATCCAGCGTACAGAGGCTATCGCCATGCATGATCAAGGTTGGCGTGCCATACAAATCAATGACCCTGGCAGGCGGTAGCAGCTGCATACCGGCACGACGGGCATAGCGTTCACGCAGTAAAAAGTCACGGTTGCCGTGGGTAAAATACACCGGCAGGTGCTGGCTCAGCTGGGCTAAACCGACTGCGACCTGATCCAGTAAAGGCTCAGGATTGTCATCGCCAATCCAGACTTCAAACAAATCGCCCAGTATATACAGGGCATCTGCCTGAGCGGCTTCTTGCTGTAAAAAACGCAGAAATGCCTGAGTGATATCGGGCCGATCGGCCGCTAAATGCAGATCGGCGATAAAGAGGGTGAACGGCTTAGCCATGGAGCTCAGCGCGCTCAATCACCACGCTTTCCAATGGGACATCGGCGTGGTGGCCGTGACGACCGGTTTGCACCGCCGCAATTTTCTCCACCACATCCATGCCGGCACTGACTTTACCAAAGACGCAGTAACCCCAGCCCTGGCTGTTTTCAGCACGGAAGTTTAAGAAGTCGTTGTCGGCGATATTGATAAAAAATTGGCAAGTGGCCGAGTGCGGATCCGACGTCCGTGCCATCGCAATGGTCCCCAGGGTATTGGCCACCCCGTTGTTGGCTTCATTTTTGATGGCGGATTGGGTTGGCTTTTGCTGCATGTCGCTGGTAAAGCCGCCACCCTGGATCATAAAGCCTGGGATCACGCGGTGGAAAATGGTGCCATCGAAAAAGCCGTCTTTAACGTAGCTCAGAAAGTTTTCAACCGTTGCAGGTGCTTTGTCGGTGAACAGTTCCAGTGAAATAACGCCAAAATTGGTGTGCAATTGGACCATGGGATCCTCCTCCTCAGAAAAAACAACATTGTAGCCTTTTTTTACTTGTGACGACATAGCGCTAGAGGCACGGGCGATGCTAAACTAGCGCTTTCATCCGAATCACAAGGCAGGAGTCCCTAGTGCAGATCTTCAATACCCTTACCCGAAAAAAAGAAACCTTTCAGCCGTTGGTCGAAGGCAAGGTGGGTCTTTATGTTTGTGGTATTACGATCTACGACTACTGCCATATCGGTCATGCCCGTACTTACGTTGCTTTTGACGTCATCAACCGTTACCTGCGCTTTTCCGGCTACGACGTCACCTATGTGCGCAACATCACCGATGTTGATGACAAAATCATCAAGCGGGCAGCGGAAAACAACGAAAGCTGTGATGCGTTAACCGCTCGCTTCACCCAAGCGATGCACGAAGACTTCGAAGCCTTGGGTTTGCTGCCTGCCGATATCGAGCCAACGGTGACCGGCCATATGCAGCCAATCATCGACTTAATCCAAACCTTGCAGGACAAAGGCTATGCCTACGTCAGCAAAGACGGGGATGTGCTGTTTGATGTCAGCAGGTACGAGGCCTACGGCGCCTTAAGCCAGCAAAACCTCGACATGCTGCAAGCCGGTGCCAGGGTGGATGTTAATGACAGCAAAGATGACCCGCTGGATTTTGTGTTGTGGAAAAGCGCCAAGCCTGGGGAGCCCAACTGGGACTCGCCCTGGGGCAAAGGACGGCCTGGCTGGCACATTGAATGTTCGGCGATGAGCGCTTGCCATCTGGGCGCGCAGTTTGACATTCATGGCGGTGGTTCGGACTTGCAGTTTCCACATCACGAGAACGAAATCGCCCAGTCGACCTGTGCCCATGGCACCAAGTACGCCAACACCTGGATCCATACCGGCATGGTGCAGGTTGATAAAGAGAAAATGTCCAAGTCGCTGGGTAACTTCTTTACCGTGCGCGAAGTTCTGGCCAAATACAATGCCGAGTCGGTGCGCTATTTTCTGCTATCCAGCCACTACCGCAGCCAGCTGAACTACAGCACCGAAAATCTGGAGCAGGCCCATGCGGCGTTAAGTCGGTTGTACAACGTGCTGCGTGAGCTGCCGCCTGCCGATGAAATTGCTTTATCCGATGATATCAGCTTCGGTTATGTCGACCGCTTCCAGCAAGCGATGGACGATGACTTCAATACGCCGGAAGCCTTGCCGGTGCTGTTTGAACTGGCGCGTGAAGCCAATCGCTGCAAAGAGTCAGAGCCAGAGAAAGCCCGCGAGCTGGCAACCTTGCTGCATATGCTGGGCGGTGTGCTTGGTATTTTGCAGGGCGATGCCGAAGCCTTTTTGCGCGGCGGTACGGCCGGCGGTCAGGCTGATGATGTGGCTGAAATTGAAGCTCTGGTAGCCGAGCGCAATCAGGCGAGGGCAGAGAAAAACTGGGCCGCTGCCGATGCAGCCCGAGACAAACTGGCCGCTCTTGGCATCGTGGTCGAGGATAAAAATGGCGTGACCAGCTGGCGCCGGCTCTAATCTCCCTCACGAAGCAGCTTTACTTGCCAACAGCCTTCAGCTCAAAACTGGAGGCTGTTTTTATTTGAACTACACTAAAGCGGTACAGCAGCAAAGCAAACTACCTAAAAAGTGGTATACTTTTGATTCGGCATTAAAAAATCAAGCACTGTAAAAGGAATGGCGATGCGCAATAATCAGCCAGTCACGCAACGCGAGCGGACTTTCCCAAAAGAGCAAAAACTTATTTCCACCACGGATCTGCAAGGCACCATTCAGTTTTGCAACGATGCCTTTGTGGAGATCAGTGGCTTTAGTCGTGATGAGTTGATCGGCCAACCACACAACATCGTGCGGCATCCGGATATGCCGCCGGCTGCCTACGCCACCATGTGGTCTTACTTGAAACAAGGCAAGCCCTGGATGGGACTGGTGAAAAACCGTTGCAAAAATGGCGACCATTACTGGGTCAATGCCTACGTCACGCCGGTGCATGAAAATGGCAAAGTGGTGGGGTACGAGTCGGTGCGGGTATGCCCTAAGCGCGACGATGTCGCCCGGGCTGATGCCTTGTACCAGCGCATTCGGGAAGGTAAACATACGCTAGGGCTGGCGGCACAGGCCAAACGCTGGGTGGAGCTGAGCTGGGCACCCGCTATTGCCTTGCTGCTTGGTTTGATACTGTGGCAGTGGGTAGGCACGGGGGCTGCTGCTGTGTCGCTTGCTATTACCTCGGTGCTGGTTTATGCCATTGCACAGTGGCAGTGTGCCGGGCGCCTGAACCGTCTGGATAACCTATTACCTCAAGCCTTTCGAGATCCTCTGGCGATGCAGTCCTACAGCGATGCA
>JAFIFR010000348.1 GCA_020831935.1 Alkalimonas sp.
GGCATGCAGCTGCTGCGCCAGTCCGAAAATACTGAGTACAAGTACACGCTGGCTTTTGTCGGCTATGGCCCGGAGTCCGAGCACGCAGTGCTGGAGCTGACTTACAACTGGGGTGTGGACAGCTACGATTTGGGCAACGCCTATGGCCATATCGCGTTGGAAGTGGACGATCTCCAACAGGCCTGTGACGCCATCCGCAGGCGTGGCGGTGTGATCAGTCGCGAGCCAGGGCCAGTCAAAGGCGGCACCACTCTGATTGCTTTTGTTAAAGATCCCGATGGTTACGCCATCGAGCTAATCCAAAAGAAAGACAGGGCATAGACCTAATCCAGCCAGCCGGCCGGCACGTATAGTGTTCCATGGTTGAATTGATTGCTGTGGGATAACGATGTCGGAGCAACTTGCCCTGTTTCCACTGAATTGTTTGCTGTTGCCCGAGGGCAAAACCAAGCTGCGGGTGTTTGAACCACGCTACGTGCGTCTGGTGAAAGAAGCCACAGCCGGTAAGCGCGCCTTTGCCATGGCCTTGCTGAACCCTCTGGTCAATCAGCAGCACCCGGATCGGATTTTCCCGCTGGCCACCCGGGTCGAGGTGACCGATTTTGATGTGCTAAAAGATGGCTTGCTGGGTATTGAAGTGCACGGTCTGAGTCGTGTCCGGCTGCGCAAGCGCTGGCAGGAAGCCGATCAGTTGCATGTAGCCGAAACAGAGCCGGTTGATTTTTGGCACCAGCAACCACTGGATGAGCCGCGCCAGCCACTGCAGCAAAGCTTCCAACAGTTGCTGGCCCGAGAGCCCGAGCTGGCCCGTTTGTACCCGGCCACCCGGCTGGATGATGCCAGCTGGCTGGCGGCGCGCTGGCTGGAGCTGCTACCGCTGCCACCGCTTTTGAAAGAACACCTGGCCGAGCAAAGCACGCCCGACGCCTGTCTGCACTACCTTGAGCGCTGTCTTAAGGCTGAATCGATTTAAGCGCAAAGCGTTCGTCGTCAATCATCACCGACACCAAGCGCCAGAGGTCACCGCTACGCTGCAGTGTATAAGAGGTGTGGCAGTTTTGCAGCACCTTGCCATTGGCATCGCAAAAATACCAATACAGGCTGACAAACACCATCGATTCGGACAAGCGCACCAGATGCTGCACCCGGTTCTTGACCTGAGCGACGCCCAGACTGCGATAGAGATCGAACTGATGACGGATGGTTTTCTCCAGGCTGGACAATTCAGCCATCATCAACTTGCTATCATCGGTTAAAAACAAACAAGGCAAGGAAAACAGTTCGGTGACCTTGTCCACATCAAAGCTGGAGTAGGCATCGGCATACTCCTGAAAAAATTGTTCAACAGCCTGTCGCATCAGTTTATCCCTAAATATTTATGCACCTGCACACTGAGGCGCCAATTGTGCTGCTTACACTGCTCGATTGCCAGCCGGGTTGCTTTGGCTTTTTGGCTAATGGGTTGCAAGTACACCAGCCTACCCGAAGCAGGTACCCGCTGCAACAATGCCTGCAATTCCTCAATATCGCGCTCACGCGCCACCGGGTGCTTGATTTCATTGGCTCTGAGCAGCGCTGAATCCAGCACCTCGTAGCCCCCCTTCATATTGACCTT
>JAFIFR010000060.1 GCA_020831935.1 Alkalimonas sp.
GGTAAATCATAGCGGCTTGGCACCAGGTATTGCCACATCGTCAGTTTTTGCTGCAGTGATGCTGGTATCGAGGCCTCAGCCCGCTGCGCCAACCAATAGTCGCTGTCATCGCGGGTCGACAAAACGTAATGCAGCTTTAAAAACTCAACAATTTGCTGCCAGCGGTAACTGAAGGTTTGATTAAAGCGTTCACTGACGATGGCAAGTTGCGCCAGGCTGCGCGGTAACTGCTCGCTAATAAAGGTAGCAGAGAGCTCGACCATCACCAGGGCAGATGCTTCCAGTGGCTCAATAAAGCCGGCCGCCATGCCGACAGCGACACAATTGTGCCGCCAGAACTGCTTTCGGTAACCCGGAGTGAACCGGATTAATCTGGGGTGGTAGCGGGCGCTTAACTCCTGCTCGGATAAGTGCAGGTAGTGCGCCAGGGTGCGATGTGCCTGTTCCTCATCGGTATGGTCACTGTGATGCACAAAGCCGACGCCTCGACGGGTCGGTAAGCCAATATCCCAGACCCAGCCTTGTGCTTGGGCTGTGGCCAGTGTTGCCGATGCGATGGGCGCGTGATCATTCTCGTAAGGTACTTGCACCGCTAGTGCACTGTCGTTCAAAAGAGAATGCTGCACACTCAGCAGAGGGGTTTGATAATGCTGGCCGAGCAGTAAGCTTGATAAGCCCGAGCAGTCGACAAATAGATCGCCAGCTAAGGCCCCATGCTGGGCAGTTTGCAGCCCGTCAATACGACCATCCGGATGACTCTGTACGGCAACTACATCATCCACCAAATGCTTCACACCAAGTCGCTTGGCATGGTTACTTAATAGCGCCACAAACTTACCGGCATCCAGGTGATAGCCGTAGTTTTGTAGAAACGCGTATTCCGGAGTGGTGATACGTTTGGGAGCTAACCCAGCAGCAATTATGGCCGGCTGGCTGGAGACTGCTGCTGCGAACTCTACCTGCTGATGGTAGCGAAACCAATGCTCAGCAATATCCAGCTCATTCGCTGCCACGGGTGGGGTGAAGGGGTGGTAATAGCAATCTTGCGGCGCAGTGCTACGCCAGTTGCGGAACACACTGCCTTGTTTGAAGCTGGCATCGCAGCTTTGTATGAATTCGGTTTCAGAAATGCCAATCCGCGCTAAGGTCGCGCGCATGGATGGCCAGGTGCCTTCGCCAACACCAATGGTCGGTACCGAGGCAGATTCAATCAGGGTGATGTTGATGCGGGGATCGGCTTGATGATCCGCGGCCAATAAGGCGGCAGTCAGCCAACCAGCACTGCCACCACCGACAACGACAATAGTAACCCGTCCTTCACTGAACGGCTGTTCTTTTGTTGCGTCAGTCCGGTTACCCGTTGCGTCTGGGGTGGTTGCTTGCATCATCAGTACTTCTTGTAAAAAGTAGCCATCTTGTGATGGCTACTTGTTCAGGACAAGAGCAGGTTAGAACGTATACCGTGCGCCGATGGCAAAACGGCGGCCTGTTTCAGTATAGTTCACTAATTGCAGTGAGTTGCGTTCATGAGAGCGCATGGACTCGTTGGTCAGGTTGATGGCTTCAAAAAAGACCGTCAGCTTGTCGTTGACATCGTAGCTGGCGCTGGCATCCCACTGTCCGTAAGACTCTACGTAAATTGGATTTTGCAGGCCCTGGGCGTTCACTGTGGATGCGAGGAATTTACCACGCCAGTTGTAAGCCAGACGTGCCTGGAAGCCATCTCTGTCGTAGAAGCCAACCAGATTGTAGGTATCGCTCATGCCAAGTAAGGCAAATTGCTCACCTAAGCTTTGATTGTCGTACTCAAAGTCACCATTGACGAGGGTAGCGTTGGCGATAACACCAAAGCCGGTTTCGCCGAATAAGTGCTGTACTGCCAGCTCCCAACCATCCAACCTGGCACCGTCCTGATTCACCGGAATGATGATGTCAAAGTTGGCTGGCGCATCGCCCGGCACGCCCAGGATGAAGCCATTGGCATCGACTGTATCCGGGAAATTCTCCCGAATATAATTACGAATGGCTGGGGTATTGTTGCCAACAGCGGCAACGGCTTCGGCATAACGAGGGCCTTGTGCCGGATGCGGCAAGTTGAAGGTTTGCTCCTGCACCGTAGTGCGGCCGATAAAGTTCTTCGCTTTTTTCCAGAAGTAACCGACCGACATGTAGCTGCCTTCGTCATAGTACCATTCCAGCGACAAATCGAAGTTGGTGGATTCAAACGGGTTCAAGTCCGGGTTACCACGAGAGCCGGTCCCGCCGTCAATCCGCACCAGGGAGTTCAGGGTTTGCCCGCCCTGAATGTCGGCATAGCTTGGCCGGGCAAGCGTTTTACTTGCTGAGGCACGTAGCAGCACATCATCAACGACTTCAACGTTGAAGTCGATGTTTGGCAAGATATTGCTGTAGTCGCCGGTCAATCTGGTGAAGTCACTCTCACCGGTGCTGATCAGGTTAAACTCGTTGTCACCGGCCCAGGCAATACCGCTGTAAACCGGTACTAAAGCGCGTGAGGTGACATCGGTCTTCTCGTAGCGGACACCGGCGGTTAAAAAGTACGGCATGACACCAAGGTCACCGGCAAAGTTGAACTGCACGTAAGCTGCTTGCTGTTTCTCGGTGGTACGGCGGTCGGTGGTCATGTCCGACGAAGCACAAAACGAGGTACCACAATCCCCGACCGAGCCTAAGTTGCCATAAGTGTCGTTGGCAATTTGACGAATGGTGTTGAAGTCCCAACGGAAGAACTCTTGCAGCATGTCGCTGCCGCTGGAGGCATCAAAATTATCGGCCAATTGATCCAGTTTAAATACCGACGGATCGATATCACCCGCAGCCCCTAAGCCGCCCCAGTTATCTTGCTGCACATTCGAAAAGGCGGAGCGATTTTTGGTTTCAGAGACCGAGACACCGAAGTCAATGTTGGTGAGCAAGCCCCGGTCAAACACATAGGTACCACGAACTTGAACTTGCTCGATATCACTGCGCATTTGGCTGTTACGGAATGAGCTGCCGGTGACCCGTACGTCTTCACCCCGAATACCGGTGAAGCCATCAGGGTAGGTAATGGCTAAAGTCGGTAAATCGCTGTCGAACCGTGCGGTGGTCACTGAGCGGACGAAGGTCGCGGTACCAATCACATTGTTACTGCCAAAGGGGCTATTGGGGCGCGATTCTGCCGACGAGTTATGATAGTCCAGCTCCAATTGCAAGTTAGGGTTCACTTGCCATTGGGTGTTGAAACCCAGTGACTTGTTCTCGTTCACTGTCGAAAACTGACCACCGCCCATGGCTAAATCACCTGGCTCACCGAATGCTTCTGAGTACACAATGGGTGCCGCGACCGGGCCATCACTCCAGACACCTGTGGATGGTCCGAAGTTGAACCAGGCCGAAACGTCGTTGTAACGGTCTGATACTTCGTTTTTCGAATAGGTGTAATCCAGAGTAGTGGTGACGGCATCGACGGGACGATACTGCAGCACCAATTGGCCATTGGTCCGGGTTCTTTCTACTTCGTGGAAGGCGTAGCCTAAACTTTGTGGCACCGAGTAGATGGAATCGGCCGCTGGGTAGTTTTGGTGCGCATTGTCGCCATCTGGGATCAGGCCGCCCCAGTCGGCATTGCCACCATCCCAGTCGAAACCATTGACCGTGCCGGGGAAGGTGCGCCAGCCGCCGGTGTTGGCTTGCCTGTTGCCGCTATGGCGCTCTTGATACGAACCGCTGATGGCAACGCCAAACCTTTCGTCGTTAAAGGTATTGCTGTATAAGCCGGATATTTCCGGTGTGATGGTTGAGCCTTCGTCGGTGGATTGGTCCATCACCCCTTTGACCCCAAAAGTAGCCTGCATGCCAGGGGCATTCATGCGGTTTAATGGCCGGTTGGTCAGGATGTTAATGGTGGAACCCATGCCGCCGGTCGAAATGCTGGCGCGGCCGGTTTTATAAACTTCAACCCCGGAAATCCCTTCCGCAGCAAGGTTGGCAAAGTCAAAGGAGCGGGATGAGGATGCGGTGGTGGCTTCCAAGGAGGAGGCTGGCATTTGCCGGCCGTTGAGCAACACCAGATTAAATTCCGGACCAAAGCCACGAACGGTCACCCGGCTGCCTTCACCGTTTGAGCGGTCGATCGCCACACCGGTGATCCGCTGTAAGGACTCTGCCAGGTTGGTGTCTGGAAATTTACCAAAATCTTCCGAGGAAATGGCATCCACCACACCGCTGGCGCTGCGTTTTATATCCATCGAACGGATCAAACTGCCACGGATACCCGAGACCTGAATAACTTCAATCTCTTCCTCTGCTGCTTGTGTTGCCAAGTCGTCAGCCAACGCTGAGCTGAGCATGCCGGCACCTGTCAGTAGTGAGATACTGACCGCCAAGCGTGAAAGTTTAAAACGGCTGTTGAGCATAACCTATCCCCTTGTGTGCTAATAATTATCAGACTTCTTGTTTTTCATGGTTGAGCAGAGCTAACCGGTACTTTTTGATAATTTATGTAAGCGCTTACATTTAGATTGGTTCAATTTATAATCAAAATCAATGTGGCGCTGGTTAAAAAATAAAAAAAGCAGGACTCATGCAGCGATGTATCGCTGCATGAGCTCGGCATCTGACCTAGCGACAGCTGGCTGGAGCCGCTGTCTGGTCCTGGGCAACAATACGGACATCGGCCAGGCTGATGTTTAAAGCTCCGGCTGTTTCCAGATACATCGCTGAGAACACCTGTTGCAGCGATAACCCTTGCTGTTGCAGGCAGCTCAGTGGCACGGCAATGGTGCCCCATTCGCCTTCGTCCATCGCTTGCAGCTCGCTGGCAATGTTGACAGCGCCCTGACAGGCCTCGTTGCAATGCATGCCGAGCCAAACCTCATTGGGCACTGCGCCCTGACGCTTCACTTCAATGTGCAAGCTGCTGTCGGCCTCACCATAACCCCGCAAGTCACGTGGGAAGGCGCTGATAAAGCTCAGGCGGGCCAGCTGCTCACCACTGAACACAAAGCGGCGGGCATCTTCTTGCACCAGGCGGTCAAAAGTACGGCTGCTTAGCCCAGGCAACTCCTGCACACTGCTGGTTACCGGGGTATGGTGCTCGCCACTGTTAAGGAACAGCTGCCAGGGGCTACGAGGCGCTCGCTCAAACACCACCAGATCGCTTAATTGACCGTCTTGCTCGACCTCTTCAGATAAATCATTGCTGAGTACATCGGCATCGCCGTAACGCAAGCCGAAACCATAGGGCAGCAGTGGCTGGTAATCGGCATCAAAGCGATTGACCACCGCTTGCTGCGGCGTGGCTGGCCAGGAGAAGGTCAAGCTGCCATGAAAGTCGTGCTGCACTGCACCTTCAGCATCGCGCAAAATCACATCAGCCACCCCTTCACCCTCGCTGCCCGGCAGCCAGATGGCGACAAAGGCATCGGAGGCATTCAGCTCCGGGTTCACCCACATCGGACGACCACTGATAAAGAGGGACACCACTGGAATGCCTTCGGCTTTTAACTGCTGCAGCAGCGCCAGATCGGTCTTGTTGCCACGCTGGAATTCGAGGTTGTCGATGTCGCCATTGCCTTCGGCATAGGGCTCTTCACCAAAGACCACAATGGCAACATCGGGCCGTTGCTGATAGCTGCCATCTTCGCTGAGCTCGACGGAGCCTCCGGCTGCTTCAACCTGACGGGCAATGCCACCGTAGATAGAGGTGCCACCGGGGAAGTCGGCATTGGTGTTGCCGGTGCCTTGCCAGCTGATGGTCCAACCGCCGGATTGCTGGCCAATGTTGTCGGCACCAGGGCCTGTGACCAGCAAGTGCTGGCGTGGATCCAGTGGCAGCAACTGGTTCTGGTTTTTCAGCAGCACCAGCGACTGACGCACCGCTTCACGCGCTACAGCACGGTGTTCAGCAGCGCCTATCAGTTCCAGCCGGCCAGCCAGTGGGCGATTGGCCGGGCTTGGTTTGTCAAACAGACCCGCCCGCTTTTTCACCCGCAGAATACGGCGAACCGCGTCATCAATTCGGCTCATCGGGATGACGCCGTTTTCAACCTGCTCAATCAGGTTGTAATACAGCGGCTTCCAGGCATCGGTCGGCACCATGAAAATATCCAGCCCGGCCAAAGCAGCTTGCGGGCAGTCGGCGTTGGTGCAACCTGGGATCTGGCCGTGGCCATTCCAGTCACCGACCACCAGACCATCAAAACCCATTCGCTCTTTTAACACCTGGGTCAGCAGGTAATGATCGCCATGGATTTTTTTGCCATTCCAGCTGTTGAAGGTGGCCATCACGGTTTGCGCGCCGGCCGATAAACCACCGACATAGCCCTGGGCATGAATGTCAAACAGCTCTTGTTCAGACACTTCGGCGTCGCCCTGGTCGATGCCATCGGTGGTGCCACCATCGCCAACAAAGTGTTTGACGGTACTGATGACTCGTCGATCACTTAAAAAGTCGGCATCTGCAGCACCTTGCAGGCCACGTACAATGGCTGCGGAGTAGCTGCGAACGATTTCAGGATCTTCGGAGTAGCTTTCATAGGTGCGGCCCCAGCGCGGGTCACGCGCGACCGCCACCGTCGGGGCAAAGACCCAGTCGATGCCGGTGGCCATTACCTCGCGGGCGGTGACTTCAGCGATACGCTCAATCAGGTCGGGATTGTTGGCGGCGCCAAGGCCAATGTTGTGTGGGAAAATTGTGGCACCAATCACATTGTTGTGGCCGTGCACCGCATCGGTCCCCCACATGGTGGGAATGCGGATGCCATTGACCGAGTCGTCCATCGAAGCCTGATACATGGCTTCGGCCAGCGCTATCCAGTCTTCGGGGGTGGCGTACTTGTCGTTGTTTGGGAAAGCGCCGCCACCGTTTAAGAAGGAACCAAAGCCGTAAGTCCGCATGTCCTCTACGGTGATATCCCGAATTTCCGGTTGAATCATCTGGGCGATTTTTTGCGGCAGTGTCATCTCGGCCAGCAGGGCGTCGATGGCCGCTTCCATCGCCGGATCCTTGGCAACCGGGCTGTCAATGACCGGCCAAATGGTGACATCGCCACGTTCAGCTGAGGTCGCATCGCTGCTGGGTTGCTGCTGAGTGCAGCCCGTTAGTGCCAGCACGCTGGCGGTAACAAGTGCCATCGGTAATCTCCGCATCCGGCCTGAGAGGGCAGTGAACTGAAAAACCATGAAAGCTCCTTAGGGTTGTTCGGCAGTGGATTGAGGTTTACAGCCTTTCAGGCCGTAATAGGCGATGTAGATATAGCATAGCAGCGGCAATAGGAAGGCTTGCTGCACACCGATTGTATCGGCCAGCACTCCTTGCAATAACGGCAGTACGGCACCACCAACAATGGCCAGACACAAAATGCCTGAGCCTTGACTGGTGTGTTGCTTCAAGCCGTGGATCGCCAGGCTAAAAATGGTGGGGAACATGATGGAGTTGCACAGCCCTACCAACAACAAGGACCACATGGCCAGTTTGCCTTCGCTTAGAATGGTGAGGGCCAGCAACAGCACGGCACAAACCGCATTAAAGGCCAGGGCTTTGCCGGCATTAATTTTTTGCATCGCAGCGGCGCCGATAAAGCGGCCTAACATGGCGCCACCAAAATACCAGGCAATGTAATGGGCTGCCTGCGCTTCGCTCATGCCACCAATGTGCGGCATGGTCAGGTAACTAACCAAAAAGCTACCAATCCCAACTTCGGCACCGACATAGACAAAGATACCGACGGCACCAAGCACCAAATGGCGGTACTGCCAGGCAGAGCCTTGCAAATGCATCGGGTTGCTGCGGTCTTTCTGTCCCAGCTTGGGCAGTTTAATCCAGGAAAAAATAATGGCCAGCACGATCAATGACGCTGCCAGCAGCAAATAGGGCAGTTGCACCGAGGTCGGCGAGACCTGGGCATCGGCGGAGACATCCATGCCGGAGAAAATGAGCCAGGCTCCAAAGAAAGGGGCCACAGTGGTACCCAGGGAGTTAAAGGCTTGGGTCATGGTCAGGCGTGATGAGGCGGTTTCTGGCCGGCCCAGCACACTGACGTAGGGGTTGGCCGCTACCTGCAAAATGGTGATGCCCGAAGCCAGCACAAAAAGAGCGAACAAAAACAGCCCATAGACCTGAATCGCAGCAGCCGGATAAAACAACAAACAACCGGCGCCGGCTATCAATAAGCCGGTGACAATGCCGGACTGATAGCCAATGCGCCCAACCAAGATGCCGGCAGGTACCGACACCACGAAATAGGCACCAAAAAAGCAAAACTGCACCAGCATGGCTTGGGTGTAGCTGAGATCAAACAACAGCTGCAGATACGGAATCAGAATATCATTGAGGCAGGTAATAAAGCCCCAGATAAAAAATAACGATGTGAGTGATGTCAGTGCAAAACGCAGGTTTCCCGGCTGTTTTGACTGCTCAGCCTCAGTAACCATTACCGGTGCTGTGGCCATAAGTTCCCCCTGTTTGGACAATATTCTCCCCGCCTGGCAACGCGGTACCGCGGGGATTATTGACGGTCTTATTGTTCTGAGCCGTCTGCTGCTGAAAGCATTTGACGCTGAACAAATGACCGACTAGACTAAATGTAAGCGCTTTCATTTATAGCATAACTTCGGCTGATGGCAATGCTTTTTGTTGATTTTTTTGCCACTGGCCCCCAAGACCGAAGCATAAATTATGACAAAAATTACGCTGGCTGATACCTCGCCCTTGCTGCAACCGGACTTTGTGTTTGGCGTCGCAACCGCTGCTTTTCAGATAGAAGGCGCCGCCGACAGCCGCCAGCCCACCATTTGGGATACTTTTTGTGCTCAGCCTGGCCGGATCCGCGATGGCTCTGATGGCCAGGTGGCCTGCGACCATGTCAACCGCTGGCAAGAGGACATCGAGTTGATTGCCAGTTTAGGGGTGGATGCCTATCGTTTTTCCGTGTCCTGGGCCCGGGTGCTGCATCAGGACGGCTCGGTCAACCAGCAGGGGATGGATTTTTATCTGCAGCTGCTGGATGCGCTGCAGGCACGCAACATCAAAGCCTTTGTCACTTTGTATCATTGGGATTTGCCCGAGCATATTCAGCAGCAGGGCGGCTGGCTCAACCGGGATACCGCCTGGCTGTTTCAACAGTATGCCGACCAGGTCAGCCATGCTTTTGGCGATAAAGTTTATTCGTATGCGACTTTAAATGAGCCCTTTTGCAGCGCCTACCTGAGCTACGAAGCGGGCATTCATGCCCCGGGCGTACAAAACCGGCGCCAGGGCCGTCAAGTGGCGCATCATTTGTTGCTAGCGCATGGCTTGGCTATGCAGGTGCTGCAACGCAACTGCCCAAGCGCTAAAAATGGCATTGTACTGAACTTCAGCCCTTGCTATCCAGCTTCGCCCAGCGCGGCCGATCAGCGCGCTGCAGCCATGGCCGATGCTTATCACAACCATTGGTACCTGCAGCCGTTGTTGCAAGGACGTTATCCTGAGCTGCTTAATGAACTGCCAAAGAGCGATCAGCCGGATATCGAGCCGGGGGACATGGCGCTGGTCGCTCAGCCACTGGATTACCTGGGCGTCAACTACTACACCCGCACTGTCTTTACCGCCACCGAGGCGGGCTGGTTCCGGGATGTGCAACCCGTACAGCCACCAATGACCGACATGGGCTGGGAGATTTTCCCGCAGGGGTTAACCGAGATTCTGACCAGCCTGCACCAAAAATACAGCTTACCCCCGGTGTACATTACCGAAAATGGCGCGGCCATGCCGGACCTGCTGCGCGATAACCGGGTGCAGGACAGCGAACGAGTGCGCTATTTTCAACAGCATTTACAGGCTGTCGAGCAGGCTATCGTGGAAGGCGTTCCGGTGCAGGGCTACTTTGCCTGGAGCCTGATGGACAACTTTGAATGGGCCGAAGGCTATGCCAAGCGCTTTGGCATTGTTTATGTCGACTACTCAACCCAACAACGGGTGCTTAAAGACAGCGGTCTGGCCTTGCAGCAGCTGTTCAGGTATAAACAAGAACGCGCAAAGCGCTAAGGGCAGGGGCAGGTGATGCTAAGCAAACGGGAAAAAGTGGCCTATGGCCTGGGCGATACCGCCAGCAACATTATTTTCCAGACGGTGATGTTGTTTCTCACCTTCTTTTACACCGATATTTTTGGCATTTCGCCGGCGGTGGTTGGCAGTATGTTTCTGCTGGTACGCATTATCGATGCCGTCACCGATCCGCTGATGGGGGCGCTGGCTGATCGCACCAACAGCCGCCATGGCCATTACCGGCCTTATTTGCTCTGGCTGGCGCTGCCGTTTGCTTTTGTCAGTGTGCTGGCCTTTACCACTCCTGATTTTAGCGACCAAGGCAAGGTGGTTTATGCCTTTATCAGCTACACCTTGCTGATGCTGGCTTACACCGCCATCAACATTCCTTACTCGGCCCTGGGTGGAGTGCTGACCAAGGAGCCGGATGAGCGGGTCTCGGTGCAGTCCTACCGGTTTGTGTTTGGCATGCTCGGTGGCTTGCTGGTCACCGCCTGCACCATTCCGATGGTCAATTGGCTGGGGCAGGGCGATGCTGCCCGCGGTTACCAACTGACGATGCTGTTGATGAGCATTCTGGGCATGGTGCTGTTTTTGTTGTGCTTCCTCGGGACCAAAGAGCGGGTCCAACCGCCAAAAGATCAGCAGCTGAAATTCTTCTCCAGCCTCAGGCAGCTCTGGCAAAACGAAGCCTGGCGGGTGCTGTGTGTGGCTGCTGTGGTGCTGTTAACCGGCATGGTGCTGCGCAGTACCCTGGCGATTTACTACGTGAAGTATTACCTGGGGCGGGAAGACTGGATCACCTGGTTTATCACCCTGGGCATGATTGGCAACATTTTGGGCTGTGCCAGTGCCCAGTTTGTCAGCGCCCGCATCGATAAGGTCCGCGCCTACATGGGATTGCAGTGCATTGCTGCCGTGATTTGTTTGCTCAGCTTTTTTGTTGGGCCTGATCAGGCGGTGCTGGCCTTCGGTTTTTACTTTGTCTGGTGCTTTTTCCTGCAAATGGCGACCCCGATGCTCTGGGCCAAGATGGCCGATACCGTGGATTACGGCCATTGGAAAACCGGCCAGCGCATTACCGGCCTGGTTTATTCGTCGATTATTTTCTTTATTAAGCTGGGACTAGCGCTTGGCGGCGCTTTGGCGGGTTGGCTGCTGGCGTTTTATCAGTACCAGCCCAATGTGGTGCAGACCGAAAGTACCGCGCGGGGCATTTTGTGGTCCTTTACGGTCTGGCCTGCGGTCGCCTCTTTGTTGGTCGCAGCCGTGATGACTCGCTACATCCTGACCCGCGACAAGGTGCAGCAGGTTGCCAACGAGTTGCAACAGCGTCAGTTCGAAGCGGGTGCTTCTTGACAGAAGTTCCGTTAAAATTCAGCCATCAAAGAGCAATGAAAGCGCATTATGCCAACCATTTACGAAGTGTCTAAACTGGCCGGTGTGTCACTGGCCACCGTGTCCCGGGTGATGAACAACACCAGCCCGGTGCGGGAATCGACCCGGAAAAAAGTGGAGGCCGCCATGGCGGAGCTGGGGTATCGGCCCAACTCCATAGCGCGCTCACTGGCATCCAATCGCTCCGACAGCATTGGCATTCTGGTTTCTGAGCTGCATGGTCCTTTTTACGGTGCCATGATAAGCAGCATTGAAGCCGAGTTTCGCACGGCCGGTAAACACGTTATCATCGCCGCCGGCCACAGCGAAGAGGCCACCGAGCGCGATGGCATTGAGTTTTTGCTAAGCCGCAATTGCGATGCCTTGATCCTGCATGTGGAAGCCGTGTCCGATGAGTATCTGGTGCAATTAAAAGCCAAGGAAATTCCTTTTGTGCTGATTAACCGCCAGGTGCCAGCGCTGCAGCCGCAGTGCATCAGCTTAAACAACAAGCTGGGGGGCTATCTGGCGACGCAGCTGTTGTTGCGGCAAGGGCACAGGCAGCTGGGCTACATCTCCGGCCCCTTGTGGAAAACCGATGCGCAGGATCGCTACCGGGGGCATCAGTTGGCCCTGCAAGAAGCTGGCCTTGACTGGGATCCAAAGCGGCTGTTCGAAGGGGATTACCACGAAGATGGCGGCAGTGCCGGCATTCGTTACTTTTTGCAGCAAGGCATCCCGTTAACAGCACTGATCTGCGCCAACGATGAAATGGCTTCCGGCGCCATGACCGAAGCACGAGAGCAGGGGCTCTTTATTCCGCAGCAGCTGTCGATTATCGGCTTCGATAACGTCATGCTGAGCCATTACACCTACCCCAAACTGTCGACCATCGATTACCCCATTGCCGCCATGGGCCAAATGGCTGCCCGCTGGGTGCTAAAAGAAGTGTACCAACAAAAACAACCCGAGTTGCAGTTGGTGTTCGAGCCCCGCTTGATTGAGCGTGACTCTTGTGTTGTGCAGCCACAGCCTTGATGATAAAGATATAGCTTGCAGTCTAAAAGCTAAGCAGTAAAAAAGGGTAGAGTGTGCTCAAAGTTTATGTTGTTGTGTTGTCGATTTTGTTGCTAGCTGCTTGCGATAAGATGCAAGCGTTGACAGTAGCTGAGCAGGTAGAGCGGACCATTCGGCAGGAGGTCCGTCGCGATCTGCGCGGCTTGAATGCATTGACCGATGCGGCAGAGGCTACTGCTTACGATGGTTTTGCCTGGCGTCGTGGTGAGCCGCTGCAAATTCGTCAGCGCCAGGGCTCTGAGCTGGTGTTGCTGGAGCAGGCAGAAGCGGCGGATGTCATTGCTACCGCTGTAGCACAGCGTATTCCCAGCTTTAGTCTGGTGCGTTACCAGCAGGGCTGGTTGGTGGTGTTTGATACCTATGTTAGCCCACACTGCCAGGTGGTGTATGCCTATGCCTACCGGGGTGAGCTAGCCGATACCCCACTGTGCAACCAAGACAGCTTTGCTCAGCAAGCCAATGGTCAGTGCCAAAGCCCTATTGTTGGTGAATGGCAGGTCTTCAAAGAGTGGTTTTTTGC
>JAFIFR010000061.1 GCA_020831935.1 Alkalimonas sp.
GACCTTGCCAAGGTCGAGGTCACGAGTTCGAACCTCGTTACTCGCTCCAAATTCTAACAAAAAGCAGCCTGATGGCTGCTTTTTTGTTTGAAAGCTTTCGGTTTAGAAGCTGAACACCAAATCCACCAGCCAGTAGCAAAATAGCGTAATCACAGCGATGGCCATGATGTTGAGCGCAAAGCCGGCTTTGACCATATCGATGATCTTTAGTTTCCCAGAGGCGAACACAATGGCGTTCGGTGGCGTGGCCACCGGCATCATAAAGGCACAACTGGCTGCCAGGGCAGCAGGGATCACCAGCATGCCGATGCTGGTATCCAGCGCCAGTGCGACCGGCCCCAGCAAAGGCAAAAAGCCTGCGGCGGTGGCGGTGTTGCTGGTGACCTCTGTTAAAAATACGATGATGCTGGTCACCAAAAGCACCAGCAGCAAAATACTGATGCCATCCAGGCCTCCCACTTGCAGCGCAATGTAGTCGGCCAGGCCGGATTTTTGAATTTGTCCGGCCAGTGCCAAACCGCCACCAAACAACAGCAAAATGCCCCAGGGCAGTTTCTTGGTGTCGTCCCATTGCAGAATACGCTGGCCGCTGCGCCAGTTCACCGGCACAATAAACAGCAGACAGGCAGCCATGATGGCGATGATGGTATCGTCCAGAGGCCAACCGGTTTGGCTTTGCACAAACTCACGGGAGATCCAGCCGACAGCGGCGAATAAAAAGACCATCAAAACCCGTTTTTCACCCGTACTCATGGGGCCAAGCTGTTGCAGCTCATTGCGGTACAAGGCTTTGGTATCGCTCAGGGTTACCTGATCCAGCCGAAATGCCAGTTTGGTCAACCACAACCAGCACAAAACCAGCAGCACACTGGCAACCGGGACCCCAAGCAACATCCAGCGCGCAAAACCAATCTGAATGTCGTAATTGCTTTGCAGGTAGGCAGCCAGCAGGGCATTGGGGGGAGTGCCTATCAAGGTAGCAACACCGCCAATGCTGGCTGAATAGGCAATCGCCAGCATGATGGCGGTACCAAAGCCATTGCTGGTTTCACTGTGGCTTTGTTGCAAAGCCAGAATCGACAGAGCGATGGGCAGCATCATCACCGAGGTGGCGGTATTGGACATCCACATCGACAAAAAGGCCGTCACCACCATTAAACCGGCAATTTGTTGGCTGGGCTTGCTGCCGACAATCAGCATCACATGCAATGCAATGCGCCGATGCAGCTCCCAGCGCTCCATGGCAATGGACAGCAAAAAACCGCCTAAAAACAAGAAAATAAGCGGGTGTGCATAGGGAGCGGTGACGGCGCTCAATGCGTCCAGCCCAAGCAAAGGGATCAGCACTATTGGCAGCAAAGAGGTGACCGGGATGGGCACGGCTTCGCTGATCCACCAAATCGCCATCCACAGCGTAAGCGCTGCCATCAACCAAGCGTGTTGGCTCATGCCATCAAAAGGCACCTCCATACGACTGAGGAGTAAAAAACTGAGCGGGCCAGCCAGCAAGGCGAACAGGTAGCTTGGTTTGGATGATGGCATGCGTTTTTGCTGCTTGCTAAAGACAATTGCTGTTCAGTCTAAGGCCATGCGCGCTTTGCTGCAATAATGCTATAGTGACAATTATTTTCAAAACAGCGAGTGCGTGAACAAGGTGGGTGTATGAAATTTCCTTTGCAGGCGGCTTTTCCTGCTGCCAGTCGCTTGGTCTATGGCTGTATGCAGCTGGGGGGAGCCTGGGACAATACTGATATGAGCAAGGAGCAACGTCAACAGGCTTTCGCAGCCTTGGACGCCGTGATTGATAGTGGCATCAACTGCTTTGATCATGCCGATATTTATACCCTGGGCAAATCAGAGCAGGTATTTGGCGACTACTTACACCAGTCAGGCTGCGACCGTGAACATCTCTTTATTCAAAGCAAGTGTGGTATCCGGCTGGCGAAGGATGAGCAGCCGGGCTATTACGATTTTTCACCAGCGCACTTGGAGCGCAGTGTCGAGGCGTCGCTGCAGCGCTTGGGTTGCGATTACCTGGATCTGCTGCTGTTGCACCGACCCGATCCCTTGATGGAGCCCGAGCGAATTGCGGAGGTGTTTAGCCGCATGCAGCAACAGGGCAAGGTGCGGGCGTTCGGGGTGTCCAACATGGCCTGGCCGCAAATGAAGCTGTTGCAACGCGCCCTGGAGCAACCTTTGCTGGTCAATCAACTGGAAATGAGCCTAGCCAATTACCATTGGCTGGAGGAGGGGATCTTAACCGGTATGCCGGCTGGCAGCGATTGTCACTTTTCAGCCGGTACGGTTGAGTACTGCCAGTTGGAGCACATTCAACTGCAAGCCTGGGGCAGTCTGGCGCAAGGCGTATTCAGCGGAGGGCGTTATCCGCGCAATGATGCGGAACAAGCCACCGCAACCTTGGTGCAGCGTCTGGCCGCGGCTTACCAGGTGTCGGCAGAAGCGGTGGTATTGGCCTGGTTAATGCGCCATCCTGCTGCCATTCAGCCCGTCATTGGCACCACATCGGTGCGGCGTATTCAGGCCTGCCAGCAAGCCATGCAGCTGGAGGTGAGCCGTGAGCATTGGTATCAGCTTTACACCGCGGTACGTGCTCAGCCTCTGCCTTAAGCAAACGGATAAAAAATAACCCCGGGCTTTATTGCCCGGGGAGCGAACAGCAGGTCTTCAGCTAGGCGAGCTAGCCCTTTTTATCGTTAGAGCTTTTGGAGTCGGCTTTGGCCGGCGTTCCATTCAGCGAGATGACCTTGGTTTTGCTGATTTTGTGACGGTAAATCTCCCGCAGATACTTGATGGCTTTTTTCACGTTATCGCGTGAGAGCCGGATGTCGTTGATGGAGATAAATTTGTCTTTGCTGTGGATCAGCTCACGGTACTTTTTCTCGTACATGGGCTTAATGGCGTACCAGTTGGTATCCAGGATTTTCGCCGGGTTTTCATGCTCATGCAGCATGCTGTCAATCCGATCTTCATCAAACTCGTCGCTGCGGATAAAGTCGAGCATGGCCTCATCCAGCTGGTCGTCAAAGCGATAGTTGTCTTTGGCAAAGCAGCGTTTGATGTAGGCTGCGATCAAGGTCAGGAAGTCATCGCTTAAACAGGGGCTTTTTACGATCAGCGTGGTCAGCGATATATTAGCCGATGCTCCAATGACCAGTGCATAGCGCTTTAAGGTGGTGTTGGGGAACAGGCTGTTTAAATGCGACTTTAATCGGTTCAGATCCATGTAGGACAGCTTGTAGTCTTTTGGTAAAGAGACGATCGAGACCACGGATGAGCAGTTTTTAAAGAAATGCAGATCCTTTAGCTCCGTGGCGTCATAGCCATTTTTCTGGTAGTTGGCCAGGGTCTCGCGATAGCGCTTCGACTCAATCGGCAGCAAGCTGATGCCCTCAATGGCCTGTGTCACCTTGTTAAAGTGCGGCAAGTCAATGGAGCGGAAAAACAAGTCATCAATATTCAGGCCTGTGGCCGTTTGTTTATCGAACAGTTTTGTTTTTTCAGCACCAGGGCCATCGTTTGGCATTACGGACTCGGCATAGGCCACCGCCACCGGGCCGGCCAGACTCATAAAGAGATCATTGGCATCCAGTCGGATGGTTTCACCAATGTCGATGCCGGCACGGCGGAAATAATTTTCATCGTAGTCGGTGGTGACGGCCTGGGCGGTCAAAATATTGAAAATTTGCTGCGATATGTACTGATTGGCGTACTTTTCCATGGCGTTGACATCAATATGCTGAATATCACCATCGTCGGTTTCTTCAGCATAACGCATGATGTCGTTGGAGATCAGCATCATGGCATTCCAGGGCCGGATGCGGTGCATCACACTGGCATCGCGGCTTTCTTCCTGGTCAAAATTGTACGAGAAGTCCCATTCTTCGGCCAGGTACTTGCAAAGCAAGCGGCCTGCGTTGATGTGCAGTGCCTCGGACATTTCGACACCATGATCGGAAATGTTGGGTAGGATGCAGATGCCACTGGTAAAAATAGGCTCAAAAACAAAAGAATGCCCGCGGTTTTCTTCGTTTTCAGGCAGGGTGCGGGTGTCGAAGGTTTTGCTCATGTAGGCGTATTGCTGCGCCAAGCCAAACTCAGACGCCATCCCGGAGCCGGTACCACCGCCCGCACTGAAGATGTAAAAATACAGCCGGGATTGATTGGCTTTGATGCCACACGAATCAATGAGATACGAATGAATGAATTTCCAGTCGCTGTTGGAAAAGCGCTGGGTATCTTTATTCAGAATAATCTTGGCCAGATACTGGCCCAAAATAGGGGCATTACCAGCGCCTCCGGCATGAACTTCGGACAAGTCCATAATCTTCATTTTGGTGTAATCGTGCAGGAAGCCGCTCGACTCCCCCTTGTTGGAAAAGCGAATCCGACCTTCGATGTCTTTATCCAGATCACCCAGCATCACCAAAGGCTCGATTAAGAATACTGGCTTTAAACTGTTGGAGGGCTTGAGGTGCAGGCTGCGTTTAATCCAGCGCATTGGCCGGTATTCCTGCTCGCGGTTTTGCTTTTCTTCGTTGTTGAACTCATTGAGGTAAAAATTGCGGGCGTTGTAGACCAGCGAAGCAACATCCAGCGCAATGTTCGAGCCGCAGCGCCCTAAACCAATTAAGCAGACGGAAGGGAAGTGTTGCTGCTTGGGGGCGCTGATTTCATGTTCGGTACCCGTGGTAGGAAACACAGTTTGTCGCAAGGAGTCCAGGTTGGCCAGGATGCGGTTTAAATCGCGTTCGGTAAAGTACATGTAGCGCTCTTGCCCAAAGGTCGCGGCACTCTGGGCAACTTTACTGCTGGCGGCTGGGCGGACGGCAATGACGTCATCTTCCGGCTGCTCGATGGGCTCAGGGGGGAGGACAGGTGTTCGTTTGGTCATAGCGCAAAATCCTGCTGTTTAATTGTTAAATGACCTATTAAAAGTAGACTGCTTTGTGGCCGAACACAAAATCAATGCAAAATGGCAGAAAAAAGGGAGCACTTGGCTCCCTGAATCCTTACATATTGGGGTAATTTGGACCCCCCGGGCCTTCTGGGGTGACCCAGGTAATATTCTGCGCCGGGTCCTTAATGTCACAGGTTTTGCAGTGAATGCAATTTTGCGCGTTAATCTGGAAACGCGCCTCGCCTTCAGCTTCCTCAATCACCTCATACACTCCTGCCGGGCAGTAACGCTGGGCGGGCTCGCCATAGCGCGGTAAATTCTGGTGGATTGGAATGCTGGCGTCCTTCAGCTTTAAGTGGCAAGGCTGCTTTTCTTCATGATTGGTGTTGGATAAATACACCGACGACAGGCGATCAAAACTGAGCACATTGTCTGGTTTCGGGTAAGGGATAGGCGAACAGGCACTGGCCTCTTTCAATTGGGCGTGATCCAGGCTGTCGTCTTTTAAGGTCCAGGGCAATTTGCCACCAAACCAGTTTTGCTCGATGGTATTGTAAGCGCCACCCCAGAAGGTGCCAAACTTGTGCATGGCCGGGCCAAAGTTACGCGAACGGTACAGCTCTTCATACAACCAACTTTGCTCAAAGCGTTGTTGGTGACTGCTGAGATCTTTGCCACCTTCATCGCCACCTTGCAAAGCCTCGAAAATGGTTTCGGCCGCCAGCATGCCGGACTTCATAGCAGTATGGTTGCCCTTGATTTTGGCAAAGTTCAGAGTTCCAGCTTCACAGCCAGCCAAGAGTCCGCCGGGAAAGCTCATTTTGGGCAGGCTGTTCAAACCGCCTTTGGCAATGGCTCTGGCACCATAGCTGACGCGCTTACCTCCTTCGAGGTACTGCTTCATCACTGGGTGCTGTTTAAAGCGTTGGAACTCCTCGAAGGGGCTTAAATGTGGGTTGCTGTAATTTAAGTCGACAATCAAACCTACCAAAATTTGCTGGTTTTCGGCATGGTACAGGTAGCCTCCGCCCGAAGTGTCTGTATCCAGTGGCCAGCCGGCGCTGTGGACCACCAAACCCGGGTGATGCTTGCTTGCATCCACATCCCAGATCTCTTTAAAACCAATGGCGTAATGCTGCGGGGAGCGGTCTTTTTCCAGCTCAAATTGTGCCAGCAGTTGCTTGCCCAAATGGCCGCGACAGCCTTCAGCAAAAATGGTGTATTTGGCGCGCAGCTCCATACCCGGTTCGAAACTGTCTTTTGGGTTGCCATCGACATCCAGGCCCATGTCGCCGGTAATAATGCCTTTGACCACGCCTTCTTCGACGATAAGCTCTGACGCTGGAAAACCGGGGAAAATTTCTACTCCGAGCTGCTCGGCTTGTTCGGCCAGCCAGCGACAGACGTTGCCCATCGAGACAATGTAGTTGCCGCTGTTGTGCATGGTTTTAGGCACCGCAAAAGCCGGCAGCTTTTTAGCCTGGCTTTCCGATTGCAGTAGGTAAATGTCGTCGTGCACCACCGGTGTATTCAGGGGGGCGCCAAGCTGTTGCCAATCGGGCAGCAGTTCTTGCAGTGCTCTTGGCTCAAAAACAGCCCCGGATAGAATGTGGGCACCGACTTCGGAGCCTTTTTCTACCACACAGACCATCAGTTCCTGCTGCGCTTGCTGAGCTTGTTGCATCAGGCGAATGGCTGCAGACAAACCAGCCGGACCGGCACCTACAATCACTACGTCAAATTCCATCGATTCTCTTTGCACGTCCACAGCTGACCTCTATCTATGTTGTTTATTATCTGGCGTTGTTCGGGCTTTTTAGGGATACCCCGTTGCTGGCATCCTGGCACTGATTTTTATCAATTTTGCCCCGATTTGTGACGATTTGCTACTCGTCTAGACCAGGGCTGGATGGTATTATTTACGGCGAATTCAGCATGAAACCACCAGTAAAGCCTATTGCAGGTTGACGTTTACGTCAACAGTAAGTAGATTGTGAGCTCGTTCTGCTGGGTAAGTTTACCTTAGCGTCAACCTGGCTGCCAGCAGCCGTTGACGGTTTCCCCTGTGCAATGTGAGGAATCTATGAAAATACTAGTGCCGGTTAAACGGGTCATCGATTACAACGTCAAGGTTCGGGTGAAAGCCGATGAGAGTGGCGTGGATTTAACCAATGTGAAAATGGCACTGAATCCATTTTGTGAAATTGCGGTTGAGGAAGCGGTTCGTTTAAAAGAAGCGGGCCAGGCGACTGAGGTGGTGGTGGTCTCTATTGGCAGCAAAGCCGTGCAAGAGCAATTGCGAACGGCACTGGCTCTGGGGGCCGATCGTGCTATTCAGCTTGAAACTGAGGCTGAGCTTGACTCCTTGCAGGTTGCCAAGCTGCTGCACAAGCTGCTGGAAAAAGAGCAACCAGAGCTGGTGATCATTGGCAAGCAGGCTATTGACTCCGATAACAACCAAACGGGCCAGATGCTGGCTGCCCTGGCAGGCATTGGCCAGGGGACTTTTGCCTCCAAGGTCGAACTGACCCCGGACAGCAAGGTTCAAGTGACCCGTGAAGTGGATGGTGGTTTGCAAACGGTAGAACTGAGTTTGCCCGCTGTGGTGAGTACGGATCTGCGTTTGAACGAGCCACGTTACGCTTCTTTGCCAAACATCATGAAAGCGAAGCGCAAGCCGTTGGAGGTGATCCCGGCCGATAGCCTTGGCGTGGTTTTAACCTCCAATGTGAAGCTGTTGAAAGTTGCCGCACCGGCAGGCCGCAGTGGTGGTATCGTGGTGGAGTCGGTGACCGAGCTGGTTGACAAACTGAAGAATGAAGCAAAGGTGATCCAATGAGCATCCTGATTATTGCAGAGCATAACAACCAACAGTTAAAGCCCGAAACGCACAAAACTGTGCATGCTGCCCGGCAAATTGGTGGTGATATTCACGTGTTGGTGGCTGGTGAGGGGTGTCAGAGCGTGGCTGAGCAAGCCAGCAAGTTGACAGGAGTCGGCAAGGTGTTGGTGGCTGACCATACGGCCTACGGTCATCAGCTGGCTGAAAACATTGCGGCTTTGGTATTGGAGCTGGCCGAGGGTTACAGCCATATTCTGGCTGCTGCGACCACCACAGGTAAAAACTTTTTACCCCGGGTTGCCGCTTTATTGGATGTGGCTCAGATTTCCGACATCATTGCTGTAGAGTCGGCTGATACCTTTGTTCGTCCTATTTATGCAGGTAACGCCATTGCGACCGTGCAATCATCCGATGCGGTCAAGGTGATCACTGTGCGCAGCTCCGCCTTCGATGCCGTGACGGAAGAGGGCTCTGCTGCGATCGAGTCGGTCTCGGTGATCAAGGATCTGGCGGTATCGCGTTTTGTCAAAGACGAGTTGACGGTTTCCGAGCGCCCTGAGTTGACGGCGGCCCGGGTGGTGATCTCAGGTGGACGCGGTATGCAAAATGGCGACAACTTCAAACTGCTGGACGGCATTGCCGACAAATTGGGTGCTGCCATTGGTGCATCACGGGCAGCTGTAGACGCCGGTTTTGTGCCGAACGACATGCAAGTGGGTCAAACCGGTAAGATAGTGGCGCCTGAGCTTTACATCGCGGTGGGTATCTCCGGTGCTATTCAACATCTGGCAGGTATGAAAGACTCCAAGGTGATCGTGGCCATTAACAAAGATGCGGAAGCGCCCATCTTCCAGGTTGCCGACTATGGTCTGGTAGCTGATCTCTTTACAGTATTGCCAGAGTTGGAAGCTCAACTCTAATCCTCGTTTGGGCAGGTACAAATGATCTTGTGCCTGCCACCTTCCCGCTATATGCTGCTGACAACTACCAAAGTCCGTTGAGCCTGTCTAAGCAAGGCCGATGGCGTTCTCTGTTAATATTCGGATACATTTTTTCACAGAAGGAAGCATTGATGCCGGTTATAATCCGTCATGCTGAACTGGCTGATGCCAGTGCTTTGCAACAAATTTACCAAGAGCCCAGCATCTATGCCAATACCCTGCAGCTGCCTTTGCAAGCCCAGGCCCATTGGGAAAAGCTCTGTCAACCGCAACCAGGTTTCTACAATTTTGTCGCTGAGCTGGAGGGGCAAGTGGTTGGGCAGCTGGGATTGCAACAAATGCAGAACCCACGACGCCGTCATGTGGCAGATTTGGGTATGGCCGTTTCCGAGCCTTACCAGGGGCAGGGCATTGGCTCCAGCTTATTGCGTGCGGCATTGGACTTTGCGGACAACTGGCTGGCAATTCGTCGTATGGAGTTGCAGGTGTATTGCAGCAATGAGGCCGCAGTGGCTTTGTACGAGCGCTTTGGTTTTGAAGTTGAAGCTGAGCTGACAGACTACGCTTTCCAGTACGGCCGGTACGTTGCCGTTCTGCAGATGGCACGAATTACTATCCCGCGGTAGCGACAATTGAGTGCTGCTACCGGAACAGGAGTTTATGATGATCAAAAATTCCGGGTTTATGGCACTCTGGCTGGTTGTCGTGACGGCATTGGCAGGATGTGTGCAATTGACAGAAGAGCAACTGCGAGCAGCACTGCTAAGCGAGTTTGATGGCTCCTTAGCACAACTGCAGCTGAATTTGCGTCAGTTGGAGCGCCGCCTGGACCACCTCACCGACGACAAAAGCTGCGAGCAGGACAGCCACTGCAAAGTGTTGGCGAAAGGGGTGCGGCCTTGTGGTGGCCCAGAGCAGTTTTTGGTGTATTCAGCCCTGGGTACGGATGAGCCGTTGCTGCTGCAAACCAGTGAGCAGTTCACGCTGCTGCGTCAGCAGCAACATCAACGATTAGGCACCATCAGCAGCTGTGCATTATTGCTGGAACCAGTGGCCAGCTGCCAGCAGCAGCAGTGTGTGTTGCAGCAGCTGGAGTATGCCGGGCGTTAAGGCCTGGGATCATCTTTTAACCGTGGAATTTTGCGGCCCAGCTCCTGGCCGCGAAAGCGGGCATAATAGGTGCAGCCAAAGAACATCATCAGCGCCAAGACCAATTCCAGGACCGACAACCAAAAATAGAGCCCGGCTGCGACCCACAAATTGGTCAGACTATGAATAAAGTAGATCATCACAATAAAGTTGGCCCAGGCAAAGGTGTAGGGCTCCCCTTTAAGGATGCCTGGTAATGGGAACCACAGAGGCAGCCACAACAGCAGCAATAAAACCATCGGATTGCCAAGGCTCGGTGGTGCCAGCCAGAGCAGCCACAAAGGAATTAAGGCAAAAAGTCCAAAGTAGCCGGTTCGGCCCAGCCATAAAAACTGTCTGGTTTTGTCCGCCATTGGCAGTTCGGATGCTTGCAGGTGTTCTGGTTTACCAGCATTCATGAGGCCGCTTGCTCCTGATGCAATTGTTGGGCGAAGCGGGCAACGCGCTGGCCTAAAGCCAGGCAAAGTGCCTGTTCGTCTTGATGGAATGGTTTGTCGCCAGTCAGCCCACTGACGTGACTGGGCCCATAGGGAGTGCCCCCTTGTGGGGTGCTGTTCAGTGCCGGCTCACTGTAGGGCAGGCCGCACAGCAGCATGCCATGATGCAACAAAGGCAGCATCATGCCCAGCAAGGTGGCTTCATTGCCGCCGTGCATGCTGCCGGATGAGGTGAAAACCGCGGCTGGTTTATCAATCAGGCTGCCGCGGATCCAATGCTGACTGGTTTGATCCCAGAAAGCTTTCAAAGGTGCGGCCATCAAACCAAAACGCACCGGGCTGCCAACAATCAGGGCATCGCAGTCGCGAATATCCTCCTCACTGACCACTGGATGCACAGGTTGTTCCTTAGGGTCAAGCGGTTGGACGGAGCGCAATCGCACTTTGGCGCCGGTTTGCTGCACGCCAATGGCTATTTTTTCCGCCAGCCGAGCGACAGAGCCGTGCCTGGAGTAGTATAAAATCAGCACCTGCACCGTCATGCGAGCAGTTCCAATACCTTTTCAGGTGGACGGCCTATCACGGCGCGGCTGTCATCAAAGATCACCGGACGCTCCATCAGTTTAGGCTGCGCTAGCATGGCTTCGAGCAGGGCATCGTCGCTAAGTTCTGAGTTGTTGAGCTGCAAGCTTTGGTA
The DNA here is from genome assembly GCA_020831935.1 of Alkalimonas sp. Lineage (GTDB taxonomy): Bacteria > Pseudomonadota > Gammaproteobacteria > Enterobacterales > Alteromonadaceae > Alkalimonas. Next base: position 10,985 of record JAFIFR010000061.1, read on the forward strand.
AGCCTCTTCTTTGGTGCGCAGTAAGTCCCGTGGCGTTATTCCCAGCTTGGTAACCACCGCGGTCAATTCCGCCTTGCTCAATGGTGTTTTTTGGTAGTCAATCACCGTCAAGTCTGCTTGGTGTTGCTGCAACAAAGCCAGCGCCTGACGGCTTTTGGAACAACGCGGGTTATGGAGAATGGTCAGCATAAGAGCTCCAGCGAATCAAATGGCGCTATTGTAGAGAAAGTACGGCCCGGGTGCAAAGCCGGACTTACATCCGGCGTAAACGATCATATTCAGCCTGAATTTGGCGGCGTTTTGCTTCCAGACGTCGGTTTTCCAGTGTCTCAGCACTTGTCAGGTGATTGAGCGCCTCTTGCAAATCATCAATGGCTCTGGGGTAATTGGCCAACTGGTAGTGAAAGTCGGAGCGTGCTTCATAGAAGCGCGCAAAATCCTCCAGGTTTTGATAGGCCCTGGCAATCAAATCATAAGCAAGTATATTGTCTGGTTTGTAATGCAGCATGTTTCGCAGCAGGTGGATGGCCAGCCGGTTGCCACCGGCTTTAATGGCGGCATTGGCGTAGTTCAGTGTCACCACCTGATTGTTCGGGCGAATCCGGAAGTGGTACTCCAGCATTTCCAGGGCGTCATTGGCACGGTTTAATCCCAGCAACACATCGGTGTAGACATCGATGTAGTACAGATTGTAGTTGTCTTTTTCCAGCAAGCTTAAAATCAGCTCTTCTGCGTCTTGATAACGCTTAGCATCCAGGTAGGCGATGGCCAGACCATATTGATTGGCTCGGGTATTGCCGCCGGTTTGCTTGAGTCGTTGCTTAAAAATGGCCACCACATCTTCGCCTTTGTGATGATAGCGAGCCAATACCCGTGCTTTTGCCAGGGTGTAATCCTGACTGTCGGGGACATAACGCTTGGGAAAGCGTTCGGCGCGCAGCCGGGTATCGCTGACTCGGGCTTGTGACAGAGGATGCGTTTGCAAAAAAGCCAGCTGCTGATTCATAAAGCGGCTGCGTTCGCTGAGCTTGCGGAAAAACTCGGGCACCGCATGAGGGTCAAAACCGGCATCGGCCAGAATTTGCATGCCGATACGATCCGCTTCCTGCTCATTGCTGCGGGTAAAGTTGATGGATGCCTGGGCGGAAGCGCCCTGAGTGGCCATCATGGCAGCCATGCCTGCTTCCGGGTTTACTGTTGCCAGTACAATAGCGCCAAGTAAGCCTGCCATCGTTAATGGGGCCCGCTGGCTTTGTGCTTCAACAAAGCGGGCAATGTGACGCTGCGTCACGTGCGCAATTTCGTGCGCCATGACAGAAGCAAACTCGCTTTCGCTGTCGGATATCGCCAAAGTGCCGGTGTGAGAGGCTATGTGGCCGCCTAAAGTAGCAAAGGCATTGATGTTACGATCGTCAATCCAGTAAAAGCGGAATGGGAAGCGCACATCGTTGGCGTTGGCGACCAGCCGGTTGCCAAGCGCATTGATGTATTCATCCAGCAAGGGGTCAAACACCATTGGCAGCGAGCCTTTGGCCTGACGCATTAACACATCGCCAATAATCTTTTCTTTTTCCGGGGTTAGCGTGGAAAAACCACTGCCGCCTAAATCCGGTAAGTTAGGGCTGGCATGAGCTTCAGGCTGGGCGCCAGCGAGCAGCAGCCATAGCAGCAGCGATACAAGCCAAGTAGGAAAAAGGGTTCGAGAGAAAGTGCGGTCGTAGTGTGCGATCATGCGTTCATACAGCCTAGTGGGTTAAGACAGCCAATCGGAGCTTTAGGCAGAAAAAGCTCGCTGAAGTTCAGTCCTTTGCTGGCAATTATCTTGTCACGGTTATCTGGTAATCTACCATACAAATCTGACAGATACAGAGCTATGCTGTATGGTATCCGCAGTTTTTAAGCGAAAAGTTCAATTAAGGAGCGCAATGCATGCTGTCCTGGCTGAAGAAGTGGTATCACCACAAGTTTTCTGATCCTCAGGTTGTGGTGCTTTTTCT
>JAFIFR010000349.1 GCA_020831935.1 Alkalimonas sp.
TACTTTGCCGCTTGAAACTTCCGCCAGCTCTACATCGGCCGGTTGCAGCTTGCCATCGGCTTGGCCGCGGGCGCGGCGCATGCTCCAGTGGGCGCGGTAGACGGTGCCTTTGACCTCAAATTCCACTTCGGCCAGACAATCGCTACAGCCGCGGGTCATAATGTCGTTGCTGCTTTGGGTGATCAGGCCAAGCCGCGGTGTTTGGTGATAGAGCGCCAGGCAGATCGCATCCAAAATGGTGGTTTTGCCGGCACCGGTTGGCCCGGTGATGGCAAACAGGCCGTTATCGGCAAAAGGCGGCTCAGTAAAATCAATGCGCCACTGGCCTTTTAATGAGTTGAGGTTGGCAAATTGCAGGCTCAGAATTTTCATGCCGGGCTCTCCCCGCTATCTCCCTGTGCAACATCATCCAGCACCTGAGTAAACAGCTGCTCCAGCCGGGTTTTTCGGGCGCAGGTGTTTTCATCGTCGAAGTGCTCCAGCGCCAGCCGGCGTTCAAACACCTGCTGTGGGGTCAGCTCGGTCAGGGTTTCCTGTTGCTGCTGGCTCATCGACTGGCGCTGTTTGCTGCGGGCCCGGCGCAGCTGCAGCACGTCCACCGCTTTCCCGTCGCAAAGCGCCTGAATGCGCTGCTGCAGGTCGGGCAGATAATCATCCAGTGTGACTTCAATGCTGAGCCAGGTAGGCTGGTCGGCTTGCTCCGGGTACTGGTTGAGTTGTTGCTCCAGCTCGCTCAGGTTGCCCTTGAGCAGTGCCATGGCCTGAAAGCGCGGTACTTCAAGCGGTGTCACTTCCGCAAGTTTGTCTTCGGAAAATTGCACCAGCAGTACCTGCTTGCTGCTACCCAGCTCATCGAAACTGAGCGCAATCGGCGAGCCGCTGTAGCGAATATGTGGCTTTTTTCCGACGATTTGCGGCCGGTGAATATGGCCAAGGGCAATGTAATCGGCCGGTGGAAAAGCATCGGCGGCAAAGCCATCCAAAGTGCCTATGTAAATATCGCGCACCGACTCGGACTGGCTCACCCCCAAAGCACTTAAGTGGCCTGTCGCCACGATCGGCAGCGGCTTTTCTAACGCCTTGCGCTTGGTCAGGGCCAACTGGTACAGCTGTTGGTAGTGCTGCGAAATGGCCGAACCCAGCGCCTGGCGTTTTGCCAGACCACTATCGCCGGCACGGCTTTGCAGTACATCGCGCGGTCGGACAAAAGGCACAGCGCACAGCAGGGCACCTGGGCTGCCATCGCGTTTTGGCAAGGTCAGTAGTTGTTGTTCGGGTTCATCCGTGACACTGGCCACCACATAGGTATTGAGGCAAGCCAGTAACTGGCGCGATTCATTCAATACCGATACCGAATCATGGTTACCGCCCAACACCACCAGGCAGACACCGAGCCGGTTGCATGCCACGACAAATTCGTTGTACAGCTCACGGGCATAACTGGGTGGGGTGCCGGTATCAAACACGTCACCGGCCACCAGAATGGCATCGACCTGCTGCTGCTTTGCTTGCCCTAGCAGCCAGTGCAAAAACGCCTGATGTTCGGCTTTACGGCTTTTGGTGAAAAAGCTTTGGCCGAGGTGCCAATCGGAGGTGTG
>JAFIFR010000350.1 GCA_020831935.1 Alkalimonas sp.
ACCTGCAAATGCCCGAAATGAATGGCTTTGAGGTGCTGAAAACACTGCATGATCATCATGAGAAAACCGTGGTTATTGTGATTAGTGCTGATATTCAGCCGGAAGCACAAGCTTTGGTGAACTCCTTAGGCGCCTTTCGGTTTCTAAAAAAGCCATTGCAAGCTGATGAGTTACGTCAAACTCTGCATGAGGTGGGCTTGCTATGATTACCTTATCGGAAGACGAGCGTGATGCGCTGCAAGAAATCATGAACATCTCGATGGGGCAGGCGGCCAATGCCATGGCACGTCTCATACAAACCAAGGTGACGCTGTCGGTGCCAGCCATCCGCACCATGACACCGCAAGATTTTCAGGCCATGATCCATGGCATGTCCAACAGTTGGTTTGCCAGGCAATCTTTTCTCGGTACTTTGCGGGGCGAGGTCATCACCAGTTTGCAAAAAGAAGGCTGTGAAGCCATTGCTGAACTGATGGATTTTGAGTTGCCGCTTGATCACAGTGCCACAGAAGAACTGGTACTGGAAGTGACCAATATTTTATCAGCTGCTTGCCTGCAAGGTTTTACCAGTCAACTGGAGCTCAGCGCACAATTGGCAATGCCAGCCTTTTACTATCCCGAAAAAACACCACAAGATGCTGATTGGTCTTCCATTTTGCTGATGGATGTGGATTTTCGGATTGAGCAAATGCAATTTGATGCCAGAGTGTTGATTGGTTTAAGTGAAGGCTCAACCAGTCAATTGCTGGTTCCCATTCGCGCTTTGCTGGAGTCCTGATGAAAAAAGCCGAGTTAGAGCATGTCCTGGTGCAACTGCCGATAGCGGTATGCATTATCGACGAGGCAAGAACCATTGTTTTTGCTAATGCTGCTTTCTCGGGAGGCCTTACACTCAGGCAAGCCGATTTAACGGGTCGCCTGTTGGATGATGTGTTTCCGGAACAAATCCGTTTTTTAAAGCGGAAAATCAACAGTGTGTTTGCCCTGAAAAATCCAAGCTTTAGCTACTGGCAGCAGCGTCCGCATGTCTTTCCAATGAGTAGCAGCCGCCCCATTACCGGCGACGAGACTGAAATGTATCAAAATGTGCAATTTATTCCCCTTTTAGATTCGGCTGGCGAAGTTGCGCACCTGTGCATGGTGGTTTCGGATGTCACCGCCGAGGCCAGCTACTTTTTACAGCAAAGTGAGTTAAAAGCGGCATTGGAAGAAGAACACCAGCAGTTGCAAACGCTGCATGCTGAACTCAAGCAGGCACAACAGCAAATGCTGCAATCAGAAAAGATGGCCTCCATCGGCCAGTTGGCAGCAGGGGTTGCCCATGAAATCAATAACCCGGTAGGTTTTGTTCGCTCCAATTTAGAGACCATGCAGGACTATACCTCTAAGCTGATAAATGTGATGGAGCGACAGCAAAAAATTATTCAAAAACAAGCCGAACCGCGGTTTATCGCCGTTCTTAATGACTTATACGAACGTTTAGGCGTCTCGTTTATTCAGTCGGATTTACCCGATCTTATTGAAGAGTCGCTGGCAGGAACTGAGCGCGTTCGAAGCATCGTCAAAAGCCTGCGTGATTTTGCCACATACG
>JAFIFR010000351.1 GCA_020831935.1 Alkalimonas sp.
TTTTAGGGTGAAATTGGTAAAGAAACAAAGCCTGCATTACACTTGAATCAGAGCCCCGAAGCCACCGCAACCAGGCTTTGTACTTAAATGAATGCCTATTTAGAACAATTAGCCAAGTCTGTCAGCAAAGCCTCTGATCTTGAGAGCTTAACCAGGCCCTTATTGGCCTTGCTGCAAGAAATGACCAGTCTGGACTCTACCTACCTGACGCGCATTGATGAAGCGGCTGGTTTTCAGCAAATCCTCTACGCTGTCAATAGCCGGGAATTGCAACTGCCGGAAGGGTTGACCGTGCCCTGGCAGGATACGCTCTGTCGGCGTGCGTTGGAAGACGAGTGTTTTATCACTCAGGATGTGCCGGCTGTGTGGGGGGACTCAGAGGCTGCGCGTGAGCTGGGTTTGCAAACTTACGTGAGTGTGCCGGTCTATCTAAGCAATGGTGAGCTCTATGGTACTTTGTGTGGTGCCAGTGCCGACAAAGCCGAGGTGGATGAAAAGCACAGCCGTATTCTGCAACTTTTTGCCCAGCTGATTGCCTGGCAACTGGAGCGAGAGCGCCAGCTAACACAGCAGGCATCCCGGGCCGATCAAGCCGAAACACGGCTGCATGCCATGTCCATGTTGGCGGAGCTGGGCGATCTCTGCCTGTTGGCGACCTCATTGACCGAAGTGTTAACCAAAACCAGCGTGCTGCTGCAGCAACTGGGTGACTGGTCTCTGGTGCTGCCCTTTCGGCAACGGGCAGCTGAAGCCGAGTTGCTCAATCCCGTTGCACTGACCGCGGCACAGCAAGAAGCGGTGTTTTACCTGATCCGTTATTACAGCCAGCTGGCGCTGGATGGTCAGCAACTGCTGTGGCTGTGTGATGGCGAGGAGGAAGTACTGACGGCGATGCGTGCTGCGCTGGGGCTGAAGCCGACCGGCGCTGTTGCCTGCATTACCGCAGAAGATCACCATGAGCTCGATGGGGGAATTTTACTGCTCAGCGACCGCAGCGACTTACCTGATCCTTCCTTTTTGTTGAGTTGCACCAATTACCTCTCCTTGCTGGCGACTCGCTTGTACGACCAAAGCCGCTTGCTGCAAATGAACAAAGAGTTGAGTGTCCATGCCTTGCACGATCCTTTAACCGGCCTGGCCAACCGGCGGTACTTACTTGAAAGCCTGCAACGTACCATGGCGCAAAAAAATCGGCATGGAGGAAAGTTGTTGTTGGCCTTTATTGACCTGGATAAGTTTAAAGCCATCAACGATCATTACGGCCATCAGACCGGCGATGCCTTTTTACAGCAGCTGGCCAGTCGCTTGCAGGGCACGATGCGGGATGGCGATCTGGTTTCCCGCTATGGCGGGGATGAGTTTATTGTGATGGCTTGTGTTGCCGCCGATGCCGATGAAAGCCAGGCGGAAGCCAGTTTGCGCAGCCGGTTGGAGCAGGCTACCACTGGACGTTTTGAACTGCCCGGCGTGGCGCTTGAGTATGCCGGGCCAAGCATTGGCATTGTGCAGTGGCAACCGGGCGGTGCTGATATGGAGAGCCTGATCCAGCAAGCGGATCAGGCCATGTATCAGGTGAAGCAAGATCGAAAAG
>JAFIFR010000062.1 GCA_020831935.1 Alkalimonas sp.
AGCCTGATCCAGCAAGCGGATCAGGCCATGTATCAGGTGAAGCAAGATCGAAAAGCTGCAGCCAGGGCTAAGCCGGAGTAAAGCTGCTGACAATGTCCTCACCGGCAGCCTGACGATCGGCATGGTAGCTGGAGCGGACGAAAGGCCCGCAGGCAGCATGCTTAAAGCCCAGCTCGTAGGCAATGCGTTTGATTTCATCAAACTCAGCAGGCGGCACATAACGCTCTACCGGTAGGTGATGCTTGCTGGGCTGTAGGTACTGGCCCACGGTCAGCATGTCGACATCGTGTGCCCGCAAGTCTTTCAGCACCTCAATCAGCTCTTCGGTGGTCTCGCCCAAACCGACCATTAAACCGGACTTGGTGGAAATATGCGGGTGGGCTGCTTTAAAGCGCTTTAACAGCTGCAGTGACCATTTGTAATCAGCACCTGGCCGCGCCAGCTTGTACAACCGGGGGGCGGTTTCCAGGTTGTGGTTAAACACATCTGGTGGGGTCTGAGTAAGGATATCCAAAGCGGTATCCATCCGGCCGCGAAAATCCGGTACCAGTACTTCAATTTTAATCTCTGGGCTGTGCACGCGAATTTCGCGGATGCAATCGGCAAAGTGCTGAGCGCCGCCATCGCGCAGATCGTCGCGATCGACCGAGGTGATCACCACGTACTTCAGTTTCATATCCCGAATGGTCAATGCCAGTTTTTCCGGCTCTTCGGCACTGGGTGGTAAAGGCCGGCCATGGGCCACGTCGCAGAAAGGGCAGCGCCGGGTGCAAATGGCACCTAAAATCATAAAGGTGGCGGTGCCGTGGTTAAAGCACTCTGGCAAATTTGGGCAAGCGGCTTCTTCACACACTGAGTGCAAGCCATGTTTGCGCATGGCGCCCTTGATTTCATCAATGCGCTCAGAACTTTTCGGGAGCTTGATTTTTAGCCAGTCCGGCTTGCGCAGCATTTTATCCCGCTCTGTCGGCAGTACCTTAACGGGAATTAAAGCCATTTTTTCGGCGTCACGGAGTTTAACACCAGGTTGCATACGTGCGGTTTTAGTCATGCTGCCAGTCCAATTCGGTCGAGTAGTTTAGCTGGTTGCAGCCAAGTTGCTGGCTGAACTGTTGAATAAGTTGTTGTTCAATGTCGGCCAGTGTTATAGGGCCAAAATCACGGCATTGGATCATTTCAAGGCCGGCATAACCGCAGGGGTTGATGCGACCAAAAGGCGCTAGATCCATATCGACATTCAATGCCAGGCCATGAAAGCTGCAGCCTTTGCGAATGCGCAAGCCCAGCGAAGCGATTTTACGCTCATCCACGTAAACACCGGGTGCATCGGCTTTGGCGTAAGCCGGAATATCGAAGCTGGCCAGGGTGTTAATCAGCACCTGTTCCAGCAGGGTCACCAGCTGCCTGACACCCATTTTGCGCCGTTTGATGTCCAGCAGCACGTACACCATTTGCTGGCCAGGGCCATGGTAGGTGACCTGACCGCCGCGATCAACCTGCACCACCGGGATATCCCCACTGGCCAGAATGTGCTCGGCTTTGCCGGCCTGGCCCTGGGTAAAGACAGGCTGATGCTGCACAAACCACAATTCATCCGGGCTCTCTGCTGTGCGCTGATCGGTAAAGGCTTGCATGGCCTGCCAAATCGGTAAATAGGGCTGCAGCCCAAGTTGACGGATGATCAACGGGGGCAGGGCTTGGCCTATGCTGGATTCCGGTGTCTGAGTCTGCATTGTCAGTGCGTACTGCTAGCGTGCATCAAAGCACGTAGCGTACCAGCTCCAATCGGCTGAGCTCGGTGTACAGCAGTTCCATGTGGGTTTTGTCTTCCACCTGCACAGCGATCCGTACCGAGTGATAGTTGCCTTTGGCACTAGGTTGAATGCTGGGGCTGTAGTCGGCTGGTGCTGCGTGCTGTTGCAGCACTTCAATGATGTCATCCACCAGGCGCTCATGCGCCACGCCCATGACTTTAAAATGAACCTGGCAGGGAAATTCCAGCAGTGCGTCAAAGTTGGTATTTTTTACAGGGGTTACCATACCGGCCTCCAGATCAAACAACCCGGCTATTTTACTGCATTTCGCCGGGTTGTAACAGGGGGGCTAACGGTTGTGCGTTAAAGCGTTTAGCTAAACAGCATGCGCAGATAGTCCAGCAGTCGTTTAAAGAAGCCGCCGCGCTCAATCGGCTCCAGCGTGGACAGCGGGTATTCGGCCAGCAATTCACCATCCAGGCTGACTCTGAGTGAGCCGACCACCAAGCCGCGTTCGAGCGGTGCCACCAGCTGTTGGTCCATCACCACCTCGGTTTGCAGGTTGGCGCGTTGGCCGCGGGGAATGGTCACCAGGCCCTGCTGCCGGACACCCAGCCGGACCGAGTTGACCGCCCCTTGCCAGACTCTGTGCTCTGCGAACACCTGACCGGGCGTGAAAGGCTCTGTGGTCTCAAAAAAGCGAAAGCCGTAGTTCAGCAATTTGCGGTTCTCCTGGGCACGAACCTGCTCGCTGGGAGAGCCCATCACCACCGAAATTAGTCGCATGCCGTCCCGGGTTGCAGACGTAATCAAACTAAAGCCAGCTTCGGAGGTAAAACCGGTTTTAATGCCATCGACCGCCAGATTGCGATCCCACAGCAGGGAGTTGCGGTTGTACTGACGAATGTCGTTGTAGGTGAACTCACGCTCGGAGTATAGGGCGTACATGTCCGGTACGTCGCGAATTAAAGCTTTGGATAAAATCGCCATGTCGCGGGGAGTGGTGCGCTGCTCGGGGTGCTGCAGACCATGGCTGTTGCCGAAGGTGGTGCTGTGCATCCCCAGACGGGCCGCATGGGCGTTCATCAGATCAACAAAGGCGCTTTCGCTGCCGGCAATGTGCTCGGCCATGGCAACGCAGGCGTCATTGCCCGATTGAATCATAATGCCGCGATTCAGATCGGCCACCGAGACCTGGGTGCCGACTTCAATAAACATCAGCGATGAGCCTGGAAAATTCCGTGCCCAGGCTTGTTCACTGATGGTGACCATGTCCTGATCGCTGATGTTGCCCGCCTTGAGCTCGGTACCAATGATGTAGGCGGTCATCATTTTGGTCAGGCTGGCTGGCGACAACAGCATATCGGCATTGTGCTCCGACAACACCCGGCCGGTATCAAAGTCGACCAGCAAGTGGCCTTTGGCATTCACCTCGGGCGGTGCCGGCACCACAGAGATCGCTTCCGCCTGGCAGACAAACAAGCCGACGACAATAAAAGCAAGACAACGCATTACAGTTTTCATAGCACCTTTCTTTTTGATATCAATAAACCAATCGGGTTAGCTGCATGCCCGGCTGTCGGTAAAGTAAGCCGAAGGATAACGATCGGCTTGCAGCTGCTGCAACCAGTCCTGCGCCTGTTGCTCTGGCACCGGCCCCACCAGCAGGCGGTAAAGGCCATTATGGTGACTGATTTTGGTGGTAAAAGCCAGTTGCTGCTCGATCGCTTTGCCGAGTTCTTCGGCGCGTTGATCGTTCTGACTGGCAAAGACCTGGATGTAACAAGCAGGCAGCGGCTGTTGCTCAATCTCGGCAACGGGCGTGCTTTCTGTCAGCTCTGGCCGGGCCTGAGCCAGCTGCACCTCAGTCGACTGCAATGACTGCATGGCCGGAGAGGCTATCAGCTCAACCTGAACCGGCGCTGTACCTTGTTGCAGCATGCCGATTTTGTGGGCGGCGGCATAGGACAGATCGATGATGCGATCCTGGTGAAAAGGTCCACGATCATTGACCCGGACAATGGCACTTTTCTGGTTCACCAAATTGGTGACCCGAACGTAAGAGGGCAGTGGCAAGGTTTTGTGGGCCGCACTCATGCTGAACATGTCGTACACTTCGCCGTTCGAAGTTTTGTGGCCATGAAACTTCATGCCATACCAGGACGCAATGCCGGTGGCTTTGTACTCGGTCAGCTCAGTTTTAGGTTGATAATCGACGCCAAAAATCCGGTAGGCATGATTGCCTCCGCGGCTGAGGGGTTGGATGCTGGGCTCTGGGTCGACCATCTCCAACAAAGTCGGCAGACGCTCGGGTTTGTGATCCTGTTCAAATTGATAGCGGCCGGCATTGGGCGAGATATGATCCGAAGACGGCGGTGCCGACCGATGACTGCACGCCATGACCAGCAGAGCGGAGACCAGCAGCACTATAGGACGAAAGGGCATCAACAGAACTCCTGTGTTATGAGGCCAGCATGCGCTTGTGGGTACCAATGGACATCAGGATGCCAAAAGCAGCCAGCAGCGTGACCATGGAGGTGCCACCATAGCTGATCAGCGGTAGCGGCACCCCAACCACCGGCAACAAGCCAGACACCATGCCAATATTAACAAAGATATAGACGAAAAAGGTCATGGTGACGCTGCCGGCGACCAGTTTGGAAAAGTTATCCTGGGCGCGGGTGGCAATCAACAGGCAACGGCCAATGACAAACAGATAGAGGCTAATCAGCACCGTGACTCCCATCAAGCCAAATTCTTCACTGAGCACTGAAAAGATAAAATCGGTGTGGCGCTCGGGTAAAAACTCCAGTTGCGACTGGGTCCCTTGCAACCAGCCTTTGCCTTGCAGGCCGCCCGAGCCGATGGCGATTTTGGATTGAATAATATGGTAGCCGGCACCCAGTGGGTCAGTCTCCGGGTTTAAGAAGGTCAGCACCCGGCGCTTTTGGTACTCGTGCATGACAAAGAACCACATCACCGGCAAGAGCGCGGAAATCAAGGTTGCAATCAGCGCAATCAGTCGCCAGCTCATGCCGGCCAGAAACAGCACCATAATCCCCGAGGTGGCAATCAGCAGCGCGGTGCCTAAGTCGGGTTGCTTGGCAATCAACAGGGTTGGGATCAGGCACATCACGAAACCAACCAGCAAACGCCAGAGTTTAGGGGGCAGGCTGTGGCTGGAGATAAACCAGGCAATGGCCAGCGGCACGGCTATTTTCATGATTTCTGAGGGTTGAAAGCGGATGAAACCCAAATTGAGCCAACGCTGGGCACCTTTGCCGACCTCGCCCACCAGCAATACAGCCACCAACATCAGCAGGCCCACCACAAAAAGCGGCAAGCCCCAGCGCTTGAAGGTCTGTGGGCTGATTTGGGCAAAAATAATCATCACCGCCAGCGCCACCCCCAGACGAACCAGCTGGGCTTGCATCATCGCCTGGCTCTGGCCACTGGCGCTGTAGAGCACCATCAGGCCAAACCCCATCAGTGCCAACAGACCCAGCAACAAAGGGGTGTCAATGTGGAAAATGGCCAGACCTTTGGGCCGTTGCGATTCACTGATCACGTCGTTCACTGGTTCACTCCGGCACTGAAGTAATAATCAAACAATTGACGGGCAATAGGAGCTGCGGTACTGCCACCGCCACCGGTATTCTCCACCACTACTGCCACCACTATGGTTGGATCCTGTGCTGGCGCATAGCCAACGTACAATGCATTGTCGCGATGGCGTTCGTACAGCGCATCGGCATCGTATTCGGCATCCTGCGCAATGCTTACCACCTGAGCGGTGCCTGTTTTCCCCCCAGAGGTATAAGCGGCATTGCGAAAGGCGCGGAATGCTGTGCCTTCCGGGGTACTTATGGTTTGCTCCATCGCATCCAGAATCACTTGCCAGTGATTGGCGTCTTGCACCGTCACCGCCTGGTGTCGCTGGTGCTCAACCGGGTTAAGTTGCTCCCCCAGTCGGCTGGCTTGCAACAGCTGGGGCACAATGGCGTCGCCACGATTGACCAACACAGCGGTTGTGGTCGCCAATTGCAGCGGTGTTGCGGTCCAGTAGCTTTGCCCAATGCCCAGCGATACGGTGTCACCGACGAACCAGGGCTCGTTAAAGCGGGCCTGCTTCCAACCACGGGACGGCATAATGGCGGCAGATTCTTCATGGATGTCGATGCCGGTACGTTGACCAAAACCAAAGGCAGTCATGGCATCGTTGATGGTATCAATGCCCATCCGCACCGCCATGTCGTAAAAGTAGGTGTCGTTGCTTTGGATCAGGGCACCATACACATTGACCCAGCCCTGCCCATGTCGCCGCCAGTTGCGAAAACGGCGCGAGTAGTTCGGCAGCTGGTAGTAACCAGGATCCCAAATCCGGTGACTGGGGGTGATAAAGCCCCGATCAAGCCCGGCCAGGGCTAAGTGCGGCTTGATGGTGGATGCCGGCGCATAAATGCCCTGAGTGACCCGATTGATCAGCGGTCTGTCGCGTGAATTCAGCAGGGCGTTGTAATCGCGGCTGCTGATGCCGTGCACAAAAAGATTGGGATCGTAGCCCGGGTTGCTGTACAGCGCCAGGACGGCACCGCTGCGTGGGTCCAGCGCAACCACGGCACCACGCAAGCCTTCCAGTGCCTGCTGAGCGGTGAGTTGCAGGCCGACGTCCAGACTGAGGATTAAATCTTTGCCGGAAATGGCGGGCTCAGATCGCAAGGTGCGGATCACCCGGCCGCGGTTGTTCACCTCGACCTCCTGATAGCCGACGGTTCCATGCAATAGCTGTTCGTAGTAGCGTTCCAGCCCTATTTTGCCAATGTTGCGACTGGCGGCGTAGTTGGCGGCTAATTCCTGCTCACGCAAGCGCTGCAGATCATTGCTGTTGATGCGGCCAATGTAACCAATGGCATGGGTGAATAAATCCCCAAAGGGGTAGGTGCGGCTGAGTCGGGCCTCCAGGGTGACCCCCGGAAAACGATGCTGGTTGACGGCCAGTATCGCAACTTCCTGCTCGGTCAACTGCTCTTTTAGAGCAATGCTGTGAAAGCGCCGCTGACGGCGGACATCCTGCAAAAAACTTTGTTTTTGTTCTGGGCTGATCTCGATTAATTCAGCGAGGGCGGTTAACGTTTCTTCCAGATTGCGAACTTGCTCGGGGATAATTTCCAGCGAGTGTACCGGGGTATTTTCTGCCAGCAAAATGCCGTTGCGATCGTAGATCAGGCCGCGGTTGGGCGCAACAGGAACCACTTTAATGCGGTTGCCTTCCGAGCGGGTTTGGTACTCGTAGTAAGAGCGCACCTGCAAATGGTACATGTTGAAAAAAATCAGCAGAAAAGCCAGCACCACCAGGCTAAAAGCCACCAGGGCACGGCGCTTAAACAGTTGCGCTTCGGCGGCGTAATCCTGAATGGCTTCTCGTTGACGTCGCATGCTTACTCGCGGTGATAAGGGTGATTGGTGCAAATACTCCAGGCGCGGTACAGCGATTCTGCCAGGACCACCCGCACCAGTGGGTGAGGCAGGGTCAGGGCGGAGAGCGACCACTTTGCCTCACTGGCGGCAATGCATTCCGGAGCCAGCCCTTCCGGGCCACCGACCAGCAAGCAGACATCCCTGCCATCCAGCTGCCATTGACTCAACTGGCTGGCCAGGGTGGGGCTATCCCAGGCCTTGCCGGTGACTTCCAGTGTCACAATGCGGGCACCTTTGGGCACCGCCGCCAGCATTTTTTCACCTTCTTGCTGCAAAATGCGTTTGATGTCGGCATTTTTGCCGCGCTTTTGCGCCGGTATCTCAATCAGTTCCAGTGGCAAATCTCTGGGAAAGCGACGGGCATATTCCTGATAAGCGGTCTGAACCCAGGCCGGCATCTTGCTGCCAACAGCGATCAACAGCAATTTCATCGGTCCAAGGGCCCGTTACTGCAACTGGTCATGGCGGTTAAGCGCTCCAGAGTTTTTCCAACTGGTAGAAGTTTCGGCTGTCATCCAGCATCACGTGCACCACCACATCACCCAGGTCCAACAAGACCCACTCGCCCGCCTTGTCGCCTTCAATGCCCATAATGGCAATGCCGGCCTCTTTACTGGCTAAGGCCACGTGGTCTGCAATGGATTTGGTATGGCGGTTGGATGTGCCGGAGCAAATCAGCATAAAGTCGGTGATGCTGGATTTGCCTCGCACATCCAGGGTGACGATATCGCGGCCTTTCATGTCTTCGACTTTTTGCTGCACAAAATTGAGTAATTCGCTGCTTTGCACCTTGTTTCCTTTGAAGATGGGCTAAAACTAAATTTTATCACCTTTTCGCCAGCCTTGTCCCCTCTTTGCCGAACTCTTTACCGCTTTGCGACTGCTGCTGAAGCCGGCATCTTACGTATAGAGTCGATGGTGACGAATATAGTTCCATACCGACTCAGGCAACCAATCCGGGCATTGCTGCAAGGTAGGGAGTTGTTGCCGCAGTTCGGTGGCGGAGATGTCCTGCAGCGCGTTGTTGATCAGCAAAATACGGCCATGACCCGGTTGCTGCAGCTCGGCGGCTGTTTGTATCTGATGCTGTTGCAACAGAGGCTGGCTTGCAGCTGAAACAGCGGCATGCTGCGGGCGCTGACAAACAATTAAATCCGCCCGCTGCACAATATCCTGCCAGCGGTACCACTGGGTAAACTGATTAAAGGCATCCATGCCTAAAATAAAGGCCAACTGATGCCCGGGAAACTGTTGGTGCAACTGAGCCAGGCTGATGGCGCTGTACGATGGGCGTTGTTGCTGCAGCTCCAAAGGTTCCAGCGCCAGTTGGGGGTAGTCGGCAATGGCCAGTTCCACCATCTGGGCGCGCTGCGCTGCAGACACCCCGGGGCTTGCTCTGTGAGGGGGCAGGTGGCAGGGCATCAACCGGACTTGTTGCAAGCCACAGTGGTGCTGCACTTGCAAAGCGCAGTTCAGGTGGCCGTAATGGATGGGGTCAAAGGTACCGCCAAAGATACCAAGCAGTGGTTTAGCTTTGTTCATAACGTTGCAACGAGAAGGTTTTTGGCACCGGGGCCAGAAACAGGCTGCACAGATGGGTCAGTGCCAGCGGCAGCGAGATCCCCTGGCCACCTTTATAGAGCCGGTCAAAACTGGCCAGCTCCAGCAGCAGGTACTGCAGCCAGGACAGCGGTAATCGTTGCAAGGCTTGCAGGTACAGCGGTTGGCGTTTCGGCCAGATGCCAAGTTGTTTGAATAGCGCTGAGCGTTCAGTGGCCGGAGCCTGCTGCAGTTGCAGCAGTTGTTGCACCTCACGTTGCAGTTGCCAGCAGAGCAGGGTGGGCTCATCATCCTGCCCCAGCAGGCGCTCGAGCCGGTGCATGGCCTGGACGCTCTGACCAGCCAGCAGGCTGTCGGTCAGCTGAAACACCGTGAAGCTGGATTGATCGGCCAGGTAATCGGTCAAGACCGCTTCATCCAGCCGGCTGGGACCAAAGGTGAGCAGCAGCTTATCCAGATTTTGCCGGGCTGCCAGCAAGTTACCACTGCAATGGTGCAACAGCAACTGGCTGGCTTCGGGACTGAGTTGCAGACCCAGCTGGCGGCATTCTTGCTGCAACCAACGCTGGAACTGCTGATCATCCAGCGGGTAGCAGCTCAGCAGCACCGTGTCTTTGGGCAGGGCTTTGATCCAGCTGAGCTTGCTCACTTCGGCTGGGCTGCGTTCGCCGTGCAGTAGCAGCAAGGCATCGGGATGCAACAAATTAAACAGCGCTTTCAGGTTCGTGCCAATGGCGGCGCTGAATTTTTGTGCCTGGAAATCCAGCTCGACCAGCTGACGGCTGCTAAACAGGGATTGGCTTTGCAGTGCGCTGTAGACCGGCTCCCAGTCAAACTGGGGATCGAGGCGAAAGGATTGGCGTTCATCAAAGCCCTGCTGGCGGGCTTTGGCACGGATCTGATCCAAGGCCTGGTGACGCTGCATCGGCTCTTCACCAAACACCAGATAACAGCTGGCCAGCTGCTGTTGCAGGTGCTGCGACAGCTGACTGGCGTAGAGTTTGTTCATGCGCTTAAACGCCCCAGCTGACGCAAAATACGCTGTGCTGCCTGCTCGCGCAGTTCGGCCAGCATCAGCTCCAGCTCGCGGGCTTTGGCCAGTGCCCGGTTGGGATCGTCCTGATAATCGCGGAACAATTCGAACTCAAAGTAATGCGCGTCCTCATCCGGCAACTGAATACGGTACTGCACCTGATAAATCAGCTCGTATTCGGCTACCTGGCCGTTGGGAAACAGCGACAAAGTGCGGCGTTCCAGGCTGTCGCGCAGCAGCACCACACTGGGGCTGTCTTTGGCCGGCTGGTTGAGCAGGGTGATCTGATGGCTTTGCAGGCGCTGGCGCAAAATCGCCGCCAGCTCCGAATGACGCTCTGCCTCCAGGTAGACACCATCAAACAGCTGCAATGGCAGCTGGCCACGCAACTGAAAACCGCAGCCAGACAGGCCCAACATCAGCAGGGCCAGCAGCCAGGTAGTGACTCTGGAGCAGGCTTTCACTTAGCCCACCACCAGGTTGAGCAGTTTGCCAGGCACATAAATGGCCTTGCGGATGCTGACCCCCTCCAGGTAGCGCTGCACATTGTCATCGGCTTTGGCCTGTGCCAGCACCTGCTCCTGACTGGCATCAGCGGCCACCGTTAGTTTGGCGCGCACTTTACCATTGACCTGCACCACAATCAGCTTCTCGTCTTCCACCAGGGCGCTGTTGTCGACTTGTGGCCAGTTGCCATCTTCCAAGGCGGTTTGCTGGCCCAGCTCACGCCACAGGAACTGACACAGGTGCGGCGTGATCGGGTTTAGCATTTGCAGCAAGGCCAGTACGGCTTCCTGCATCACCGCTTTATCCTGCTCGGTGTCCAGCGGTGCTTTTTGCAGCTTGTTGCTTAGCTCCATAATGGCAGCGATGGCGGTGTTAAAGGTGTAACGCCGGGCCAAGTCGTCGGTGACTTTGGCAATGGTCTTGTGCAGCTCACGGCGCAGAACTTTTTGTTCATTGGTCAGCTTGCTGGTATCCAGCGGCTGGCTGGGTTGCTGCTGACTGAACTGCTGCACCAGGGCGTAAATACGGCGCAAAAAGCGGTGAGCGCCTTCAACCGCCGAGTCGGACCACTCAAGAGTTTGCTCCGGTGGCGCGGTAAACATCATAAAGAGCCGCACGGTGTCGGCACCAAACTGTTCAATGACCTGCTGTGGATCGATGCCGTTGTTCTTTGACTTTGACATCTTGCTCATGCCGGCCGATTGCACCGGCTGACCATCGCTCCGCAAGACCGCGGAGAGCACCCGGCCTTTGTCATCGCGCTCGACTTGCACGTCCTGTGGCGAGTACCAGGTTTTGCTGCCGTTGTCGTGCTCGCGGTAGAAGGTCTCGGCCAAAACCATGCCCTGACACAACAGGCGCTTGAACGGTTCATCGGATTGCACCAGGCCGACATCGCGCAGCAGCTTGTGGAAGAAGCGGGCATACAGCAGGTGTAAGATGGCATGCTCAATGCCGCCGATGTACTGATCGACCGGCAGCCAGTAGTTGGCTTTGGCCGGGTCCAGCATGCTGTCGTCGTTGTTGGGGCAGGTGTAGCGGGCGTAGTACCAGGACGACTCCATAAAGGTATCGAAGGTATCGGTTTCATGAAAAGCTGGTTGGCCCTGATAGCTGGTCTTGGCCCACTCCGGATCGGCTTTGATCGGCGATTGCACGCCATCCATCACCACGTCTTCCGGCAGCCGAACAGGCAGTTGCTCAGCGGGTACCGGCACCTGAGAGCCATCGTCCAGCGTCAGCATGGGGATAGGGGTACCCCAGTAGCGCTGGCGGGACACGCCCCAGTCACGCAGTCGGTAGTTCACTTTGACTTCACCACGGCCCAACTCTGCCAACTTGGCGGCTATGGCACTGAAGGCTGCGGCAAAGTCCAGCCCGTCGAACTCGCCTGAGTTGACCAGCTTGCCTTTGTCGGTATACGCCTGTTGGCTCAAATCCACTGCGCTGCTGTCATCCAGCGGAGCAATCACTTGCTGCACCGGCAGTTGGTATTTGCCGGCAAATTCGTAATCGCGCTGATCATGCGCCGGCACCGACATCACGGCACCTGAGCCGTAGTCCATCAACACAAAGTTGGCAACCCAAATCGGCACTTGCTGGCCGGTCAGCGGATGCAGGGCGAACAAACCGGTGGCCATGCCCTTCTTCTCCATGGTGGCCAGCTCGGCTTCAGCGACTTTGCCGCCTTTGCACTCATCGATAAAGGCCGCCAGCGCCGGATTGGTTGCCGCCGCCTGCAGCGCCAGTGGGTGCTGGGCGGCCACCGCCATGTAGGTCACACCATACAGGGTATCGGGCCGGGTCGTAAACACAGAGACTTGCTGCTCGGAGCCAACCACATCAAAGGTGATCTCGACCCCTTCTGAGCGGCCAATCCAGTTTTTTTGCATGGTGCGGACTTGCTCGGGCCATTCGTCCAGTTGATCCAAATCGGCCAGCAACTCTTCGGCGTAATCGGTGATTTTAATAAACCACTGCGCCAGTTCGCGCTGCTCGACCAAAGCACCCGAGCGCCAGCCCCGACCATCGATCACCTGCTCGTTGGCCAGCACGCACTGATCGATCGGATCCCAGTTCACCGTCGACATTTTCTTGTACACCAGGCCTTTTTCGTACAGCTTGGTAAAGAACCACTGCTCCCAGCGGTAGTACTCCGGTTGGCAGGTGGCCAGCTCGCGTGACCAGTCGTAGCCAAAGCCCAAGCGCTTCAGTTGGGTGCGCATGTAGTCGATGTTTTCGTAGGTCCACTTGGCCGGTGCTGTTTTGTGGTTGATGGCGGCGTTTTCCGCCGGCAGACCAAAAGCATCCCAACCCATCGGCTGCATCACATTTTTGCCCTGCATGCGCTGAAAGCGGCTGAT
>JAFIFR010000063.1 GCA_020831935.1 Alkalimonas sp.
GCTATCAGCAGCAACGTCAGCCGCAAAACTGGTTGATGATGAGCAGCATGGATGCACTTTATCATGGCTTTGGCAGCCGGTGGCCACTGGTCAGACAGTTACGTCAATTGGGTTTGATGCTGGCTGGGCGAAGTAGCTTGCTGAAAAATCTGGTAACCCGTTACGCCACAGGCTAAGCAGAGTACATGCAGTAAGATAAAAATTTGGTGATGATTTGCTGCTGAGAATGGCAGGGGTGCCAGGATTCGAACCTGGGCATGGCGGGATCAAAACCCGCTGCCTTACCGCTTGGCTACACCCCTAACAAGGATTTACAACTGAAGAAAGAGAAATGGCAGGGGTGCCAGGATTCGAACCTGGGCATGGCGGGATCAAAACCCGCTGCCTTACCGCTTGGCTACACCCCTGCAGTGTCTCTCCTTGCCTGGTACACTTGGTGCGGAAGGAGAGACTCGAACTCTCACACCTCGCGGCGCTGGAACCTAAATCCAGTGCGTCTACCAATTCCGCCACTTCCGCAGCATACCTGAAGAGAAGAAGTGGTGGCTACAGCGGGAATCGAACCTGCGACCCCAGCATTATGAGTGCTGTGCTCTAACCAGCTGAGCTATGTAGCCACGTTAACTTGTCTTCAGCAAGTGGCGCGTATTATCCGTATCTGCTTTGGCAGCGTCAACCGTTTTTTGCAAATTATGCCGGCTGCCAAAGGCCGTTTGCTGATTTTATACCCAAAGCAGCCAAGGGATAGTGGATAATCGCGCCAATTGCTTACACATTAAACAGGAAGTGCATCACATCGCCGTCTTTAACAATGTAGTTTTTGCCTTCTACCCGAAGCTTACCAGCTTCTTTGGCACCGGCTTCGCCCTTGCAGGCGATGAAATCATCAAAGCCAATCACTTCAGCACGGATAAAGCCTTTTTCAAAGTCGGTGTGAATGACGCCGGCGGCTCTTGGTGCACTGGCACCAATGGCAACGGTCCAGGCCCGTACTTCTTTCACACCGGCGGTGAAGTAGGTTTGCAGGTTCAGCAGCGAGTAGCCACCGCGGATAACCCGGTTCAGACCGGGCTCTTCCAGGCCTAAGTCCGCCATAAACTCGGCCTTTTCGTCATCGTCCAGCTCGGCGATTTCGGACTCGATGGCCGCGCAAACGGGCACCACGATGGCGTCTTCTTTGGCGGCAATGTCGCGCACAATGTCGAGGTAGGGGTTGTTCTCAAAACCATCTTCAGTCACATTGGCGATGTACATGGTCGGTTTGATGGTCAGGAAGTTCATGTAGCTCACCAGCGCCACTTCTTCCGGTTCCAACTCCAGCTGACGCAGGGTCAGGCCCTGTTCCAGGTGCGCCTTCACCTTGGCCAGCACCTCCAACTCGGCTTTGGCATCTTTGTCGCCTGATTTGGCTTTCTTGCCAACCCGCAGCATGGCCCGTTCGGCACTTTCCATATCGGCCAGCACCAGTTCCATATTGATGGTGTCGATGTCGTCGGCTGGGTCGACTTTACCGGCAACATGCACGATGTTGTCGTCGTCAAAGCAGCGCACCACATGACCAATCGCATCGGTTTCTCGGATATTGGCCAGGAACTTATTGCCAAGGCCTTCGCCTTTGGAAGCGCCTTTCACCAGACCGGCGATATCAACGAACTCCATGGTGGTTGGGATCACCCGTTGGGGCTTGACGATCTCAGCCAGTTGGGTCAATCGCTGGTCCGGCACCGGGACTACGCCGGTGTTGGGCTCGATGGTGCAAAATGGAAAGTTTGCCGCTTCGATGCCGGCTTTGGTCAAAGCGTTGAACAGGGTGGATTTACCCACATTGGGTAAACCGACAATTCCACATTTAAATCCCATGACAGTGTCCTATTCCAGTGCAGCGCCGTGCTGCCGGTTAAGCGGAGCTGGCCTGAAAGCTGTGCAAACGGCTTTGCGCTTTGACCAGACCATCCTTCAGCAGTATCGGCAGGCAACGCAGTGCTTCATCGATACTGGCTTCGATTAATAATTGTTCACTGGCTGGTGCTTTGCCTAGCACATAGCCGGTAACCTTGTGTTTATCCCCTGGATGACCAATACCAAGCCGCAACCGCAAAAAGTTGCTGTTGTTGCCTAAGCGGGCTGTGGTGTCTTTTAAACCATTATGGCCAGCATGGCCACCGCCGACTTTGAGTTTGGCAACGCCCGGCGGTAACGCCAGTTCATCGTGCACAACCAGAATCTGTTCGGGTGGTATTTTGTAAAAATTGGCCATTGCCTGCACGGCTTTACCGCTCAGGTTCATGTAGGTGGTGGGGATAAGCAGTTTGATGTCTTGTGCTGCCAGTTGAACACGGGCAGTGTCACCAAAAAATTTGGGCTCGTGTTTTAACGACGTCTGAGCCTGTCGTGCCAGTTGTTCTACAAACCAGGCGCCGGCATTGTGTCTGGTCTGGCTGTATTCGGGGCCTGGATTACCCAGGCCCACGATCAGCTGGATCGGCTGCGACATTACTCAGCAGATTCGGCTGTTTCACCTTCATCAGTGTCTACTGCTTTACCAGCAGGTTTGTTGACAGACACGACAGCCAGGTCATGGCCTTCGCCTTTGGTCAACTGAGTGAAGGTAACGCCTTTAGGGGCAACCAGATCAGACAAGTGGATGGTCTGACCGATTTCAACATTGCTCAGGTCAACCTCAATAAACTCAGGCAAATCTTTCGGCAGTACGTTGATTTCTACTTCGTTGGCACCGTGAACAACCACACCGCCTTTCTTGATGGCAACTTCTTCGTTCAGGAAGTGCAGTGGCACTGTGGTGTGCAGCTCTTGGCCAGCTTCAACACGTTGGAAATCGACGTGCATGATTTTTGGCTTGAACGGGTGACGCTGCATATCTTTAACGATGGCCTGGATCTTTTCTTTGCCAACATTCAAGGTCAGAATGTGCGAGTAGAAAGATTCAAAGCTTTGTGCTTTCAACAGCTTAGAGTGCTCTAAAGTGATTGACAGAGCATCTTTGTGACCACCGTAAATGATGGCTGGTACTTTATCCTGATGACGCAGGCGGCGGCTCGCACCTTTCCCCAGGTCAGTCCGGACTTCAGCATCTAAAGTATAAATTGCGTCAGACATGGTATTCTCCAGTAATTCATAAGGTTCCACAGCCCGCGACCAGACTGTGGGACGTAGGCCCCCTTAAAAGGGCGCGACATGATACCACTGGTGCTTTTTTGGCGCAATTGAAAAAGGCACCCGAAGGTGCCTTTAGTCTGCAGTCGATGTGACTTAATCAAACATCGACGAAATCGATTCTTCGTTGCTGATGCGGCGAATGCACTCGGCCATCATTTCGCTCAGTGACAGCTGGCGTACTTTGGCCACTTTCTTCATCTCGGCGCTCAGTGGAATGGTGTCGGTCACGATCAGCTCATCAATCACCGAATTGGCAATAATCTGAGGTGCATTGCCAGAGAATACCGGATGGGTAGCGTAGGCAAAGACCCGCTTAGCACCATGCTCTTTCAGCGCTTCGGCCGCTTTACACAGCGTGCCGCCGGTATCGATCATGTCGTCGACCAGGATACAATCGCGATCTTTCACATCACCAATGATGTGCATCACTTGCGATACATTGGCTTTTGGACGACGTTTGTCAATGATGGCCAGATCGGCATCGTTCAGCAGCTTGGCCACCGCACGGGCACGGACTACGCCGCCGATATCCGGGGAGACCACCACCGGTGATTGCAGATCCTGCTTGCGCATGTCTTCCAGCAATACCGGGCTGGCGAAGACGTTATCGACCGGCACATCAAAGAACCCTTGAATTTGCTCGGCATGCAAATCAACGGTCAGCACCCGATCCACGCCGACACTGGACAGAAAGTCGGCGACAACTTTGGCGGTAATGGGCACCCGGGCAGAACGAACCCGACGGTCCTGACGGGCGTAACCAAAATAAGGCAATACCGCAGTGATCCGGCCGGCTGAGGCGCGACGTAATGCATCCACCATCACGATCAGCTCCATCAGGTTGTCGTTGGTGGGTGCGCAGGTGGACTGGATGATGAAAACATCGGAGCCACGGACGTTTTCATTGATCATCACGCTGACTTCGCCATCGCTGAAACGGCCAACGTCGGCATCACCGAGTTTGATGTAGAGCCGGCTGGCAATTTTGTTCGCTAGTTCTGGTACGGCGTTACCAGCAAAAACCTTCATATCGGGCACGGTAGGATCCTCAGGGCAGTTGGAGTCCGGTTAACAAAATTGACCCTGCGTGGCAGGGCCCTGATGGTGG
This sequence comes from Alkalimonas sp., assembly GCA_020831935.1. Lineage (GTDB taxonomy): Bacteria > Pseudomonadota > Gammaproteobacteria > Enterobacterales > Alteromonadaceae > Alkalimonas. Next base: position 4,286 of record JAFIFR010000063.1, read on the forward strand.
TAATGGCGCATTACCGAAATGCGGTCAGTGCAGTCAGGGCTGGTGACTCGCTAACCCCCCTGGCGATGAACCCACTGCAGAAAGCGGGCATATCACGCAAGGCAGCTTCCGCTTGCAAACGATCAGAGAAGGCGGCAAACACACTGGCTCCGGTCCCTGTCATGCGGCTTGGCGCATATTCTAACAACCACTGTAAGGTGATTGCAACATTCGGATAGAGGCGGCAGACCAGAGCCTGGCAGTCATTGCGCCAGTCGATTTCCATCAGTTGATCCAGCCCGACTTTGGGCGTATTCCGAGGTAAATCAGCATGCTGAAAGATGGTTTTGGTGGAAATATGGCAATCGGGTGTCACCACCAGATACCAGCAGGAGGGCAGTTCGATGGGGGTGATTTTTTCACCGACGCCTTCGGCAAAAGCAGTGCGGCCACGGACAAAAATAGGCACATCGGCCCCAAGCTGCAAACCAAGCCCAGCCAGTTCATCCTGGCTTAACCCCAGTTGCCACAATTGATTGAGTGCCAACAGGGTGCTGGCAGCATCCGATGAGCCTCCGCCAATGCCGCCGCCCAGTGGCAATACCTTATCCAGTTGGATCTGGGCTCCCTGACGGCAGCCGGTGTGTTGTTGCAGCAAACGGGCCGCCCGAAGCACCAGGTTGTCGTCGTTGACCAGAGCTGGCCGATTGCAGCTCAACGTCAGCTCTGGACTGCTGTGGCTGCTTAGATGCAGGGTATCCCCATAATCGAGCAGTTGGAAAATGCTTTGCAGCTCATGATAGCCATCCGCGCGTTGTCCGGTGATGTGCAGGAACAAATTGAGTTTGGCAATGGCCGGAAGTGACAATGATTGGCTCATAACTGCCAGTTCCTGATCACCAGTCTGATGCTCAGATCCGTTGATTTCACATCGATGCGCCTTGGCAGCGCCAGCGCATCGTTAAAAAAGCTGTGGTACCGAATGTGCCAATGATAACCGCTGCTATCCTGCAGTTCGAAGGCAATCAAGCGGCCCAGTGCGTCGTATTCTTTGGCGCTGGCATTTTGACCTGCCAGCCCCTTGAGCCAGAGCGGCATCTCTTCCAGCGGCAAGCTCCAGCCGGTTAGTGCCCACATCAGCTCGCTGCTATTGCGTGCCTGGTAATCCTCGCCGCGCACTTGCAGCTGTGCCTGGCCAGCGCTGCTTTCAAGACTGAAAATTCGAATGCCCAGGAAGTTGGTCATGCGGGCCTGGTAATCTGTCCCTTGCTGCTGCCAGTGCAAGCTGCCATTGACAGTGTCGCCCGGTGCCTGGATGCCCATGGTGGCAGTCAGCTCAAAGTGTTGCAATTGCTCGATGCGATCTTGCCGTTGCTGGGCCGATAGCACAGGCCCTTCGGTTCTCGGTTTGATGCTGCAGCCGCTGGCCAGCACACTGAGCAAGAGTAAAAGAAACAAGCTTTTTACGGCGTTTGACACACGAAAGTCCTCGTCTGAGCTTTTATTGGGCTGGTCTTTTTCGTACAATTCGCCCCTTGAACATCAAGGTTATTACAGGTGGATGGCCATTTACGCGCTAGGCATTAATCACAAAACAGCACCAGTGGCACTGCGTGAACAAGTGGCTTTTGCACCAGAGCAGGTGTCACAAGCGCTGCGCGAGCTGGCAGCGGTAGCTAATGTCACCGATGCCGTGATCCTGTCGACCTGCAATCGAACTGAATTGTATTTTAACGGTTCAACCGAGCAAGCGGAACAGGTGATTGCCTGGCTAAGCGAATTTCATCAATTGGACAGCCAATTGGTGCAGCCCCACTTGTATCTGTATCAACAGCAGGATGCAGCGGCGCACCTGATGCGGGTGGCAGCCGGCCTGGACTCGCTAGTGCTGGGTGAGCCGCAAATTCTGGGGCAGGTCAAGCAAGCCTACAATCAGTCGCGTCAGGCCGGTACCATCAACCCGGAGTTTGAGCGGTTATTCCAGAAAACCTTTGCCATCGCCAAGCAGGTACGCACGGAAACCGAAATTGGCGCCAATGCCGTCTCGGTGGCTTTTGTCGCCGTCAGCCTGGCGAAACAGATTTTTGGCCGGCTGGACAAAGTCTCGGTGCTGTTGATTGGCGCCGGCGAAACCATCGAGCTGGTGGCTCGCCATTTAAAAGAGCAAGGTGCCAGCAAGCTGACCGTGGCAAACCGGACCTACGAGCGTGGTTTAGCACTGGCTGAAGCCTTTTGCGCCGAGGTGGTGACGTTATCCCAGGTGCCTGCCGTGCTTGGACGTGCAGATGTGGTGATAAGCTCTACCGCCAGTACTTTGCCGATCATTGGTAAAGGTATGGTCGAACAGGCGCTGAAGGTGCGTAAGCACAAGCCGATGTTTCTGGTCGATTTAGCCGTGCCGCGGGATATTGAAGCCCAGGTCGCCGAGCTGGATGATGCTTATCTCTACACTGTGGATGACCTGCAAAACATCATCGCCCAGAACATGGAGTCGCGTCAGCAAGCGGCCCAGCAAGCTGAGCTGATCATTGACCAGGGCGTTGCCGAGTTTCAGCAGTGGCAGCTGCTGCAAGGCAATGTGGACTGGGTGCGGGATTACCGTCAGCAGTGCGAGCAGGTCAAAAATGAATTGCTGGCCAAGGCGGTCAATCAACTGGTGGCCGGCCAGGAGCCGGAAAAAGTACTGGCCGAGCTGGCCACGCGTTTAAGCAACCGTCTGATGCACAGTCCGACCAAAGCCATCCGCCATTTGGTGCAGGATGAGCAACCGTCTCCTCAGACACTGATATCCATTTTACTCGATCTCTGAGCTTGCTCGGGATTGATGCGTAAGGAAGCACCGTTAAGATGAAAGCATCGGTTTACGGCAAACTGGAAGCACTGACAGAGCGCTACGAAGAAGTGCAGGCGCTGCTCAGTGACGCCAGCATTATCGCCAATCAAGAGCGTTTTCGTGAGCTGTCCAAAGAGTACAGTCAACTGGAGGCAGTCAGCAAAGCCTTTATGCAGTACCAGCAGACAGAGCAAGGGGTAAAAGACACTGAGCTGATGTTGCAGGACAGCGACCCCGAAGTGCGGGAGATGGCGCAAGAGGAACAAAAAGAGTTAAAGCAGCAGCTGGAAGCCTTGCAGGCTGAGCTGCAAATTTTGATGTTGCCAACCGATCCAAACGACAACAACAACTGCTTTTTGGAGATCCGGGCCGGTGCGGGTGGTGATGAAGCGGCTATTTTCGCGGGCGACCTGTTCCGGATGTACAGTCGCTTTGCCGAAAGCCGTGGTTGGCGACTGGAAGTACTGAGTGCCAATGAAGGGGAGCATGGCGGCTACAAAGAAATCATCGCCCAGGTTTCGGGCGAAAAAGCTTACGGCACCCTGAAATTCGAGTCCGGTGGGCACCGGGTACAGCGGGTGCCGGCAACCGAATCGCAGGGGCGGGTTCATACCTCGGCCTGTACTGTGGCGGTGATGCCGGAAATTCCAGAAAGCGAAGCCATCGAAATCAACCCGGCCGATCTACGGGTCGATACCTACCGGGCTTCCGGTGCCGGTGGTCAGCACGTCAACCGGACCGACTCCGCCATTCGGTTAACCCATTTGCCAACCGGCATTGTGGTGGAGTGTCAGGAAGAGCGTTCGCAGCATAAGAACCGGGCCAAAGCCATGAGCATGCTGCAGTCACGCATTCAGGCCGCTGAGGATGAGAAACGCCGCCTGAGCGAAGAGAGCACCCGCCGCTTGTTGGTCGGTAGTGGCGATCGCTCCGAGCGGATCCGCACCTACAACTTCCCGCAAGGCCGGCTGACCGATCATCGCATCAACCTGACGCTGTACCGGCTCAGTGAAATTATCGAAGGAAGTCTGGAGCTGGTACTGGAGCCGATTCAGCAAGAGCACCAGGCCGACTTGTTGGCTGCCATGTCGGAAGACAACTAGTCGATGGCGAGCAGCAGTCTTTGCATTGCTGACTGGTTGGCTGGTGCCAAAACCCGCTTGGCTGCAGTCACCGAAGAGGCCGATACCGAAGCGAAGTATTGCTTGTGCCACTTGTTGGCATGCAGCAGCAGTTACCTTTATGCCTACCCGGAACAGCCGCTGACCACAGAGCAGCTGTCGCAATTGGATGCTTACCTGGCGCAGCGCCTGACTGGCCGGCCATTGGCTTATGTGCTGGGACGCTGGCACTTTTGGGACTTTGAGCTGGCAGTGTCTGAAGCGACCTTGATCCCAAGAGCCGATACCGAAGTTGTGGTCGAGCAGGCACTAAAGCTAGCCTTGCCGGCAGATGCTAAGGTACTGGACCTGGGCAGCGGTACCGGTGCCATAGCGCTGGCTTTGGCCAGGGAGCGTCCCGATTGGCAAGTGTTAGGGCTGGACATCCAGCCTGATGCCGTTCAGTGCGCCAACGGCAATGCTAGTGCACTGCAGCTGGCAAATTGCCGCTTTATGGCCAGCAACTGGTTTGATGCCCTGCCGGCACAGTCCTTTGAGCTGATTGTCAGCAACCCGCCATACATTGAGCCTGAAGATCCGCATTTGGTACTTGGTGATCTGCGCTACGAGCCCCAAACCGCCTTGGTAGCAGGCCGGGAAGGCCTGGCTGATATCGAGCACATCGTGCAAAACAGCTGGCAGTATCTGGCGGCTGGCGGTTGGTTGGTCCTGGAGCATGGTTATCAGCAAGCCGATGCGGTTCGTCACTGTTTGCAGCGAGCTGGCTTTGTTGCGGTTCGCTCGCAAAAAGACTACGGCGGCAATTGGCGTATCAGTTTGGGGCAGCGTCCAAGCTAGAGTGAATTAAGGCCTATCCAGGCTTCCTCGTTGACCAATTTGCCATCTGCACATATAACTAAAGGGGTAACGATCTTTTGGGTGATGTGTGGATGAATGATGATTTTCTTTTTGCCGGTGAAGAGGATGAACTGGAACAGCCTGAGCTCAGCAGTTCGGTTCAGCAATGGAAAGTATTGATTGTTGATGATGAAGCCGAAGTGCATGCGGTTACCAAGCTGGCGCTCAGTGACTTTAGCTTTCAGGGCAAAACGCTCGAGTTTCTGAGTGCCTATTCCGGTGCCGAGGCCAAAAGCCTGATGGAGCAGCACCCGGACACCGCCATCATGTTGCTGGATGTGGTAATGGAAACCGATGATGCTGGTTTGCAGGTGGCGCAGTACATTCGTGAAGAACTGCACAACACCCATGTGCGGATTATTCTGCGAACCGGGCAGCCGGGGCAGGCGCCGGAGCGGCAAGTCATTGTCAATTACGACATCAACGACTACAAATCCAAAACCGAACTGACAGCACAAAAGCTGTTTACCGTGGTGATGTCGAGCTTGCGCTCTTACCGCGATATACTGGCGATTGATCACAGTCGTCAGGGGCTGGAAAAAATCATCAATGCCTCGGCCAACCTGTTTTCCGCTCACTCGATGGAGCAGTTTATCGATGGGGTGCTGCAGCAACTGACCTCGATTTTGGGGTGTAATGAGGATGCTTTGTTGGTTACTTCCTCACTGGTTGCCGGTAGTCCTGGTGACGATACCGATCCTGAGCACTTAATTGTCTTTGCCGGCATGGGCGAGTTTGAACAAAAAGAAGGCGAGCCAGTGACCAAGGTGCTGGACAACAGCCTGCTGGAAGCTTTTTACGCCGCCTTAAAAAGCCGCAGCATCGTCTACAAGGAAAACTACCTGGTGGCCTATTGCACCAGCAAGTTTACTCATGGCTCCTTGTTGTACGTCTCTGGTTTGCCGGGGCAAGTCACCGACAGTCAGAAAAAGTTGATTGAGCTGTTCTCTCAGAATGTGCAGATTGCTTACGAAAACGTGCAGTTGCAGCATGAAATTGAGGACACGCAGCGGGAAATCGTCTATCGACTGAGCGAAGCGGTAGAACACCGCTCCATTGAAACCGGCAATCATGTCAAACGGGTTGCCTTTATTTGCTACGATTTGGCAAAGGCCTACGGCTTGCCGGATGAAGAGGCTGAGAAGCTGATGTTTGCGTCACCGCTGCACGATGTCGGTAAAGTTGGCATTCCAGATGGTATTTTGAACAAACCGATGCGGCTGGATGAGCGCGAGTGGGAAGTGATGAAAACCCATGCCGCCATTGGCTATGATATTTTAAAAAACTCCAAACGCGCCATTATTCAGGCCGGCGCTGTGATTGCACGCGATCATCACGAGAAATGGGATGGCAGTGGTTACCCGGATGGAAAAAAAGGCGAAGAGATCCATATTTATGGCCGTATTGCTGCCATTGCTGACGTGTACGATGCGCTGCGGCATCGTCGCTGTTACAAGTCGGCCTGGCCATTGGAGAAAGTCGTGACGTTGATAGACAGTGAAGCCGGCAAGCAATTCGACCCCAAGTTGGTGGAGATTTTCAAAGCCAGAGTCGATAAACTCGAAGCCATCCTGAAAAAATACCCCGACTCCGATGAGGATGAGGTGCGCTAGTGCCTGTCTGATTTGACATGTCATCGTATTGTCGCATTATGCAGGCAAACTTTCCTGCCAGTTTTTAGCTGGCTGTTGTTTATTTTGGGTCTGCTTATGACAAAATAGCGGCCTGAACAGCCACTAGCTCTATCACAAGGACAGCTATGACCCAGCAAACCATCGTGCTTGATAGCATTAACGTTGACAACACTTCGCCTTTTGTTCTTTTTGGTGGCATGAATGTGCTTGAATCGCGTGATCTGGCTTTACGGATCGCCGAGCATTACGTCGAAGTCACCGGCCGGCTTGGCATTCCTTACGTCTTTAAAGCCTCCTTCGACAAAGCCAATCGCTCCTCCGTTCACTCCTACCGTGGTCCAGGCCTGGATGAGGGGTTGAAAATCTTTGAGGAGATAAAGCAGACTTTTCAGGTACCGCTGATCAGCGATGTGCACGAACCCTGGCAAGCCGCCCCTGTCGCTGAAGTGGTGGATGTGCTGCAACTGCCCGCTTTTTTAGCCCGGCAAACCGACTTGGTGGTCGCCATGGCCAAAACCGGTGCCGTGATCAATGTGAAAAAACCACAGTTTTTAGCGCCACACGAAATGCGGCATATCCTGACCAAGTTCAGTGAGGCTGGTAATGAGCAAGTGATGCTGTGTGAGCGGGGTTCCAGTTTTGGCTACAACAACCTGGTGGTGGACATGCTGGGCATGGATGAGATGAAAACCATGGCCCCGGTGATTTTTGATGCCACCCACGCTTTGCAGCGGCCTGGTGGACGCACCGACTCTGCCGATGGCCGCCGAGCTCAAGCTGCACAGCTGGCACGATCAGGAATGGCGCTTGGTCTGGCTGGCCTCTTTATTGAGGCGCACCCTGATCCGGAGCAAGCCAAATGCGATGGCCCTTGCGCCTTGCCATTGGCGAAGCTGGAACCCTACCTGGCACAAATGAAAGCCTTGGATGACTTGGTAAAAAGCTTCCCTGCGCTCGATACCTCTGCAGGTTAGAGCCGGCTTTAATAGCGCTGCTGCACATAGGACTCCACTTTATTGAACTCTGTGTGCAGTTGGCGGAAATGCTCTTGCAAGCTGGCCCAGTCTTTGTCGGTACTGGCGCTCTCAAGCGCCAGTGCTTTTTCCGCCATATGCAAAGCGCCCACGCTTTTCGCCATGGCTTTTAGCTGATGGGTTTGTTGTCGGACCAAAGAGCGTTCCTGTTGCTGCAAAGCCGACTCCAGCGTCGTCAAAATGGGGTAGGTTTGCCGTACAAAGAAGTTCAAATGTTCTTCGTGCTTCAGCGGATCATTGCCCAGATAGTTGGCGATGGTGGTAAAACAAATCGGGGCCTGATGATTGCTGTCACGGGCTCCTTGTTGCTCGATCAGTTCTTTATTCGGTGAGCCTGATTGTGGCAACCAGCGTTGCAACAGACTTTCCAGCACATTCAATTCAATCGGCTTGGTGATGTAACCATCCATGCCAACACTCAGGCACTTTTGCTCTTCGCCCTTTAAGGCATTGGCTGTGACAGCAATAATGCGGGTAAACTGATTGTCGTCATCGGCTTGCAATGCTTCTTTGCGAACCGCTTCGGTCAGATCATAGCCACTCATGTTGGGCATATGCAGATCGGTCAGAATTAACGGGTAGCGGTAGTGACGCCACATTTCAAGGGCGATAGCACCATCGTCAGCAACCTCGGCGGCATAACCCAGTGCATTGAGTTGGTCCAGGATCACTTTCTGGTTCATTTGATTGTCTTCGGCCAGCAAAATGAGCTGGCGCTGACGCCGGGCTGTTTCAACCGCCGGAGCGGTACCCAGCGTAGAAATGGTGCTTTGTTGGCGGCTATTTTTAGGCTTTTTACCGGCTGCCGTTAAAATGGCTTCAATCACATGACTGCGGCAAATGGGGGAGCTGTGCAGGTAGAGCACC
>JAFIFR010000064.1 GCA_020831935.1 Alkalimonas sp.
GCTACGCCAGAAGCCTGAATGAATCCTTTACCTTGCTTGGTTGGCACCAGCGTGGCCAGCGCCGCAGTTACCAGGGCTGGCTACTGGCACAGGCCCTGGCTGGCATGGCGGTCATTCTGTTCTTCCGCTCGGCACTTGGCCCTATGCTGACCTTTGCCATGACGCTGGCGTTTTTAACCACGCCGGTCTTTGCCTGGCTCAATTACCGGCTGATGCGCCGCCACAGCAACCAACCGCTATCAACCCTGCTGGTCTGGTGGAGCCGGCTGGGTTTGCTTTATTTGCTGGGCTTTGCACTGCTGTTTTTGCTGTGGTACAGCAAGCTGCTGGGTTAGTTTCCATCAGGAAAAGGCATCCATGCCCCAGTTTGTGCCCGCCTTGCTGGATCGACTAGCCAAGCCTGCAAGTTAATTGCTTTCTTGCAGTGGCAAAGTGAACACCAGCTGCTTAACCTGATTGGCCGCAATGTCTTCAGCTTGAAATAACACTGGCCGCCATTGCAACTGGCTAAAAGCCTGTGTTTGATCATCAAAGTGCACCGATTCGGGGTCGTGTGACTGGCTGTAGGCCAGCAACATTTTGGCTTGAGGCCCTTCCCCGGTAAATTGCAAAGCCAGCACATAACTGCTGCCATAATTGGTGCGGTAACCGTATGAGCTGTCCTCCAACAACATTAACGGGGAGCGATCTGGCCGGGCTTGTCCGGTGACGATGGTCGCCAGTCGCGAGGTGCTGCGCGATTGCGCCACCCCCTCCACCATATTGAAGACTCCTTCATACGAATAACCACCATGCATCGGAATGGGCTGCTGACCACTGGCTTTAACCAACTGCTGCACATCCGCCAATGGCGCTTGCGGATTGATACCTGCTTGTTGCAGGCGCTGCTGCGCTGCTGCCAATGCCAGTAAAATCGGGTCTTGCTCAGCCGGCTGGATAGCTGGCGCTAACCCGGTTGGCGTTTCAGCCGGCAGTGCCGGATCAAAGGGCGTGGCAAACAAAGTATCGGCCAAGTCCCTGTGCCCTGGCACACGGAACTCTGCCAAAAACTCCCGCATTAACAGCGCCCCCTGACTGGTCAGCTGATACCGACCATCCCATTGTGCCAACGCCTGACAAGCCGGCGTCAGATCCACAGTTTCCTCCAGTTGCAGCACTGGAGCGGCCTGACAGCGCTGCAATAAAGGCTGGTGCAACGTCTGACCAAAGAGCGAACCATTGTGATCCAGCACCTGCTGTAAGGTTGCCAGGTCGAACTGCCCATCGCTACCGCTCAGTTGCGGACTGGCCAATAACATCGCGTTGTAACGGGTGCGGGGGCTGCGAATACTTTGCTCTGGCCCATAGACCAGGCTGAAGCCCTCCAGCCGCTCCGTTAGATGGCTAAGCCAGTGGCTGCTGTTGGCGTTGAACACATAATCATGGCGTGTAAGTTGTGGCGCCTCAGACAGAGGAACCAACCCGGGTGTATGGGTGTCGCCGCTATCGTACCAGGCAAATAAAGGGTTATTGCCGGGCAACAGCAAGGTACCGGCGCCATCTTGCCACAAGACGGAAAGTGGCGGCTCACCAATGGCCTGACGCATAATTTGTTCGGCTTCCGGACGCAGGCGAGGCACCTGAGAAGCATCAACGTAACTGGCCGTACCTTCACTGCTGGCAAGCAAGGTATTCACCCAGGGGATCCCTTGATGCTCTGCCAGAGCGTCAAAGAACTCATCGGTCGTGCTTGCTTTATTCAGTGCCAGCCACTGTTGCAACATCCGGCTGTTGCCAAGGTTGGCATCTTTAATCGCCACCGCACTCTGACTGGTCCAGCCCAGGCTGGGATCCAGGCTGGCCAAATTAACCAAAGGGCCAAAGTAACTGTGGTACAGGGTGTGCTCATGGCTCACCAGACTGCCATCCGCTTGCCGTATTTCAACAGAGACTTGCCGGGACATGATGTCCAGGTACTCATCACCATAGCGATAACGCATTGGGTTGCCAGGCTCCAGCTCTAACTGATACAGGGTAAAACGTTTGCCCTGGGACACCGTATGGGTCCAGCCCAGCTGCTGGTTAAAGCCTATCAGTACCGCAGGCATCCCAATCATACTGGCACCGGTCACATCCAGCTTACCGGGAATAGTTAGGTGTTGTTCAAAGAAGCGCAGCTCCCCATCCCAAGGAAAATGGGGGTTGGCCAGCAAACTGGCTTTGGCTCCGGCGCTGCGTTCTTCACCCAAAGCCCAGCCATTGCTGCCCAGGCCATTGGCACTAAAAAGCTGCTTTGGACTCAGCGCCAGCTCTACCCCGGCTTCGTCGGAAGGTGGCTGGGCAGCGGCCATAGCGGTTAAAAAGTTACGACTACTGGCCAGCATGGCCAGATCCATATGATAAGCCAATAAGTCGGTTTCACTGATCGGGTGTACCCAGTCGGCATCACGGCATGGACTGGGGTAAGCCGCTGGACTGTCAAACTCACTCAACCGCTGGTTAAAACCGGCAACATAACCAGTCAGTGCAGCCCTGGCGTCTTCAGGTAAGCCCGCCAGCCGCTCAGCTGCCATCTCTGGTAAGTTCAAGCCGCGGTAACCAACATCCATCAATACAAAGTGCTGATTGGGGCCAGGCCCAAAGTAGCGCGCCTGCTGACCTTGTAATTTTAGGATCTGCTCAGATAAGGTGCACAAGTTCTCGCTGGCCTGGCTGTAACCTACACCAAACCCTAGGCCGCGATAACTACTGGCTTCAATGTGTGGTACGCCATAACCTGTGTAAGTAATGACCACTTGCTCAGTGCTATCTTTTGTGCTGTTACAGGCGGTAAGTATCAGGGCGGCAATAGGGAGGAGTCGTTTGATCATAGCTGTGATGCAACCAATAAAGAATAGATGGCATCAGCATAGACCACTTTCTTCAGAAAATCATGAAGCTAAGTTCACGCTGTATTAATAGATAACCTAAATAATCACAGATGTAACAAGCCAGGAAAAAGCACTTTTCCTGGCAATGCAGCTAAATGGCACGGCAACCCGTTATAGCGCCAGGGTTTTCTCACCACGGGCGATGCCGGAGACACCGGAGCGGACCACTTCGATAATGGCCGAGCCTTTGAGTGCCTCGATAAAAGCATCCAGCTTGTCCGAGGTGCCTACCACTTGGATGGTGAAAGTTTTGGCCGTCACATCGATGATCTGGCCGCGAAAGATATCGGCACAGCGTTTGACTTCATCGCGCTGCTCATTACTGGTGGCTTTGACCTTGATCAGCATCAGCTCGCGCTCGACATGAGCGCTTTCGCTTAAATCCTGCAATTTCACAACCTCGATCAGCTTGTGCAGCTGCTTGGTGATTTGCTCGATCACCTGATCGTTGCCATGGGTCACCAGTGTCAACCGTGACATGGTCGCATCCTCGGTCGGAGCTACCGTCAGCGAGTCGATGTTGTAACCGCGCTGCGCAAACAGGCCCACTACCCGCGCCAGCGAACCGGGTTCGTTTTCAAGCAACACGGAAATAATATGGCGCATGCGTTAAGTCCTCTTTGTTTTGCTTAAGAACATCTCATTAATTGCTCCGCCTGGCACCTGCATCGGATAGACGTGTTCTTTCGGATCGACATGGATGTCAAGAAATACCAACTGATCTTTATGAGCGAACGCTTTTTCCAGCGCAGGCTCCAGCTCTTCCGGTTTGGTGACCCGAATGCCAACATGGCCATAGGCTTCGGCCAGTTTGACAAAGTCAGGCAGCGAATCCATGTAAGAGCTGGCATAACGCGACTCATAGTTCATGTCCTGCCACTGCTTCACCATGCCAAGATAGCCATTGTTCAGATTGATGATCTTCACACCAAGGCCGTATTGCTTGCAGGTCGACAGCTCCTGAATGTTCATCTGAATGGAGCCTTCGCCGGTGACACAGACCACATCGGCATCGGGGTAATTCAGCTTCACACCCATGGCCGCAGGCAAGCCAAAGCCCATGGTGCCCAGGCCCCCGGAGTTGATCCAACGGTTTGGTTTGTTGAACTGGTAATACTGGGCGGCAAACATCTGGTGCTGACCCACATCGCTGGTAACGTAAGCCTCACCCTTGGTGATGCGGCTGACCGCTTCAATCACTGCTTGTGGCTTTAATACCGGCGTATCGCTGTCGTAGCGCCCGCCATGCACGGTGCGCCAGCCATCAATTTGCTGCCACCAGGTTGCCAATGCCTGCGTATCGGGCTGGGCTTTCTTTTGCTCCAGTTGCGCCAGCATGGCCGAAAGCACAGGCTTTACCAGGCCAACAATCGGAATATGCGCATTGATGGTTTTGGAGATACTGGCCGGATCGATATCAATATGGATGATGGTGGCATCCGGGCAGAACTTTTTGGTGTTGTTGGTCACCCGATCATCAAAGCGGGCACCCACCGCCAGAATCACATCGGCATGGTGCATGGTCATATTGGCTTCGTAACTGCCGTGCATGCCCAGCATGCCAACAAACTGGCGATCGGCGGCAGGGAAAGCACCAAGCCCCATCAGTGTATTGGTAACCGGGTAGTTTAGCTTGCGGGCCAGCTCGGTCAGCTCTTCTGCTGCCTGCCCCATAATGACCCCACCTCCGGCATAAATGACCGGCCGCTTGGCTTTGAGCAAAGCGGTAACCGCTTTCTTAATTTGCCCGGGATGACCGGCAGCCGTAGGATTGTAGGAGCGTAGCTTGATCGTCTCCGGGTACTGGTACGGGTAGCGCTCGTTTGGCATGGTCATATCTTTCGGGATATCCAACACCACGGGCCCCGGCCGGCCACTTTGGGCAATGTAAAAGGCTTTTTTGATCAGGTAGGGGATATCTTCCGGCCGGCGCACCGACATATTGTGTTTCACAATGGGGCGGGAAATGCCGAGCATGTCGGTTTCCTGAAATGCATCTTCACCAATCAGGTGGCTCATCACCTGGCCGGTCAGCACCACCATCGGGATCGAGTCCATGTAGGCGGTGGCAATACCGGTGACGGCATTGGTCGCTCCCGGTCCGGAGGTCACCAGCACCACGCCCGCTTTTCCACTGGCACGGGCATAGGCATCGGCCATATGGGTGGCGGCCTGTTCGTGGCGCACCAGCACATGCTTGACTTTGCTTTGCTGAAACAGCGCATCGTAAATATGCAGGACAGCGCCACCCGGGTAGCCATACAGGTATTCCACGCCCTCGTCGGCAAGTGCGCGGATCACCATGGCGGCGCCAGACAGCATCTCAGTTTTGGTATTCTGGCTTGTCATCGGTTCATTCTCTTTTGGTTCTTAAAAGCAAAGCAAAACAACCTGCCTTTGGCAGGTAATAGATTCTGACTTTGCCGCTAGTGGCAAAGTTGTTATTGAACGTGGCTGGTTGGAGGTGCCGCTTCGTTGGCGGCTGCGGCTGTTTGTATTGTTTTAAGCCGTCTGTATGGCTCTAATGTACGTCATCACTGGCCCGATGTCGATGCCTTTTGCTTGTTTTTTCGCGGCTTGAACGCCCTGGCATGCCTTGCAAAACCAAGGAGCTGTCCTCATAGTATATCCATTACCCGTAAACAAGGAAAAACCGTGTCTTCCAGCTCAATTTTTGATGTCAACATCGACAATGTGCGTGAGTTGCTGGCCGCTTCTCAGCAACAGCCGGTGGTATTTTTATTCTGGTCGGCGCAAAGCCAGGAATCGCTGCAGCTGGACCAGCAATTAAGCCAGCGCATTGGCAAAGCCAAAGGGCAGTTGCTGCTGGCCCGGGTCAACTGCGATGAGCAGCAGCAAATGGCGATGCAATTTGGCATTCAAGCTTTGCCTACCACCCTGATCATCAAAGATGGTCAGCCCGTCGACGGTTTTGCCGGCCCGCTGGATGACAAAGCCCTGGACGACAAGCTGGCCGCTTACCTGCCAAAAGCGGAAGATGAGTTGCTGCAACAGGCGCTGGTGTTGCTGGATGAAGCCAAGCAGCAGGAGGCTTTTCCACTGCTGAGCGATGCGCTGCAACTGGCGCCAGAGCGCGTTGATATCAAGCTGCTGCTGGCCGATTGTGCGGTAGAGCTGGGCCAACTGGAACAAGCCGAAGCTTTGCTAGCAACCGTGCTGCTACAGGATCAGAATGCTGATTTTAAGGCAGTCCAGTCCAAGTTAGCCCTGGCCAAAGAAGCGGCCGATACGCCAGAAATTCAGGCGCTGGAAGCGGCGCTTGCCACACAACCTGATAACCCGGAACTAAAAGAGCAATTAGCAGTGCAGTACCAGCAGGTCAAGCGCTCTGCTGAAGCCCTGGAGCTACTGTACGGCATTTTACGGCAGGATTTGAATTTTTCTGAAAGCAAAAAGCTGTATCTGGATATTCTGGCGGCCTTGCCCAAAGGCGATCCAGTCGCCAGTCAGTACCGGCGTAAACTCTACAGCTTGTTGTATTGATTGAACGCTCATTGATCATTGGCTGGCAGCAGCGATTGCTGCCAGATCTGACGAATGCGATCAGACAGTGTCATAGGATCAAAAGGTTTCACCACCACATCAGCAGCGCCAAGTTCTTTGTAGGACTGCACTTCATGGCTTTGCACCTTGGCTGTCATAAAAACCACCGGGATCGCACTCAGCTCAAAGCGTTGCTGCAACTGACGCAGCGTTTCCGGCCCGTCCATACCCGGCATCATCACATCCAATAAGACCAGTTGAGGTTGAAAGTTGGGAAATTGTTCCAGAGCCTCCAGGCCAGCACTGCAACTACAGACTTCAAAGCCACCAACGGCCTCCAAAGCAATTTTGGCCACCTGCTGGATAGCAGGATCATCTTCCACATGAAGAATGCGAACCAGTTCGGTCATCTCCGGCAATTCCTGTTGAGCTACGGCTAAACCCCACTATAATGCAGTTCTTTCGTCCAGGCAAAACCATCCAGACACCCAAGGAGCTGCCAATGTCGCATCAGGCCGACTTTGTGCAATTGCACCAGGTACTCAGCAGCTACCAAAGCTACTGGCAGCTGATGCCTTTTGCCTGCAACGAACTACCGTGGCAAGACCCGACGCTGCAAGCCAGACTGGCAGCACTTTCGGATGAGGCTATCACCGAGCTCGACAGCGACCCGACCGCACGGCAAGAATGGTTTATGGATTGCTTCCCGGAGTTGGCACAGTTACCAGCATTACCCGCTTTTGACCCACAGCGGCCAGAACCGGAGCTACCTTTTTGGCTAAGCAATGGCATTCCAGGGCGTAAGGTCGGCCAAATTCAGCAATTTTGTGCACAACTGCCAGAAAGTAAGCTGCCGGTGCTGGAATGGTGCGCCGGCAAAGGGCATTTAGGCCGGATGCTGGCCTACAGCCAGCAGCGTGAGGTAATCAGCCTGGAGTGGCAGACGGCCTTGTGTGAACAAGGAGAACAACTAGCCGAACAATATCAGTTGCCACAGCGCTTTGTGCAAGCCGATGCTTTATCCAGCCAGGGCCTGGCTGTGCTGGCTCCGAAGCAACAAGTGGTTGCTTTGCATGCCTGTGGCGAGCTGCATTTGCAACTGCTGCGCTCAGCCAGCCAGCGAGGCTGCCAACAACTGCAGCTGGTGCCTTGTTGTTACCATCTGATCCCAGAGCCGCAGTATCAACCACTCAGCCAGGTAGCGCAGCAGCACGATTTAGCCTTAAGCCAACACGATTTAAAACTGGCAGTACAAGGTCAGGTCACAGCCGGGGCACGTATCGCCAGACTCAGACAAACCGAAGTGGAGTGGCGACTGGCCTGGCAGGCACTGCGTGCCGAACTTAGCGGAGATAACAACTACCAGCCACTGGCATCGGTTAGCAAACAAATCTTCAGCACTGATTTTCACAGCTTTGCAAAGTGGGCCGCCGGGCAACATCAATTGGAACTGCCAGCCGGGCTTAAACTGGACGGTTATTTAACGCGCGGCCAGGCGCATGCACGCCTGGTGCGGCGTATCGAGTTGGTACGGCATCTGTTTCAGCGGCCGCTGGAGCTGTGGTTGCTGTACGATCGGGCGCTGTTTTTAGAGCAACAAGGCTATCGGGTGGAGCTGGGTACTTTTTGCGATCCCTCACTCACACCACGCAACCTGATGCTGCGCGCTCACCGCCAAATGCAATAAGCGCTAACCTGAGCTGGTACTGGTTTCATGGAAGGCAGGCAAGCGCTGACCGGCATGGTGAAAATCACCAATGAGCTGATCTTTACGCTTCCAGCGCTGATTTAACCAGTGCTGAAATTGCTGGCGAAACGCATCATCACCGAAGTAATCGCCGATCATCGCCTCGGTCACCGGCAAGCGCTCAACCTGCAGCACCACCCGCTTCAGCTTACCGGACAGCATCGCCAGCACGATGTGTTTGGGATTATCCGGGTAAATAATAGTCACATCCAGCATGGCATCAAACTGCTCGCCCATACTGGCCAGGGTAAAGGCAATGCCACCAGCTTTGGGTGGTAACAAATACTGGAAAGGGCTGTTTTTCAGTTGTTGTTTGGCTTTGCTAAAGCGGGTGCCTTCGACAAAGTTAATGATGGTGGTGGGCTGATGGCGGAATTTTTCGCAGCTACGGCGGGTACTGTCAATATCCTGGCCTTGCCGCTCCGGGTGTTTGGCTAAGAAAGCTTTGCTGTACCGTTTCATAAAGGGCATATCCAACGCCCAAGCACCGATGCCGATAAAAGGCACCCACCGCAACTCGTCTTTGATAAAGAACTTCGGCAGCGGCATACGATCATGGCTGAACTGCATCAGCAGCACCACATCCAGCCAGCTCTGATGATTGGCGATCATCAGATACCACTGCTCACGGCTCAGTCCCTCGGCCGGCAATTGCTCCTGCCAGTCCAGGTTGTTCACCAACCGGATAAAAAAGGCATTGATGCCAATCCAGCAATAGTAACAGCCATGCACGGCCCGGCTGCAAAAACGCTGCACCGCAGCGACAGGCAGCAGCAAACGCAGCAGACTCAGCACCAGCACAATCAATCCCCAGAACGCCAGGTTCAGTGCAAACAAGGCAAAACTAATGGGGGCTAAGACCCAGGCTGGTAAGGTCGACATCGTTTACGACTCCTGCTCTGCAGCCATTTGCTGCAACTGCTGATCTTTGTATTGCCAGAGTTCATTCACCCACTGCTGGAAAGAGGCCCGAAAGGCCGGATCCTGATAGTCACCGAGCAGCTGCTCGGTAATGGGCAATACCCGTACTTTGACTCTTATAGCATGAACAGCGCCGGAAATATAATCCCAGAAACTCGGCGTGCGCTCCGGGTAATGGATGGTGACATCGAGAATTTTATGCAGCTGCTGCCCCATGGCGCCGAGCACAAAAGCCACACCACCGGCTTTGGGTTTGAGCAAATGCTGGTAGGGTGATTGCTGCTTATCATGCTTCATTTGGGTAAAGCGGGTGCCTTCCACAAAGTTCATCACAGTCGATGGTTTAAAACGGAATTTCTCACAGGCTTTGCGGGTGGTTTCAATGTCTTTGCCTTGCAGATGCGGCTTTTTCGCCAGCTCGGCTTTGCTGTAACGTTTCATAAAAGGAAAATCCAGCGCCCACCAGGCCAGCCCCATAAAGGGCACATAAAGCAGCTCTTTTTTCAGGAAGAATTTGATAAAGGGAATACGGCGGTTAAACAGATTTTGCAGCACCAGAATATCGGCCCAGGATTGATGATTGGCCAGCAACAGATACCAGTCTTTACGCGACAGTGCATCCAGTCCTTCGACCTGCCAGTTGATCCGGGTAAATAGACGGGTGGTGACGTTGTTCATGCTGATCCAGGCCACGGCAATGGCATCCAGCAGATAGGTTAGCCAGGCTTGCCAGCGCTTTACCGGCAGCAGCTTCAACAGCGCCAGCAGCAGCAAAGGCACAAACCAAAACAAGGTATTCAGCGCATAAAGCAACAAAGCCAGCACGCCACGCACCGGCTTTGGTAAAAAGTACAGCATAGTCTCACCTAAGGTTGAAGCCGTTACCTCGAAAGCCACAGCAAAGCGGTAACGGCACAGATCCGATCAGTGTTTAGTGTACCTTAATCTTCAAAATAGGTGTATCCGTTCACACCAGCTTTCAGCTCTTCCAGCAACTCGGCACGCCGCTCTGCCGACATATCCAGTGCTTCCAGCTGATCGCTGTAAGACTGAATTAACTTATTAGCATCAAAGTGCACATAACGCAGAACGTCGGCTACAGTATCCCCTTTGATGGCATTGGTCAGCTGATAACCACCATCATCGGTCAACTCCACATGCACCGAGTCGGTATCCCCGAACAGGTTGTGCAAATCACCAAGAATTTCCTGGTAAGCACCCACCATGAACATGCCAAGCAGGTACTGCTCATCTTCCTTGTACACCGGCATTGGCAGGCTGCTTTCAATGCCATTGCCATCGGCATAGCTTTTTAGCATGCCATCGGAGTCGCAGGTGATGTCCTGAATGATACAGCGGTGATCCAAAGGCTCGTGCATCCGCTCCAGTGGCATCACCGGGAACAGCTGATCAATGCCCCAGGCATCCGGCATCGACTGGAACAGGGAAAAGTTGACGAACAACTTGTCGGCCAGCTTTTCGTTCAGCTCATCGTGAATAGCCCGGTGCGAGCGCGAGCTTAAATCCAGGTTATCGCGCACCCGGTTGATGGTGGCAAAGTAGATTTGCTCCAGCAAGGACCAGTCCTGCAGATTCAGCAAGCCATGCACATACTGGGTGTGCGCATCGCTAAAATAATGCACCGCATCATGATAGGCCTCGACCGCTGTGCGTGGCGTCACATTGGTGTAGGCATCCCAGAGCCCCAGCACCACCGAAGGAGCATCCTCGCCTGGCTCCGGCAGGTATTTCAGCCCCGGCGCCCGCTCAATATCAATGGCATCGGTTACCAACACCGCATGGTGCGCGGTCATGGCGCGGCCAGACTCGGAAATGATGTTCGGATGCGGCAAGTCGTACTCGTCACAGACTTCTTTTAAACCATTGACCACATTACGGGCGTACTCGTGCATGGTGTAGTTCATCGAGCAGGTGGAACGCGAGCGCGAGCCTTCGTAATCCACCCCCAGGCCTCCGCCAACATCGACGGTATCAATCGGTACCCCTAACGTACGCAGCTCGGCGTAATGGCGGGCGCACTCACGAATGGCATTGTGAATATCGCGGATATTGGCGATTTGCGAGCCGATATGAAAATGCACCAGCTGCAACAAATCCAGCTTGCCGGCTTCTTTTAATACCTCGATGGCCTGCAGCACCTGAGTGGCGGTTAAACCAAACTTGCCCTTTTCACCGCCGGTATTTTGCCACTTGCCTTTGCCAATCGAGTTCAGTTTGATACGAATACCTATCAGTGGCGCCGCCCCCAGCTGGTCGATTTCACGCAGCAGGGTTTTTAGCTCCGACAACTTTTCCACCACGATGTATACCTTGTGGCCCATCATCTGGCCGATGGTGGCCAGCCGCAGAAACTCACTGTCTTTGTAGCCGTTGCAGACAATGCTAAGTGGTTTGTCCGACACACCAAGAATGGCCATCAGCTCGGGCTTACTGCCCGCTTCCAGGCCGACGGTACCACTGTCGTGACTGAGCAGCTTTTTCACCACCGAGTACTGCTGGTTCACCTTGATCGGGTAAACAGCCGTGTACTGACCCAGATAGTCTTTTTCCTGCTTGGCTTTTTGAAAAGCGGTGATCAGGGAATCAATACGATGCTGTAAAATGTCGGTAAAACGCACCAGCACCGGCAGGGTCAGACCTTCGTCTTTAAAACGCTGCACCAGCTCAGGAAAATGGATCCCCGGCTTGCTGTGATCCTGATCGGGATAGGCCACCAGCTCGCCCTTGGGATTAATATCAAAATACCCTTCGCTCCAGGTGGCGACATTGTAGATAGAACGTGCTTTTTCGGTACCCCAATCAATCATGGTGGATCCTTATCCTGTCAAAACTGCAGAAAAAAGAAAGCGAATGCTGTATGGCACAGAATTCGCGGCAATGCCTCTATTTTAAGCCCTATCACGACAGCTTGCAGCAAAATGCGATCAAAAATTTGTCTGAACGGCGCAATACAGGCAAAATAACGGCCCTGCAATAGCGCGGCAAACGAACAAAGGGGACGACGATGTCTGGTCTGGATACACAACAATGGTTTACCGAAGTCTTTGAGCCCAGTGGCAGTGCCTTTGGCCTGGCTATTACCGCCAAGCTGGACGAAGTGCAATCGCCGTTCCAGCACATTGAAATTTTTGACACCACCCACTTTGGCAAACTGATGGTGATCGATGGCTGCACCATGGTCAGCACCCGGGAAAACTTCCTTTACCACGAAATGATGAGCCACCCGGCGCTCTTTACCCATCCGAACCCGAAAAATGTGGTGATTATCGGCGGTGGTGATTGCGGTACTTTGCGAGAGGTATTAAAACACCAGGGTGTTGAGACCGTGCACCAAATTGACATTGACGAGCAGGTCACCCGGATGGCAGAAAGATACTTCCCGGAGCTGTGTGCATCAAACAATGACCCTCGCGCCACCATCCTGTTTGATGATGGCATCAAATTTATGCGCG
>JAFIFR010000065.1 GCA_020831935.1 Alkalimonas sp.
GCCATCACCTCGGTTTGGTGCGCCAGTTCAGGCACCCGTTGTTTGAACAGCAGGGTATAGAGCACAGAACACAGGCTGTAGCAGCCAAAGAACAGCAAAGCCTGGCTCAGCAGTTGCCACAGCAGCCAGGTTTCTGCGGCAAAGCTGAGCTGCTGGCTGAGCAGACTGGCGAGGGCAGCAAACCCAAGGTAAGGCAGGCAAAGCAGCAGCAAACGCAGTACATTGAGTTGGGTTGCCTGGTGCAACAGCCACAGCAAGGCCAGGGTGGTCAGCACCGAAAGCCAGGCGCGCAGCCAGGCCATTTCACTTAAGGACCCCGTTGCCAACAGCAACAAAGCCGCAATCACCAGCAGCGTCGACCAGAGATCGAACCAAAACAGTGCCTTGCTGCGACCAATGGCCAAAATAGCATTGCTGATCAAGTCAAACACACAAAAGGTTAGAAAAAACAGCGCAAAGGGGGCCAGCAAGGCGTTGTAGTCGGTCCACTGAGCGCCCAGCAGGGTATCGACAATCAAGGCCGGGTAGGTCAGTAAGAAGGCGGTGAGCGGAATCAGCAGCATCAGCAGCAAGAACAGACTCATCCGGGTGCGGTAACTGAGCCGCTGTGCCTGTTCGCGTTGGTTGGCGATGGCGGCCTGCAAGGGCTGGGTACAGGGCACGATTACCGCGATGGCTGGCAGCAGGGTCAGCTCCCTTAGCAGATGATAGCCACCCAGGTCGGCGGTACTAAAACGTTTGGAAACAATCAGGTTGTCGGCCTGGTAACGGGCAAAGCCGATGACACCCCGCAGCATCAGCCACTTGGAAAAATCCCACTGTTGTTTGAAGCGTGCCAGGGAAAAAAGGGGCCGGAAGGCACTGACAAGGTAGCTGCCCAGGGTAAAACTGAGTGCTGAGACCAAAGCACCGATGATCACCGGCCAGTGGCTGGGGTACAGCCAGGCCAGGCCGACGGTCACGACGAAAGAAAGCAACTTTTGCCACAGGCTTAACCGAAACACCGGCTGGTAGTTCATTTCCTTGGCAAAGCGCATCAGCACCGGGTTTTGCAGAGCTTTGATCGGCAACACCAGACTGGCCACCATCAAGGCCGTGCTAAGCTCTGGCATGCTGAAGAACCGGGCCAGCCAGGGCGCCAGCAGCAGGATCAGGCCAAACATGGCCAATTTCATCAGCAGATCGATGCTCCAGGCGGTGTGCAGATCGGCATCGTCCAGCTGTTGCTTTTGAATGATGTAGTGCTGATTGCCGGCATCGGCAATATTTTCAAACAGCATCAGGCAGATCATCACCAAGGCGACCACACCAAAATGCTCCGGCACCAGCAAGCGGGCCAGAATCAGGGTGGAAATCAAACCAAGGCTTTTTTGAACGAGTTGGATGCTGAGCAAGATGGCAGAGCTTTTCAGTACACTCTGACTCACCGATTGATTCATGGTAACAGGCCTGTCAGCTGCTGCTCCTTGGCTTGCAACAAACGCTGCTGGCTTTCATCCATGTTGTAGTGGCCAGAGAGTGACAAGGCGACAATGTAAGCGGGCTCATTTTGACCGCGCAGCAAGGCTTGCAATTGCAGCAGTTTCATCACAACCCGGTTGCTGGTGCGATATTCGCCCAGCTGGTACCAATAGAGCACGCTGCGACGCTGACCACCCGGGCTACTGAGTTGCAGTACCCGGTAACCATTCAGTCTGGAGCCATAGTCCTGTTGCTGCGCGATACTCCATTGATCAATCCGGTACAAGGTATTGTGCCAGGTAATCATATCGCCTTGCTGTTGTCGGTGCGCATAAGACGCGATAAAAAGCTCGATGCCATCGTCACTGAGCCAGTGATCCCGGGTCAAACCATCGTAAAATTGGATGCCCCAGCTGCTGCGCTCTGCAATGGATTGATCAACCGTCAGCCGTTGAGCGGCTTGTTCCGGTACTTCTGTCTGTTGCATGCTGCGGCTGGATGCACCGACTGCCAGCATGACCGCGCTGAGTAAGCACACAGCAAACCAGGCTGTTCGGCTGGCATTATTGCGCTGCTTTGCAGTGCTTGCGGAGACGGCTGGCGCTTCTTCATCGGCAAATTTAGCGCCCAGCCAAAAGGCCAGCATGATCACGATAAAAAATACCAGCCAACCGTAATAATAGTGATCGGCTCCAAAGCCATACGCCAGGTTCGATTTCTCACCAATGACCACCAGCAGAAAGGCCCGAATGCCATTGGCGATGATGGATAACACCAGGGTCAGGGCGATAAAAGCAATGGCTTTGTACCAGTGGCGGTAATGCAGGTAGGAATACAGGCAGGACAACACCAGGCTGGTCAGCAAAAAGTTGAGGCCCGAGCAGGCCACCGCCACTTCAAAGACTGCGGAAGGCGTGTAGATGTAAAGACCTTCGCGGAAAATAGGAAAGTCGACCAGCCGTAACAAATAGACCACCATATCGGCGGTGATGTTTTGCAAGATGGGGTTGGCGGCTTCGCCAAAGGGCACCAAAAAAACCAAAAAGGCCACCGGAAACCAAAGCATCCGCATCAGCTGGTGGCCCAGCACAGACCAAAGCATGAATTGCAAAAAGAAGATGGCGGCAAACTGGCTGACAAAGTTGACATCAATGGCATAGGCCAGCAACCAGAGCACGGCAAATGGAAAGGCTGCGATGGCTGGAAGCAACGTCGTTTTGGGAACCAGCCCTTGCAGTTGTGCACGCTGGCGCCAGACCAACCACAAGCTGATCGGTAAGATCAGATAGGCGTGCATGTAGGTTTCAGAGTGGCGCCAAATGGACTCCATCCGGGCCAGGCTGGGCCAAAACACCCAGAGGTAGCCCAACAGCAACAACGCCAGTGCTAGCCAGGGGCCAGTTTGTGGTGTGCGCTCTGCGGTATTGACCTGTTCAACCATTCCCTGTCACCTGCTTGCAGCGGTTAGCGTTGTTGTTGACTCTGATACTGTTCAAACACTTGCTGCACGGTATTCCATTCAAAGTCTTGCAGCAGTCGGGCAACCTTGGTTTCCATCCGCTTCAGGTTGACGTAATGCCGGAAGCGGGACTTCAGCGGCGCATCGGCAATACGGGGTTGCTGATGATCAATCTCCCAAGGGTGGAAATAAAACATGTACGGGCTTTGACTCTGCTTCAGATAACGCTGGATCAAGTGTTTACTCAGCCAGTAGGGCAGTAGCCGGAAATAACCGCCACCGGCGATTGGAATTTGTTTGCCTTTCAGTTGCAAGATAGGCATGGGAAACTCCCAAATGCCTTCTTTACGCAAATAGGGCTCTGCCGGCCAGTACGGCGTGCCGTAATGATCATGCTTGATCGGGTAGGTGCTGGAGCTGTAGTGATAACCTGCTTCTTTTAAGCAAGCAAAAGCCCACTCATTCTCTGCACAAATCGAGAAGCTGGGCGCCCGGTAACCGGTGACTTCCGCGCCAATAAGGTCTTGCAGCAGTTGTTTGGTGCTGCTCACATCCTGCAGGAACTCGGCTGGTGTTTGCACGGTGGCTTTGGTATGACTAAAACCATGGCTGGCAACTTCATGACCGCGCTGATGGATTTCCTTGATCAGCTCGGGAAAACGCTCAGCAACCCAGCCCAGGATAAAGAAGGTGGCTTTGGCCTGATGCTCGTCAAACACATCCATGATGCGGTAGGTGTTGCGATCAACCCGGATGGGGTACTGATCCCATTGTCCGGGTTGAATCTTTTTTTCGAAGGCAGCGACCTGAAAGTAGTCTTCAATATCAATGGTTAAGGCGTGAAAAGGTTGCTTTACTTCAGACGGCATCCGATCATCGCCCTTTACCAAACAACACAATTTCCACGGTACGCACCAGGATAACCAGATCCAATAGCAGGCTGCGATGCTTGATGTAGTACAAGTCGAACTTCAGTTTTTCCAGTGCATCTTCCGTGGTGGAGCCGTAAGGATATTTCAACTGCGCCCAACCGGTCAGGCCTGGTTTGACGTTGTGACGCTGAGCGTAGTAAGGAATGTCTTTTTCCAACTCACAGACAAACTCAGGGCGCTCAGGGCGCGGGCCGACAAAGCCCATTTCGCCACGAAAGACGTTGAACAGTTGTGGCAGCTCGTCAATACGGTATTTGCGGATCACGCGGCCGACGCGGGTGACTCTGTCATCGTCTTTGCTGGCCCACTTGGCACCGCCAGCTTCTGCATCGGGCCCCATGCTGCGGAACTTGATGATGTGAAACGGCTTGCCATCGATGCCAACCCGTACTTGCTTGTAAAACACAGAGGCTCCGGTGCGGCGACCGTCTTCCAGGTAAATGAGCAGGGCGGTAATCAGCATGATGGGCCAGGTCAGCGCCAACACGAAGAGCGCCAGCAGGAAATTGAGGCGGTAATCCAGGTTGGTTTTCAGCCATTTTTTGCTGTCAAAACCGTTGGAATAAATCACCCAGCTGGGGTAAATCAAGTTGACGGCAATCTGACCGGTTTCCTGCTCGATAAAATCAAGAATTTCGACCACGTCAATGCCACGGGTTTTGCATTTAAAAAGATGCTCTACCGGCAGCATGTTGCGACGTTCATCACAGGCAATCACCATTTGGTCGATGGCGTTTTCCATTGCAAATTGAAACAGCTCCTCCTGCACATTCAAGTCCAGGATGGTTTCATTTTTCAGAGCACCTTCTTTATCGCCCTCGATACGGACAAAGCCGACGATTTCAAAATTACGGCGATCCACGGTACGACGCATCCGCTTTTCAATGATGGAGGCCCGCTCACCGGCGCCAAGGATCAATACGCGTCGGCGGCTGATGCTGGTGATGTCGTTGTAATGAAAAACAGCACGGAAGCTGCTGAGGAAAAAGATAGCTATGCCACAAGCCAGCAGCATGTACCAGACATTGATGGCAATGGAACTAAAGAGGTTGAACAGCACCACTTCCAACAGAAAGGCACTAAAGATCACTGTAATCAATACACGTTTTAAGATGCCACCATGGCTTTCCCGCAGTTGTTGGTCGTACAGACCAACCGATAAGGCACAAAGCATCACCACCGCTGCAAACAAGATGGCATTAATCAGGCGGACATCGAAGGGGATAGGGGTAACAAACTGGTGGAATAAGTAACTGGCGATAAAGCTGGAAGCCAGAAGCAGAAACAGTTCACCAAATAGGAAGATCTGGTCTGCGAAAGATTTTTTTCCGTAACCGGTAGCCTTGTTCATAACAATCGTCCTTGTGCATCCTATGCATTAATTACTTCAGAACCGGGCAGTAAGCTGCAGGCTTTTAAAAATAGCCCATAAAGTATACACTGTTCAGGCAGGAAACTGAAATAGTTTTTTATGCGGCTAACATCTGCATAAAAATGCGCTATAGTACACTCGCTTGTCTAAGGAATCGAAGGATTAACTCCATGAAAGTACAAGGTTTACAAGGATTGCGCGGCTTGCTTGCAGTCGCGATGACGCTGATGGTGGTAGCTTGTGGTAGCACCAATACCTTGCCTCAGGCCACTGTTCATGACTCATTGACGACTTCTGTCGAAAATTACCAATACCTGGTCGGCCCGGGTGATAATCTCAACATTTTTGTCTGGCGCAACCCTGAGCTTTCGGGGTCGTTTCTGGTGCGTCCGGATGGTATGATCTCAACCTCCTTGGTGGAGGATATTCCGGTCAGTGGCAAAACACCGACCCAGGTCGCCCGGGATATGGAGCAGGTGCTGAGTCAGTTTATTCGTGACCCCATTGTCACGGTGTCTGTATCTGGCTTTGTTGGCCCCTACAGCGAACAGGTTCGGGTCATTGGCGCTGCCACCAACCCTCAGGCTGTTAATTACCGCCAGTACATGACTTTGCTGGATCTGATGATACAGGTTGGCGGTTTAACGGATTTTGCCAGCGGCAACCGGGCACAATTGGTTCGTACCGTGGATGGCCGTCAGGTCAGCTATCGTGTCCGGCTGGATGATCTGATTCGCGAAGGCGATATCCGTGCCAATGTGGATATGTTGCCGGGGGATATCGTGATTATTCCTGAGGCATGGTTTTAATTGATTTGTTGGACCCATTATTTTTTAACATGGACGCACGGAGCAGTACATGAAGGAACTTAATCTTGCTATTCAGCAAGTGCTTATCTATTTGCATGGCATTTGGCTACGCCGACGCTACATTGTCATTACGGCCTGGTTGATTTGCCCCATCGGCTGGTATTATGTCTATTCGATGCCGCCGGTGTATCAGGCCGATGCCCGGGTCTATGTTGAAACCCGCACTGTGCTTGACCCCATCCTTCGTGGTTTAACCGTGCAAACCAATGCTGATCAGCAAGTCCGCTTGCTGGCCAGAACCCTGCTTAGCAGGCCGAATCTGGAAAAAATTGCCCGGGCTGCCGACCTGGACCGAACGGCCCTGAGTACCGAAGAATTTGATCGGGTGGTGGATAGTTTGCAGCGGGGGATTCGGTTCAGCCAGGCTCACCGTTCCGGCGACAACATTTACAACATCTCCTTTGACAGCCCAATGCCGGCAGAGGCCTTGCGGGTGGTGCAGGAAACCCTGAATGTCTTCATTGAAACCCGCCTGGGTGGAACCCGTTCGGATGCCTTATCGGCTGAGAACTTTTTGAATCAGCAGATAGCCGACTATGAACGCCGCCTGGTTGAAGCCGAGCAGCGGTTATCGGATTTTCGCCGCAACAACATGGAAATCCTCTCTGCCGATGGCAACTTCTACAATCGTATCTCGCAGGAGCAAACACGGATTGAAGAAGCCCGGCTGAGCCTGGCCGAGCTGGAAACCCGGCTGCAAGCGGCCCGGGCAGAGTTGGCGCGTTTGACCGATGGCTCGGAAGGCGGCCGTGAACCGGCAACTCAGTTTGATGGCCGTCTGACGGAGCTGCGCACCCAGCTGGATACGTTGCGGATGCGCTTTACCGACAACCACCCTGATGTGCGTGAGACCATGCTGTTGATTGAGCGCATTGAGCAGCAACGCGCGGAAGAAATTGCCACTTTACGGCAATTGGCTGCGTCTGGCATCGACAATGCGTTGTCGCAGAACGAGCTCTATGTCCGGTTGATGACGGCTATTTCAGAGCTTGAAGGTGAAATTGCTTCCCGGCGGGTTCGCTTGGCCAATCACGAAACCCGTCTGAATGAATTGCGTCAACGGATGGATCTGGTGCCACAAATTGAAGCTCAGCTCACTGGCCTGAATCGTGATTACAACATTACCCGCTCCAAGTACGAGCAGCTGCTGTCGCGTCGCGAGTCGGCTGAGCTGTCGCGTCGGGTTGATGATTCTGAAATGGACATGCAATTCCGTATTATCGATCCGCCCAGAGTGGCATCGCGCCCGGCGGGACCAAACCGGCAGTTGTATTTCACCATGGTGTTGATGCTGGGCGTTGGTGCCGGGGTTGCTATCGCTTTACTGCGCAGTCTGATTTCACCGATGATGACCAGTACCATCCAACTGAAAAGCATCTCGCATTTTCCAGTCTTTGGTGTGATATCCCATATTGATCGGGATGCCATCGTGTGGCAGGTACGGAAGCATTTTATTTATTTTGTGATTCTAAGTGGTGCCTTGCTGAGTATTTATCTGTTTTTACTGGGCAATGAACTGATGCTCGGGCGACCAGTGGATGCATTGATGAGGTTGTTGCCATGAGTACCATTGAAAAAGCGGTTGATAAACAAGCAGAATTGACTCAGCAGACTGAGCCTATGGCCCCAAATACGGCCAAGCCCATCCCCGAGTCATCGCCAGAGTTGACATCGTCGCCAGCCTCAGCAAGGGCTCGGCAGGAAACTGCCGTCGATGTGCAGCTGGATTTAAAACGGCTGGAACAAAAGAACTATGTTTCTTTAAGCCCAGAGCGGCGCTTGATCAACGAAGAGATGCGCAGCATCAAGCGGAAGTTGCTGAACAACGCTTTTGGCAGCTTGAGCAGCACCTTGCAGCACCCGAATTTGATCATGGTGACCAGTTCCAGGCCCGGTGAAGGCAAGACCTTTACCGCAGTCAATCTGGCGCTGAGTATGGCATTGGAAAAAGATAAAACGGTGTTGTTGGTGGATGCGGATGTGTTGCGTCCTAATGTGTCCAAAACCTTAGGGTTTACTGCAGCGCATGGGCTTACTGATTATTTGTCCGGCGATGAACTGACGGTTGAAGATGTTTTACTGAGCAGCAATGTTGAGCGTCTGAAGCTGATTGGTGCTGGCAAGCCACATCATTTGTCCACCGAATTGCTGGCCAGTGAAAAGATGCTGAAGTTGGCCACGGAGTTTGCAACCCGTTATCCGGATCGGGTGGTGATTTTTGATGCGCCGCCATTGTTAGGGGTCAACGAAACCTCTGTCCTGGCGTCGATGTGTGGTCAGGCCGTGGTGGTGATTGAAGAGAATCAAACCAAACTTGCTGAAATAGAACAAGCTGTGGCATTGCTGCCGGAGGAGTTGGCGGTAGGCTTTGTCATTAATAAAGCGCACCGTAATCAAGGCAAAGGATATGGCTACTACTATTCATCGTCTGACTAAGCCGTCGCAGCGTTGTGTCACTCCCTTGGTGCTGGCAGTTGGCATCACGCTGCTTGCCAGCCCAACCCAGGCCTTGGCAGAGGCCAACTTCAGTTCGCGTTTAGGCATCACCGGTCACGGCTACTGGCTGGATAGTCCATCGCAGGATGGCAAAGACAATGGTGCTGTCGTCGAGCTAGAACCAGGCCTACGCTGGCGTTATCAGGGCCCGAAATTGCAGACGCGTATCGATGCCAGTCATCAGCGGGTTTGGTACAGCGATGGTGACCAGGATACCTTGTCACTGAATGAATACAGCCTGCAAAATGTGCTGACTGGCTTTGATCGGCGAGCGCGCTGGTCGTTGGATGCCAGTCAGCGTCATACGGTTCGAGCGGGGCAGGGCGGGGCGATTTTCCGCGATCGCATCACCAATCCGGGCGAGTTAAGCAAAACCCGCCGCTTAGGAACGGGCCTGAGTCTGGAGACAGCCCGCCACAAAGAAGCTCAGTTTGCGCTCAGCATGTCCGGGCGCAAAGTCAAATCAGAGCGTCCGCAACAGGATGATTTTCTGGGCGATATCAACAGTGAGCAGTACGACCTACGGTTGCAAACTTCACGCGATCAGCAATATGGCGGCTTGTATTGGCGTGGCAATGGCAACTTAAGCCGAACGGAGCGTGAAGAACGTGAACGACTAACCCGCGACAGTGCGCATATGCTATTCGGCGTTCCTCTTTTGCCATCGGTTGCCTGGACAGTGCAAGGCCGCTACGAGAAGAACAATGTGCGCAATACATCCTTTACCAACGAGTACAATACGGCAGGAACAGGTCTGGAGTGGCAGTTTGGCCGTGTTTCCCGTATTAATCTGAGCTACAACACTGTGCTGAAAGGGCGGGATGATGGCGACTTTGTATCGGCCGACTTTTTTATCGCACCCTCACGCCGAACCTCGCTCAGTGGTCAGTGGGATCGACGCTATTTTGGCCGCACGGCTCAGGTTAACGGGCAATACAATCTGCGCTTTTTGACCATGCGGCTGTCATACACCGATCGGGTGTCTACCCGTAACTTCCTGGAAACCGAATTGATTGATCTGGGTGTTTTTGTCTGTCCGGACGATGCCAGTGATATAGGCGCCTGTTTTAATTTACCGGGGGCTGACTATGAACTGGGCGCCAACGAGCAGTTGCAACAGCTGTTTGATGTCGATGTGCAGATCCGTGACGATGTGGTGTTAAACCGACAGGGCGCTTTGGTGATTGGCTACAGCAAAAATCGTCTGACCACCAGCCTGAACCTGTCCAGCAGTGAACAGCGCTATCAGGAGATTGACCGGGTCGATCGCCGCCACAATGCCAGTTTGCAAACCGCTTGGCGATTGACGCCGCACAGCAGCATCCGGGCCAATGTGCGGGCTTATCAATACAACTTTGGCAATGATAATCGCGAAGATAAAAGTTGGCAGTACGAGTTAGGTTGGGCGCGTGATCTTACGGCCTCGTCCGACTTAAACCTGACAGCTCGTCACAGCAAGCGAGACTCCAGCAATGATAACTTTGATTTTCGGGAAAACCGATTATCGCTTCGCTACAATTACCGCTTCTAACAAAAACAGCTGCAACCATGCAGCTGTTTTTTTTATTGACCGGCTGGCTTTTTTTTTCTGGATGCTGCCTGACCATCACTGACTGTCTGGCGTAAAGCCTACTTTAGGCATATAGTTAGTTGTGTTGGCATGTTTATTGAGGATTAGTTGTGTTGGCATGTTTATTGAGTAGTTGTTCAGTAGAGCTTGTGTAACGCTTCCCCTTGATATGGTTCGACATTAGCTTCAGGAAGCCAAATGACCTCTTTCACTGCAAACGGCGATGAAGGCAAACCGCGTACACCGGATGCAGCGGATTTGGTTGCGTGCCTGAGTCCTGAAGTCTTGACCCGCTTTACCAGCCTGGCATGTCAGCTGCTTGGTGCTTCAATAGCTGGGATCGCTGTTATCCAGCAACAAGGTTTGCGCATCCAATCTTCGACGGGTCTATCGCATGCAGAGATGACCAAGGGAATGGTGTTTTTTGAGTCGACTTTGCAGGCTTCTGAGCTTCTACTTGTTCCGGATACGCAACTCGATGCGCGGTTTTCGCTCAATGTATTGGTGACCGATGCGCCTGAAGTTCGTTTTTTCCTGGGGGTTCCTTTGCATATGCCCTCGGGCCTGTGTGTGGGCGCTCTGGTAATTATGGATACCAAGCCGCGCAGCCTTTCAGATGAACAACTAGCTGCCATGCTTAACCTAGCAGCCTTGCTTGTTCAATGCGCCAAGAATCCATTATTCACTACGACGGCATTGCATCAACAGCCCGCGGCCATCAAAGAACCAATCAAAGGATTGGAGCGACTTACCAGCTACCGGGCACATGCCATGGTGATGACCAACCGCAGCGGTGAAATTGAATGGGTCAACGACGGCTTTACTGCCTTAACCGGCTTCAGTTTGGCTGAAGTGTTGGGCAAGCGACCGGGGGCATTTTTGCAGGGCCCGGATACAGATCCACTTACGGTCAAAGCAATGCAAAAGGCGATTCAAGAAGGCACTGGCTTTCATGTTCGGGTCATCAATTACACCAAATCAGGTTCCCCCTACTGGATTGGTATCAGCTGTTCACCGACCATGGATGATGAAGGGGTGGTGGATGGTTTTATTGCTTTGGAATCGGATGTAACCGAAGAGTTGGCACTTAGACAGCAGTTGCAGCAACAAAAAAACTTTTTTGAGAGCATTTTTCAAAGCAACATCAATGCCATTACTGTGCTTGACAAGCATGGCAAGCTGATCAAAGTCAACCGTGGTGCTGAAGCCATTCTTGGTATCGAAGAGCATAAGCTTGCGGATGGATCCATTGGTTACAGCGATCCGGTTTGGCAGATTACGGACCTTCGAGGTTTACCCATTCCTGCCGAGCAGTTGCCTTTTTCCCTATTACAAGCCGGCAAGGAATTGGTTACCGACTTTCGCCACAATATTGTTTGGCCAAATGGTGATTTTCGCTCCCTATCCATCAATGGAGCTGTACTGCCAGATACCGAGCTTTCAACCCCACAATACGTTTTTTCCATCCAGGATATTACCGAGCAGCTGCGGCTGGAGCAGCTGAAAAGTGAGTTTGTGGCCAGTGTAAGTCATGAATTGCGCACGCCACTGACAGCCATCATTGGTGGCATTGATTTGCTGCAGACTGTGGCCTCAGCCCTGCCTGAGCGAATGCAGAAATTGCTGCGCATGTCACAGCTGAATGCCAAACGCTTGCATGCACTGATTAATGACTTGCTGGACTTTGAAAAGCTGAGTGTCGGCAAAATGGATCTGCGGCTAGAACCTATGTCACTCACTGCTCTTGTGCAACAAAGTATCGAGTCGATGCGTCACTATCCTGCTGCCAACCAGGTTCAATTGAGCTTGCAGATGGCATCGGTGGAGGACGTTAGGGTGGTTGTGGATGAACGTCGGTTTATCCAGGTACTGACCAATTTGCTATCGAATGCCATGAAGTTTTCGCCCATCAATGGCAAGGTTATGATTGAAGCCTTTCCGATCCAGCATAACAGGGTCAAACTTTGGGTGCATGATGAGGGGCCTGGTATTCCAAAAAAATTCCATCGGCGAGTTTTTGAAAAATTTGCTCAGGCGGATAGCTGCGATACGCGACAGCGCGGTGGCACAGGTCTGGGTTTGGCCATTACCAAGCAATTGATTGAGAACATGGCTGGAAGCATTGGCTTTGAGAGTGAGGAAGGAAAGGGGGCTCACTTTTGGCTTGAGCTGCCAACCGCTGAAAACGGACCATGAAACAAACTTGCTACGAGGCAGGCAGTGCGCTACCTCGACGCAAGTGGGCTTGGGAAATCAATCAAGCTGGTCGTTGCTCTTTAATGCTTTTTGCTGCTTTTGAATCAACTGGTCCAGCTCTTTGGCTAATTTCAATTTGTTTTCCAGGGAGTTATCCAGCAATTGACTGATTTCAGTGAGCAACTG
>JAFIFR010000066.1 GCA_020831935.1 Alkalimonas sp.
ACCAGCGCATCGCAGGTTTCGCGGGTCAGCCGACGTAGTCCATCGCCTTCTGCGCCCAGCACAATGGCCAATGGGCCTGTCAGTTCGGTTTGAAACAAGGTTTGCTCGGTTTCACCCGCTGTGCCGATGACCCAAACGCCAGCTTCCTGCAATTGCCGCAGCGCACGGGCTAAATTGGTCACCGCAATAAATGGCACGGTTTCAGCAGCGCCACAGGCCACTTTGCGCACGACCGAGGTCAGTTTGACCGAACGGTCTTTGGGCACCACCACCGCATGGACCCCGGCCGCATCGGCGCTGCGCAAAATAGCGCCTAAGTTGTGCGGATCCGTAACGCCGTCAAGCACCAAAAGAAGAGGAGCACTCTGCTGCTGTACGATAGCCATCAAATCAGCATCGGTTCCAGCTTGAGCCAACCGGATTTTGGCCACGATGCCCTGATGCTGGCCCTGCACCAGATTATCCAGCGTTTTGCGGTGACAAAACTGCACCGCGATGCCTTGCTTACGCAGCTGTTGCACCAAAGGATGCATGCGCTTATCATCGCGCTCTTTGCTGACAAAGACTTCCAACAAGTCCTGCGGCGAGCGCTCTACAATAGCTTGCACCGCATGCAGACCAAACACAAAATCATTGCTCATGCCTGCTCCTCGCCAGCCAGCTCCATCCCCAGGTTACTGACGCCTCGCTCCGCCACCCACTGTTGCAGCAGCTTGACTTGCGCCCAATCAAATTGGCGCACGGCACTCACTTGCTCAAGCAACTCGGCCAGGCAATCCATTTCATACTGCATCAAGGGATGTTTACGGACATGCTGCTTTAACTCGGCTTCGCTGGTGATATCCAGCTCAGCGGATTCGTACTCAATCAGCCGCGCCACCGAAGCCTGGGAGATTTTAGCCACATTGACCAGCTCAGCACCATCGCGCTGTTCAATGCCGTTGAGCAGGGCATCCAATGCGGTCGCTGTGTCGACCGCCGGGTAGACCCCAAAGCAATCAAAGTGATTAATTTCGGGGGTGACTTCAGCCAGCTCATCGGCCAGACGGCTGAAGTTAATTTTGGCTTTTTTGACCGCCAGCCACTCCCAAACCAGATCCAGCGTATGACGCAACAAACTGGCATCGCCATAGTTCATCACCTGACTGAATAACTGGTAGTTGGGCAGCATCCGCTCCATCAGGGTGGCCGCCACTGCGACTTGCTGATAAAGATTCAGCTCCCGCAGACGTTGAAAATTAGTTGGTTTCATTCTGTTCCTTGCCACAAGCCCAGCACAGCTCGAACTCTGGCGCATTGATTTCACCGCAACCGCACTGCCATTCACTGCCGGTTGAGGTTCGGGTCTGCTCAAGAATGGTCAGCGCCTGCTGATGATGACGGGGGCTCACCCAAAGGCCAACCGCAACATCGGTTGGCGGCAACTCCCCCAGAGCCCCCAACAACAGCTGGCCCTGATACCATGCTTCGATGCCATGGGTTTGCAACAAACCAACCATCAAAGCCGCTTCAAATTCTGAGGCGGCATGATACACCAATTGCCAGTCTGACTCACGCATCAAGCACCTGCTCAGGCATGCTGCTGCAATTGCTTTTGGGCGTACTCAAATTTTAATTTGTATTCCAGCAGCTGCTCTTGCAAAGTGCTAAGCTGCTCTTGCTGACTTTGCTGCACCTGCGCCAACTCTTGCCGAAGCTCACGAATGGTCTCGCGCGAGGCGTCGGATTGTTGCAGTTGTTTCTGCTCGTGGGCTTCCAGGCGCTGCTGCGCATGCTGCAGTTGCTCTTTGGCTTTTTGAAAACGCTGTTGCAGCTCGTCGCTTTCTTGTTGTTGCTGCTGCACTTGCTGCTGGAGTTGCTCACTCTGCTGTTGCGCCTGTTGCAAATCCTGCTCCAACGCCTGGGCATTCGCCACTTGTTGCCGCAGTGATTTTTGTTCGGCATTACCTTGTTCCAACCGGGTTTGCAGCTCCGTTACTTGCTGCCGGGCAGCCTGATGCTGTGATTTTTCATCCTGCAACTCTTGCTGCACCTTGGCCAGGGCCTGCAGTTTTTCTTTTTGTGCTTCAGCCTGCTGCTGTTGTTGTTGCTGCAACTGCTGGTGATCTTGTTGCAATGCCTGATGTTGCTTTTTCAGCTCAATCAGTTCTTGCTCGACCGGTTGCAACTTGTCTTGCAGACTTTTCAGTTGTGCTTGCGCTTTTTTCTGCTGTTCGTCCAGCTGCTGCTGATTTTTTTGCTGTTGCTTTTCTTGCTCAGCCAGAGCGGCCTCCGCTTGCTGCCGCGACTTTTTCTCCGCAGCCAGCTGCTGACGCAGCGCCTTTTCGTCTTCTTTACTGTGTTGCAGTTGAGCTTTTTCAGCGACCTGCTGGTGCTTCAACTCCTCCAGTTCACGCTGCAACTGTTGCAGCTGCTGCTGCAATTTTTTATCGCCGGCTTGTTGTTGCTGGCTGGCGCTTTGAGCTTCGGTTAATTGCTGTTCCAATTTGCTGGCCAGCTGTTGTTGCTCAGTCAGTGCTTTTTGCTGCTGTTCCTGCTGCGCAGTGAGCTGTTGCTGCAAATTTTTGACGTCCTGCTCCAACTGCTTTTTTTGACTGATGGCCTGGTCCAGCTGTTGTTGCGACTTCTTCAGGCTCTCTAACTGGGCCGGATCTTCCGGAATCGCCATATCCAGCTGCTGCTTGGCCTGCTGCCAGTCTTTGAACAGCTTTTGATAGGCTTGCTCCTGCTCAATCAGGCGCTGCTGCCATTGCTGCTGCGCACTCTGTACCAATTGCTGGCTTAGCTGTTGCAATTGCTGCTGCTGGGTGGCAAGCAACTGTTCGGAAAAGCCGGTAACCAGAGTTCCCAGCTCCTGATGCATGGTCTCGATCAGAGTTTCGAGTTTTGTGTCTGGCTGCACTGCAGGTTGTTGTTTTTGTTTTGTTGCCATATCAAACCACGATGCCTTTTTGATGTTGTTACTACGAACCCGCTTGCCGGAGCCAGGCAGCACCCGTTGGCAGGTTGACTTTTCTCACGAATTCCGACTAAGTGTAATCCTTTCAGCTCAAATAAGCGAATTCATCCGAATTGGAGAAACACCATGACTTTAACCACACCAGCACTGTTGTTTCCGGCGATATCTTTGCTGCTGTTGGCTTACACCAACCGCTTTTTGGTGCTGGCCCAATTGATCCGAGAGCTGAACGAACGCGAAGGGGAAAAAGTACGGCAGCTGGTGCTGCGACAAATTGCCAACCTGAAGAAACGGATTGGGCTGATACGTGCTATGCAGGCCTACGGGGTGTTGAGCTTTTTGCTCTGCACCCTGTCGATGTTTTGTTTGTTTATGGCCTGGGAGCTGGCGGGTCAGCTTACCTTCGCCGCCAGCTTGATTGCATTGTTGGTGAGTCTGGCTTTGTCGCTGTATGAAATTCAGATTTCCTGCGATGCCATTCACATTGAGCTCGAGTCCATGCAGGACAGAACCGAACCTTAAGCGGGATCGGCATCCGCTGCCAGTTGCTCCAGCTGCAAACGCAGTGGCGTGCAATCGGCGCTGGTATCGACCTGCTGCAACGACATTGTCAGATCGGCGACTTTGAGTCCAAATTTGTGCAAGCTGGTTCGGTTGATAATTTGCTCTGGCGTGACCAAGTACATCCAGTCTTTGACACTGACCGCCAGGCTGTCCCCCCGGTAAGGGATCGCCAGTCGGTACTCCCAATACAAGGCATTGCCAGCCAGTTGACCGCTGGCCTCGCCCAGCACATCGTGCGCCTGCCCGGTCACCCGGCCATCGGCATGCAATTGCAGTTGCCAGTGCCGGTAATCAACCCGACCGTCGCTGAAATAAAAAACCTCGTACAAATCACCCTGATTTTGCTGCCAGACACCACATAAGTCGGCGTGAAAGCGCAAACTTTGCCGGCCTCGCCAATCTTGCAGCACCCCATAGGCCCGGCCGGTACCGGTAAAAAACTGGTCCAATCGCAGCTCAGGCTGCTCGGCTTGATAATCCAGCACAGAGCGGCTGCAGCCAAGTAGCAGCAAAGCGATAAAAAGTGGTGCGGCAAGACGCATAGGTTTCTCCGGTTGCTAGCCATCAACTTTGCACAATACGTCCACCAGAAGACTTTGGCTCAATCAGAAAGGTTCTTTATCTTCAGCACAAATTTTATTTGTTAGACAGCGCTGCAGCAGCGGCGTATAAGGTCGGCTCTGATACTCAGGTGGCCTTATGATGGACGCAGCCGAAACCCTTTTACCCCAGCCTACACCTGCCAGCGAACAACAGCCCGGCTGGCTAACTGCCTTTGAGCAGGACGGGTTGGTTGTGTTGCCCAATTACCTGGCGGCGGATTTAACCGACCGCTTATTGCATGAAGTTAAGGCGCAAGCAGAGCTGACACCCGCAGCCATAGGCCGTGGGCAGCAACGGCAACATGCCCGGGCGATTCGGCGTGATAAAACCTGCTGGCTCAATGGCACCAGCCTGCCCCAACAACACTACATGCTGGCACTTAATGCCATTCTGGCACAGCTAAACCGTCACTTTTTCCTTGGACTAACAGGTTACGAATGCCACTTTGCGCATTATCAGCCCGGCGATTTTTACCGCACTCATTTGGACGCCTTTCATCAACAAGCCAGCCGACGGGTGACCAGCGTCTGTTATTTGAATGATGTGCACCAGGGAGGCGAGCTGGTGGTCTACCGAGGCGACACCGAGTGGCTGCGTTTACCGCCACGCGCTGGCACGCTGATTTTATTTGAAAGCAGCCGCTACCCGCACGAAGTCACCCCGACGCAGCAGGACAGATACAGCATTGCCGGCTGGTTCCGCCGTGATGAGCTGCCGCTTTAGCTCAGCAGCAAATCCAGTGCCAGGCCGATAAAAATCAACAAGCCCACGTAATGGTTGTGCAAAAAGGCCTGAAAACAGCCTTGCAGGTTTTGTCGGGCCAGCCAAAACTGGTAACCAAACAACGGCAGGCAAAGCAGCAGCGCCAGCTGATACCAAAGTCCAAGCTGCGCCAGCACACCAACATACCAAAGCAGCAGC
Source organism: Alkalimonas sp. (assembly GCA_020831935.1). Classification (GTDB taxonomy): domain Bacteria; phylum Pseudomonadota; class Gammaproteobacteria; order Enterobacterales; family Alteromonadaceae; genus Alkalimonas. Next base: position 5,048 of record JAFIFR010000066.1, read on the forward strand.
AGTGTCAGCCCCTGCAGCAGTAGCACGGCGGCAAAGCCGAAACGGCCAAATAAAATGGCGGTCGATTTAATGCCGACCCGTTCATCATCCGGCTGATCGACCATGGCGTAATACGTATCGTAGGCCACTGTCCAGCACAGGTTGGCCAGATACAACCACCAAACGACCACCGGCAGCTGCAACTGGATCGCCATAAAGGCCATCGGCATTCCCCAGCTAAAAGCTGCGCCAAGCACCAACTGCGGCAAATGGGTGTAACGCTTCATAAAGGGATACAGTGCCGCCAGTGCCACCGCGCCTACCGACAGGAGCGCGGTTTGCCAGTTTAAAAACAGCAGCAAGGATGCCGCCAGCAGTAACAAGCACCCAAAAAGCTGCAAGGCTTCGACTGCCGAAACCTTGCCCGCTGCCAGAGGACGTTGCTGGGTCCGGCTTACCGCGCCATCAAAGTTGCGATCGGCATAATCGTTGATCACACAACCAGCCGAGCGCATCAACACCACCCCGAGGGTAAACACCAACCACAAAGACCAAGGAGGCACACCGTCGGCTGCCAGCCACAACGCCCACCAGGTGGGCCACAGCAACAAATAGATGCCGATGGGTTTATCCAGCCGCATCAATTGGCGGTACCAGGGCCAATGCGACCAGCGCAGCTGCCAACTCATAAAGGGTAAACTCCGGGTAAAAAGACCTCAGCCACCAGCAGCGGCTGCTCTGCCAGCTGAAACACCGAGCGACGCCCCCACAACGGTGCGGGCGGGCAGATGTCGCCCAAGCCCAGCTGCCGGCTATCCAGCTGCGCCAGTTGCAGCGGCTGCCGCACCAGCGCAGGATGGCGAAAAATGAACTCACCCAACGGCTGTTCCCCCAACTGGGCCAAGGGCGCTATAGTCTGCAAGGTAGGCTGTGGTAACCAGCTTTGGGCATAAATCACCGCCACCTCATCGCACCACAGCACCACTTCCCGCAGCATAGCAGGGCCGCTTGCAGGCAGGCATTGATGCAACTGTGCCGGCAGCGGGTACAACTGCTCATGCAACAGCTGCACCCGAAAGTGCTGACAACGGCTTTTGAGCCGGGCCGTCAGCGAGTCGGTTTCAAGCAGCCAGTCGCTTTGCGCTGTCGGCAACCGATAACTGGCGGCAGCTTGCCAGTGGGCATTCAATAAGTAAGTTGCAGTCTCGGTAGGCATAAGACTCATTTCAGGCTGAAAACCGGCGCATGATAGCAATTCCGGTTACAGATTTCAGTAATTCTGCCTCGGGCCGATAGAACAAATAGCAGAAACTGCTATGATCGAGCTAAGCTGCGTTGACTGCAACCTAAGAGAGCCTGAACTGTGATGACACTGAGCCGTATTTTTTTTATCAGCACCGTCCTGGTTGCTTTGCTGCTAAGCAACCCCGCCTCGGCCAACCGTACTGAACAAGATATTGTTTACTACGGCTTTGACCCTGACATTGTCACCAACTACGTGACCTCGGGCCGGCGTTCCCTTGGCTACATTCGGGTAACAGTGGAGCTGATGATCGCCGATCGACGTTTTTTAAATGACATCGAATACCATGAGCCGCAAATCCTCAACACCATCATCCGGGTGTTTAATCAACAGCACGAAGACCGAATCAAGTCGCTGACCGGCCGGGAGGAAATCCGCCAAACCGTGCTGCACGAGTTGCAAGCGGTGTTGAAGCGGGAGACCGGCCAGGACATGATTCAGGATGTGATCTTTACCAAGTACCTTTACCAGTAAGGTACTTCAGGCGGGGTGCCCTGGTTGATGGCGCAGCAACCAGGCCCAGCCGCAACCGGCCAGCAAGCCCCCCAGGTGGGCCCAATTGGCCATCGATACCCAGAGCACATCCAGGAACCCCAGAACCAGCCAGACCAACATAAAGATGATCAGCCCTTTTTCCAATCGCAGTCCCTGTGCCGGGTTCAACCAACCAGCCCACCAAAAGTAGCCAAACAGCGCATACACCACGCCCGATAAACCACCAAAATGAGGGCCAACCAACAGGTACTGCGCCACATTCGCCACCAAGGCACTGCTCAATGCCAGTGACAGCAGCTGGACGCTGCCCAGGCACCGCTCCAACTGACCGGCCAGCAGCCACCACCACAGCAGGTTAAACACCAGATGGGTCAGAGAAAAGTGCAACAGCGCCGGGCTAAACCAGCGCCAAAGCCCACTCAAGCTAACACCAGCGCTCTGAGGCTCTATCCACAAAGCTGACAGCGCCTGCATCGGCGCGAGCAACTGCCAGCCATACACCAGCAGCGCCAGCGCCAGCACCAGCAAGGTGACTGGACCACTGAAGGCCCGGGCATCCAGACCCGTCCAGAGCGATCCCATGCCCTCGGCCAGTTGACTGCGTTGCCAGGCAGCCTCGTAGTAACGGTTGTGTCCCGGCTCTTGCAAAAATAACTCCAGCGCCTGACTGACCTCGGTCAGCTGAGCTTCATCGACATAGAGTGCCGCACTGTCCGGACCTTCAGCTTCGGCTTGGACCGACCAGCCCTGGGTGACACAGTAATCGGCGAACAGCCGCGCCGCCTGCACCGAATTGAGTTCGCCCAATTTAACCATGGCCGCTTTGTACCGGATGCTGTTGCTGCCACAAAGCCATGCCGCCGTCCATGCTGTACACCTCGGCAAAGCCTTGCTGCACCAGATACTGTGCGGCCCCCTGACTGGAGTTGCCATGGTAACAAACCACCACCACCGGGGTGCTGCTGTCGTGTTTGGCGATAAAGCTCGCAAGGTTGGCCTGGGTCAGGTGCCAGGCACCTGCAATGTGCCCTGCCGCATAACTTTGCTCATCACGGATATCGGCAATGACCACGGCAGAATCCGCCATGCGGCTGGCTGTCTCTTGCACTGAAATGTGTTTAAAGTCCACTTGATGCACTCCTTTTGTTGCTGGGCGGCAGTATAGCATGCCATCGAACTTGGAATAGCCACAGTCCTTGCTGCCAACTGTCGTTTTTTTCTGACTTTCTCGCGATGAGGACTGGACAAAGGTTTAAAGGAAAGTTAACACTATACCCATACACATTTTAAGTCGCGTCGTTGACGAGGATACTCCATGACATCTTTAATCATTTTTGCCGTCATTTTGATTCTGCTGTTTTTTATCATCAGCATTTTCAATACGCTGGTAAAGCTCAAAAACCGCTACCAAAATGCCTTCGCCCAAATTGAAGTGCAGTTAAAGCGCCGTTATGATCTGATCCCCAATCTGGTGGAAACTGCCAAAGCCTACATGGCGCATGAACGCGACACTCTGGAGGCCGTTATCAACGCACGGAATGCCGCAGCAGCCGGTTTGAAGGTGGCCGCCAACAACCCGGGCGATGCAGCAGCCATGAGCCAGCTGGCAGGTGCCGAGTCAATGCTGCAAGGAGCGATGAGCCGCTTGAATGTGGTGATGGAGGCCTATCCGGATTTAAAAGCCAACCAGAATATGATGCAGTTGTCTGAAGAGCTGACCAGCACCGAAAACCGGGTTGCTTTTGCCCGCCAGGCGTTTAACGACGCGGTCACCAGCTACAACAGCTACAAGCAAAGCTTCCCTCAGGTGATGCTGGCGCCGACCTTTGGCCATGGTGCCGATGCCAAATTGCTGGAGTTTGAAGACAGTCAGGCCATTCAGGCTGCCCCGAAAGTTAGCTTTTAAGGCACCATGGCCAGCAACTTTTTTAGCCAGCAGGATTTAGCCAGACGCAACACCCGCATCCTGGTGGTACTTTTTAGCCTGGCAGTGGCCCTGCTGCTGCTGTTGACCAATGTATTGGTTGCACTGGTATTCGGCTTCGCCGATACCGAGGCCATCCAGTCCGGCTTGCAGCGCGGCTTTTTCCAGACCGAGCTGCTGCTGTGGACCAGTCTGATTGTACTGGGTGCCATTGCCACCGCCATGCTGGTCAAGTGGCTGCAATTGCGTCAGGGGGGCCGGGTGGTGGCCGAATCGCTGGGTGGACAGCGGCTTGCACCGGACACCACCGACCCCAGACATCGTCAGCTTCTAAACGTGGTGGAAGAAATGGCACTGGCAGCCAACCTGCCAGTGCCAACCGTCTACTTGTTGCCTGAGAGCGGGATCAACGCTTTTGCCGCAGGCTACAGCCCGGCCGATGCCGTCATTGGCGTCACTGAGGGCTGCCTGGAGCAACTGAACCGCGATGAACTCCAGGGCGTGGTGGCCCATGAGTTCAGCCATATCCTCAATGGCGATATGCGAATGAACATTAAGATGATCGCCGTGCTCAACGGCATCTTGTTTGTGGGCCATGTTGGTTACCTGTTGCTACGCGGCAGTCGCGGCGCCCATATCGCAGCGCGCAGCAGTCGTAGCAACAAAAATGGCGGCGGCGGTGCAGCAGCCATTTTGTTTCTGGGTCTGGGTTTTATTATTCTGGGGTACTTGGGGGCATTTTTTGGTAACCTGATCAAAGCCGCTGTCAGCCGGCAACGCGAATACCTGGCTGATGCCTCGGCGGTCCAGTTTACCCGTAACCCGTCCGGCATTGCCGGTGCGTTAAAGCAAATTGCTGCCAGCAGTCGCGGCACCAAACTGAAGCATCAAAATGCCGATGAAAACAGCCATCTGTTTTTTGGCGAGGCCATCAGCCGCTGGGCCAGCATCTTTGCCACCCATCCCCCCTTGCAGGATCGCATTAAACGGCTGGAACCGCGCTGGAATGGCCGTTTGCCCCAGGCCCGCCAGACAGAAGACAATCAACCACAAACCGAGCCCACACCACAGGCAGAAGAAACGACCACTCAAAGCCCGGCCCAGCGCCTGCTGGCAGCATTGCCGGTGTTGCTGTTGCAAAGTGCCCACCAGCCACTGCAAGCCGAGCCCCTGCTATTGGCACTGTTGGTAAGCGATGACGATGACAGTCGGCAACAGCAACTGCTGTGCATCCGCGAACAAGGATCCAATGCCCTGCTGAGCGATGTCGATCGCTTGCTCAGCCAGGTCGAGCCACTGAGCCCACGACAAAAGCTAATGCTGGCGCAGCTGTCAGTGCCCAGTCTGAAAACCCTGACCGCCATTCGCTTTGAGCGCTTTGAACAGCTGCTGCAGCAAGTCATCGCAGCCGATGGTCAGCTGCATTTGCTGGAATGGGCCATTGCCCAGCTGGTGGACCATACCGTAGCCAGCCAGTTTCGAAGCGGCGATGTGGTACGCGGCACCTCCGCCCGTGACTTTGCCGCCATTCAGACTGAAAGTTTGCGGCTACTGCGTCTGATTGCCAACGCCAGCTCCGAAGATGCAGCCGTGATACAGCAAAGTTGGCAGGCTGCCCTTACCAGCCTGCAGCTGCCCGCGGATACCAAAGCCCCCGAGTCCAGTTATGAGCTGGTGCAACAAGAACTCAGCACATTGATGGCCGCCAGCCCGAAAGTAAAACAGCAGCTGTGGCAAGCCATTGAAGCCTGCGCCAAAGCCGATGGCCAGGCTTCAGAGACACAACAGGTGCAATTGCTGGCCTTGTCTTTGCTGCTGGAGATCCCGTACCAGGCAGAGGACTAAAAATTAGCACTTTAGCTCCGACCTCTGGTTCGGTACAATAGCGTTTTATTTCTATACAGGGGCTTTGATGTCTGAGCAACGCTTTTTTCTGGTGTATGATCCATCCTTTGACGACATGGATGCCGAAGGCTGTCCGGCCTATGGCTACGTCATGTTGTTTAATGAGCAGGATGCGGCCAGCTATCAGAGTGGCGAAAACCCGGATTCTGCCGCTGTTTCCATGCTGTTTACCGATCACAAAGACGGTCAAATCAGTGCCGATCTGTTGGGCTGGGCTCACCTGGAAGCCGATATTTTTCAAACGCTGCCGCTCGGCCACTTTCTCGGGCTGATGGAACAAGCAGCTCAGGTTGCCATCCACAGCTACCGTCAGGTTGGCCAGGTGCCAGAGCGGCTGGTCAGCAGCCAAAACAGCGATGAGTACTTGCAGTTCGAGGTTCATTTTAGCGCCGATCAACAGCCGGATGCCGAAACCGAGTGGCAACTGGCTCGCAGCCTGATCAGTGGCCGGCCTTACCTGGACTCTTAAGCTGGCTCTGGTTGGCAAAGGCAACGGACTTTGCTTTAATAATAGTTTATCATTGTACTTCAGGTTGGAGACCTATGTATGGTTCAGCCATTGGATATGACCGCCATCGATCAGGCGCTGCAAGGCTTTACCATCCCGCCCCAGCCCGATGTGTTGCTGCATATTCAGCAATTGGTGCAGCAACCGGAACCCAATATCCAGCGGCTGGCCACCCTGATCAATATGGACATTGGTCTCGCCGGCTTCACGCTTAAAGTCGTCAACTCTGCCTACTTTGGGCTGCGCAGCAAGATCACTTCCATCGAGCATGCCTGCAAGTTTCTCGGCTTAAACCGGGTGGTGAAACTTATTCGCAGTGTCTTGCTGCGCTTTACCCTGGAGCAAGGACAGCAAAAAGATCCCTTTTCCCAAAAGTTATGGAGCAATGCCCTGCTGGTTGCCAACAGTGCCGCAACCCTGGCACGTCAACTGCAGTGGCCACAGGAGCAGTGCGACGATTGCTATACGCTCGGACTCTTTCGCAATGCCGGCATCGCTTTAATCACCGCGCAGGCGCCCAATTATGTCGATCTCATCAAAGTGGGCGTCTTGGCTGGTCAGAGCTACAGTGAAGCCGAGGAGCATCGTTTTCAAACCTGTCACGAAATCCTCGGCTATCTAATTGCCCAGTCCTGGGGCCTGCCCACCGAGCTGTGCAATGTCATTGCTTACCACCACAGTCCGGCGCTGATTTTAGAGTCGGACAACGAGCTGGAGCAGCGGCTGTTTGCCGTACTCAAGCTGGCAGAGCACATGAGCGGTGAAAGCCGACAGCTGTTTGACATCAATCTGGATCCTGAATGGGAGCAATACGCTCCGCAAATTCTGGATGTGCTGGGGCTCGAACTATTTCAACTCCCCGAGCTGGCCGAAGTGCTGCACCAGCACGAGCTAACGACCATCTACAGCAGTTAGCCATGGCACACCACAAACTGACCCTGCCCGAAAAAACCTGCCCGGTCTGCCTGCGGCCCTTTGCATGGCGGAAAAAATGGCAACACTGCTGGGATGAGGTCACTTACTGCTCAGAGCGCTGCCGCAGGCAACGCAAATCGACGGAGAAATCAACCAATGGCTAAAGCCTGCGCCTTGCACATTCTGGTCAAAACCAAAGCCGAAGCCGAGAAGCTAAAACAACAACTGGCCAAAGGGGCCGACTTTGGTCAACTGGCCAAAAAGCACTCCCTCTGCCCTTCCGGTAAAAAAGGTGGGGATTTGGGTGAGTTTCGCCCCGGTCAAATGGTGCGGGCTTTTGATGAAGTCGTTTTTAAAAAAGCGCTGTTGGAAGTGCATGG
>JAFIFR010000352.1 GCA_020831935.1 Alkalimonas sp.
TACAACAAAGCGCTGGCCAGCCAGCGGATTGACCACCCTTCACGCGAGGATCTGCGGCAGTATTTCCGGCAAGAGTTTCTAACAGCAGGCTTGTTGCATGAAGGCCAGGTAGGCGCAGGCACCAGCTGGTATATCCCAGCAGCGGATTTCTACCGACACTTGCAACACCTGGCCGAACAGGGCATTACGATTTATAGCCGGGAATTGGATGGTGAAAAAACCTTATAGGTTGTTTTATACCACTGGAAATATCGATGCATGTTAAATTGCTACCTGCGAACACTAAGACCCCACTAAATAGCGGCTTCTGGATTTAAATATCAATTTGACAATATCCACAATCAATAGGCAGATAGCAAAAGTTAACAGGATGCAGGCTACATAGAGAATAAGATGAAAGTTTAAAGGCTCATCGTAAAAGTAAGCATAAAGAACTTTACCAAACGATATGATATAAGAGTGTATAAAAAACACACCAAAACTATAATCAGCCACTTTACTTAAAAGATTAGATATTAGCTTGTCATTAAACTTATACAGCAGCCCAAGAAAGAATATGCTTGCAAAGCATTTCTGAAGAAAGTTTAACCAAGTCATCGTTCTCGTGGTGAAGTAAAATTCTGAGAATGCAAATGCAACGATTAGGGAGAGCGATGTAATTAAGAACGACGGCTTAGAGATAATTTCGTTAATTTGGGCCTTGTAGTGACTGCAAAACATCCCTAACATGTATATCGAAAAGAAATGTGCAAAATTTTGATATGGCATCCCTCCCCTTGGAATGACGCATGATATGAGTATAAAAATGGGGAGGAGCATGTAAAAAACCTTACTCTTGTCAAGGTTCTTCAATGGAACCGCCACCATAAAGAATATCGCTATCATAGGGATAAACCACAATGGAGCAAGGTGTCTTCCCGTCAAGATAAAATACGTTATAATGTTAATATAACTGGAGTCGTATAAGTCTGCTGGTACTCGATCTCTTTCTAAGATAAATGTAAATATAATTACTGCAGGGATCGATATAATTAAATAGGGAAGTAGTACATTAGTCAGCTTGTTTTTGTAATACTTTCTGGCATCAAATTTGACAAGTAGATGTTGGAAAAGGTAGCCAGCTATGAATACGAACAGCGCGCTACCATTGGATATAAAGATTCGAAGCCATCGCTCTAACTGACTCCCATCAGGCCAGTCAAAAATATCTATCGAGTGCCCCGAAACGATAAAAATAATAGCTAGCGCTCTGAAGTAGTGAATGTAATTCAGCTTTGGTGACATGACTCTTCCTTAAGTTAAAACGCCACTCATAAAAGGATGCAGCCGGAATATAGCCTAAAAACAATTCCATTACAAACCGACGACTCGCGCCGTAATAGGAAGATCGCCAACATCACAATGTAACGCGGCTTCGTGACATCAAATTACTTGTTTGAAAATAACATCGTAAATAACGAATGGCGCAATAGCTTCAACCACAACAGCCACCATAACGGCAAAAACAAGGCAATAGTGCCCACAATCAGCAGTGGGCGGCCTTGCTGAAAATCGTACTGC
>JAFIFR010000067.1 GCA_020831935.1 Alkalimonas sp.
GCAGCCGGGCGCGCTGATCCATCGAAGCCAGCAAGCGCTGGTTTTGCTGTTCCAGCTTCAGACTGATGCGGGTGCGCAGCAGCTCGGTGCAGCGCCCCAGCCGGTTGGACAGGCCTTGCTGGCGGAACAGCACCGATTCGCTGGTACGAAAAGCCGGCGTCAGTCTGCGCTCGGTAAAATCCTGCAGCGACAGCAGGCCGTCAATCGGGGTTTCATTCAGGCTTTTGATCCTATCCAGCGCCAGTTGGTAGTAAGCGGCACTGGCTTGCAGCCGGGAACTGTTTTCGGCAATCAGATGTTCGGTCTGTGCCGCCATACGGGTTAGTTCGGCCAGTAGAGGTTCGTCATGTTCCTCGGCTTGTTCAATGCGCTGGGTGATGTACGACAGTTGCTGCTCCAGCATATTCAGTTGTGTGATGGCTTTGCGGGCCAGCGGCCAGCCCAGCAAGGAGAGCTTGCGGTAATTGCCCAGGTCAAACAGTTGCTGCACCAGGCGGCCGAGCTGAGCCGGGCTGAGTCCGCGATCCTGCATCAGCATCCGGCCAGCGCCTTCGGCATGTTTTTGAAAGTCGGTCCAGATACGGGCTTTTTGCTCTGCCAGATAGCTGCTGATGCAATGATCCGGATTGAACATCGCTGCAATGTCCTGCTCTTGGGTGGTGCTGTCTGTCGCCAACACACTGAGTTGGATCACCCGAAATACCTGGCCTGGAAAAGGTTCCAGCCAGTCTTTGGCGGGCAGGAAATCCAGTGGATCATCAAAGAACTCAGAGCCACTGCCAGGCAGGATAAAGGTGTAACTGGAGAACTCGCCATGCTTTTCCCAGCGCAAAGTCGCGCCAAATAAAGATAGGTTCAGATCGTTGTCGCTTTCTTTTAGTTGCGCCCCTTGCTGCAACGCCAGTTGCTGCATTTGCTGAAACTCTTCACTGCGGCTGCTGGGGCTGACCGTCAGCACAAACTGACACAGCCGACAAGGCGCCTGCAGGGCGGGGAAAGTGCGCTGGCGCAACTCCTGGTCCAGCAGATCGCGCAGCGGGTGATTGCGTTGTTGAAATCGGCTCATCCGTCAGCTCCTTTGCTTTGGCGATAAAGAAGGTGATGCTCTGCAAGCAGCAGCTTACGTGCCAGCCATAAGCTCATGGAGCAGATAGGAAGTCTAAAGTATTGACTATGCTGGTTTTATGAATGAAATAAGACGTTTTTAAATTTACCAGGCGGCTGTGTATGTGCCTCTGGAATGTGCCAGCAGGAGGCAATTTGGGCCGCATTAGTGCAGTGGAGTGGCTTCATTGGTACTTTGAGTGGGCTCATCGCGACGAAAGCCAATCACCCGCACCAGCTCGATATCAAAAATCAGCAGGCTAAAAGGTGGAATTCCTGGCACTGATTGGGCGCCATAAGCCAGCTGTGGCGGTACATGCAGCCGGGCTGTGCCACCTTCACGCATCCGTTTTAAGCCTTCCTGCCAACCGGGGATCACCTGATGCAGGATAAATTCCATCGGCTCATCCGGTGGCAGCTGTGCATCGAAGGTGTCGCCGTTTAGTAGCCGGCCACGATAATACACCTGCACCGAGCTTAGATCCGATGGCCTGGCGCCACTGCCTTCGGAAATTTGCTGAAAACCCAGCCCAGAAGGCAGTACTTCCACCTCGGGGTGCGCCAACATGGCTTCATGATGCTCTTGGTTTCGCTCGCGCTGTTCGGCCACGGTCCAGCTATCGGCATGGGCGGGCAGCAGGTTCAAAACCAGTAGGGTGACGACAAACAAGTAGCAGCAACGCAACATAAACAGTCCCGGTGGTGATTTTATGCAGTATACCTCAAAGGCTAAGCTCGGTATCCAGCAATTGATAACCCTGATTACGGATGGTGTGAAGTGGCAGGGCTTTGCCCGAAGCCTGTTGTACTTTTTGACGAAGGCGGCAGATCAGGGTATCCAGCCTGCTGTAACTGGCGTCTGCTGACAGGTAAGGGGCCAACTTGATGTGGCCGGTGGCCAGGCGCTCAATGATCTGGTGCTGGACTTTGGTGCGCAAGGCTGCATTGCCCACAGTCACAGCTCTGAATCTTTGGCGAGCGCTGTGGAGCACAAGTTAAACGCCGAGGGTGTTTCGGGGGCGGTGACATTGAACTCGAATTCCGACCAGGCCTACCGGCTGTTTGCAGGGTATCGCTTCAATGACTGGCTGGCGGCCGAGTTGGGGTGGCTGGATTTGGGCGAAGCGCAATTGCACTACGATGGCCTGCCGGTCAATCAGGCGCGCGCGACCCTGGTGGCACAGCCGCAACGTGGCCGCGGGGCGGAGCTTAGTCTGGTGGGTCCGCTGGCCCAGCATGAGGTTTGGCAGCCGTATCTGAGACTTGCTCTGTTTGATAGCCGCAGCCGTTACGTCTTTACCGGCACGGCAGCCGAACCGGCAGAGCGTCGTGCAGGCATGCGGTTGGGTCTGGAGTTTGGAGTAGGCTATCAGCTGAGCCCGGAGTGGCAGCTGATGGCCGCCGCTGCGCAGTACGACACCAAGCACTTCAATACCCGCTTCTTTAGTCTGGGCCTGCGTTACTCCTTCTGAGAGCAGGCCATGGCGTCGATGCCCAGAACGCTTAAGCGGTGCTGCAGTCTGGGCAGCACCGCAGGTGCCTGGCAACTGATTTGATAGACCAGCAGCTGCAGTTTATCCCGCAGCAGCTTGTCCTGCAGCAGCAGGGGTTTCACCTGCTGCCAGCTGGTATCGGCCCAGAGAATGGCCCAAAGCTCGGCTTTGTCTTCTTCCAGGCCGCTCATGGCATAGCGATTGACAAAGCCTTGCATGGGATGACTAAAGGCTGCATCGCTACTGGCGCGGGCATTGGCACCGCCATTGCCATAACGAAAGCCATCGGGTTTAAGCGGTAACCAGAGTGGATCCCGGTAGAAAGGGGTGCCGTAGAGCCTGGCTTCCAATTGATGGTAAAACTCGTGATGCATGACGTGACGATTGAATGCCAAATCAAAGTGAGCAATGTCGTAAATCAAGACATCATGCACATAGTCCGGCACGGCCAGCCTGGGCTGGCCAGCTACGGATAGATCCCTGACCAATAAAATATGCTGCACACCCGACAGTGCCAGCAGCTCGGGTGGGTACTTCCTCAGTTCTTGGCGAAGTACCTGCAGATAGGCAGGCAAAGCAGGGTCCATCGGATCCACCGGCTGAAAATCGAGATCCCAGGGAGCCAGGGACAATTCAGTGCTGTCCAGTGTCACGGTCATGGCCAAGTTGCGATTCAACTGTGGCAGCAACAAGCCATTGATAGAATTAGGGACAGGGCGTTGCTCCGCTGGAGGCGGTAACTGACTGCAATGACTCAGCGCCAGCATCAAACCCAGCGCCAATGGCAGCTGCCAGTGGCGCCTCATTTGTTGAGCCACTCGGTGGGCTTGAACCAATGCTGTGCACTTCTGCTAATGGCCAGTGGCTTGCTACAGCCCTTCATCCAGGCTTGCATTTGCTCCGAGTCCAGTGCTTTCGCATGATCCAACTGTTGGCTGTTGATCAAGGTGCTGCGATGAATGCGCCAGAAGATGGCCGGGTCTAATTGCTTTTCCAGCTCTTTTAACGGGGTGCGTACTACAAACTCACGCTCGGTGGTGACCACTTCGACATAGCGGCCACTGGCATGAAAGTAGAGAATGTCGGCAGTATTTTGCAGCCAGATCTTATTGCCCAGTTGCAGGGTAAGCTGGCGCAGGTAACTGCCAGGTTGGGTCGATGGGAGCAGCGCCGGATCCAGTGTCTGCGGTGGGCTGGCCTGCTCCAGTCGTTGCTGCAAGCGGCTGATGCACTGCTGCAAGCGCGCGTCGGAGTAGGGTTTGAGCAGATAGTCCAAAGCACCGGTTTCAAAGGCTTTGACCGCGTATTGATCGTAGGCGGTGACAAACACCAGATGGCAGCGATGACTGCTCAGACAGGCGACATCAAGACCGGACAGTGCACCCATTTGCACATCCAAAAAAGCCACTTCTGGCTGATGCTGCTCCAATGCTGCCAGCGCTTCTTCACCGCTGCAGCACTGGGCGACGATGGTGGCTGCTGGCCAATATTTCTGTAGCTTTTTGGCCAGACTTAGCCGGAGGATCTCTTCATCTTCTGCAATCACCACCTTGGTCATGCCATGGGTACTCCTATGGTCGCTGTGGTCCAGGCATTGTCTTCGACCTGGATGCGAAAAAAACCATACTTGCCATAAGCGGCTTCCAGTCGTGCTTGCAGGTTGTTCAGACCGGTGCCAGGCTGCGACTGCAAAGGTTGCGCTGCGCTGTCCCGCACTTGAATGCGCAACTGCTGGCCTTCTTGCCAGGCTGTCAACTCGATCAGCCCTTGTTGGCTGATCTTTTCAATGCCGTGCTTGATGGCGTTTTCAACCAGCGTCAGCACCGACATCGGCAAGACGGGCGCCTCAGCGACTTCAGGCTGGATTTGCAGCCGATACTGCAAGCGCTGGCCAAAGCGGATTTGTTGAATGGCCAGGTAGCGCTCAATAATGGCAACTTCCTCGGATAATGGAATTCTGGGTTGCCGAAACTGCGGAATGCTGGCGCGCAGGTACTGGGTCAGCTCTTCGAGCAATAACTTGGCTTTGTCGGGATCGAGATCGATTAAATTGTGCATATTGGCCAGGGTATTGAAGAAAAAGTGAGGCTCCAGTTGTGCTTGCAGCAAGTGCAGCTCCATCGCGGCTTGATCCCGTTGCTGGGTGGTTTCATCAATTTGCTGCTGCAGCTGCTGAAATTGCGGCCGGGTGATACGGTTCTTCAGGTAGAGCAAGACAAAAATCACCCAGACCGAAGACAGTAAAATACGCAGCAGATAAGTAGCCGCTTCCCAAAGCGGGGGCAGCAAGGTTTTATCCCAGGGAAACAGCAACATGCTCAGAGCCCAGCTCAGCAAAAAGGTGAGGACGCCGATGGCCGCCATGCGCCAAAAAGAAACCGATTGGCTGGGGGCTGGCATCAGCAACAGGTACACCAACACCAGGGCAAAGCCAACCAGATTAAAAACCTTGGCGTATTCGATAAAATTTGCCAACAGATAGTTGAAACTAAAGTCCGGCTGGTACACCTGCTGGTGCAAAGCGCTCAGCACCGCACAGCTGGTACTGAGCAGCGCAATAACGCCGATGTCGGCTGGTCTGAGCATGCGCAAACGCTGGCTCAGTTGTTTCATCGGTTGCTGGATGGCAAACGTTCTCATTCGGCTCTCATTCGGCTCACATCAGACAAAGGGCTCTGCTGTTCAGAGCCCTAGTCAGATGTATCAGAAACGGTACTGAATGCCAAGGCTGTAATAGCGGCCTAAGGTATCAAATAAGCCTGCAGTGTAGCCCATCTCCCAACTGGCACCACCGGTATTGGCGTCAGGAACCTGAGGTGTTTTGCGGTCTGTCAGGTTAAAGACCGATGCCGAGAGTAAAAACTGCTCACTCAAACGATGACTCAGTCCCAGGTCCAGATACCAGACCCGGCTGGTTTCGATCACGTCGTAACGCTCCGGATCGCGCGATAACCCTGGTTTTTGCCGGCCAATGTAATGGGCCGTCAGGCTAAGCGTGCTGTGTTCGTTGCTGACACTAAAGCGGTTACGGCCGCGCCATTTTGGAAATGCCATGCTACCGACCGTTTCCATTGTTGCGGCGGCCGGATCCGATTGCAGTTTGCGTTCAATCAAACGGCCCCAGTTGCTGCTCAGGCTGAAGGTCAGGCCCAAAGATTCTATTGGGTAGCGGTAATCCAGCGCGTAATCAATGCCGCGGGTTTGGTGCCGGGCCAGGTTCAGATAGGATAAATTCAGCACCATTAAATCGTCACGGCGCTCAATCAATTGGCAAAATACGTTGTCCAGCGTGCTGCTGTCCATGCAGTTGGGGTAGACCTCGGTCCAGGGGAGGGTGCCTATTTTGTCGACCAGATTGATATCCCAGTAGTCGATGGTCAGGTTGAGGTTGTCAATCAAGCTCGGGGAATAGACCAGGCCGCCGGTAAAGGTGTAGGCGCTTTCCGCTTTCAAGTCCAGGTTGCCGCTGGTAACAATCAGAGCATCCCAGTAGTAATTGGCCGGGTCTTCCAGACCCTGGGCATCGCAGTTATCCTCGCGGTATTCGGAACCGAAAGGGCGGTAGGCCGAGAAGCAGACCTCCAGCACGTAATTGCGGAACTGGCTGTCTGGTTGGAAAATTTCATTCATGTTGGGCGCGCGCACCGCTTTGGCCCGTGATGCCCGCATTTTTAAACTGTCAAAGGGCATCCAGTCCAGTCCCAGGGTCCAACTGTGGTTGGTGCCAGCCAGGTTGTAGCGGGCGGTGCGCCAGGCTGCGTCTAAGCTTAGCCGCTCGGCCCCAGGCAGCCCCTCCAGCAGAGGCAGACTGACTTCGGCATAAGCCTCGGTAACATGGTACTTTCCCAATAAAGGCTGACTGCGCAAACTGTTTGGACCTACCCCAGCCTGCTGAGTTTCGGACGGGGTGCTTCGGCTTTGCTCGCGTCGATGTTCGGCACCGATGGCGTAGTTGATGTAACCAGCCGGCAGTGCCCATAACTCTCCATCCAGGCTGGCGGCAAACACGGTTTGTTGCAGTTTTGCCCGACTGGTATGTGGGTCCAGCCGCAGGTAGTCGATGGCTTCGTCAGTCAGCGGTTGAAACACGTTGATCGGCACGCAGTCGGCGTCGCAAAATTGGTACTCAAAACTTTGTGGATCCATAAAAAATCCCCATACGCCTTTTTGCCAGTGCGCCTCCCGGTATTGATTCAGATTGGTGGTTTTTAAGCGAGTGGCTCCGTGCTGTGCACTCAGCTGCCAACGGTGCTGTTGGTCGGTAAAGCCTTCCAGTGCCAGCACAGCCTGGTACAAATCGTAGCGGTTATCCGATCCCATGCGGCCCATTTCCGGGAAATAACCACCAAACAACAAGCCCTGACCCAGGCGTGCGACTTCAGTTTGCTGCTCTGGAGTGTAAAAGGTGTAATCGGTTGGCAAAGGCCGAATACCGAAATCGGCCAATGGACTTAACCGGCTTTCAGAGTTGGAACGCACATACTTCAGTTCTGCGTGAAGGTTGGTTTGGTTGCTGAGTTCACGAGAAATGTTGCTGCTCAGGTTAAGTTGTTCTGTGGGGACAGCCAAGCGTGACCATTCATAGCGGGTGTAAAAGGTATCGTAACTGTCGTCAACCGAGAGTGCAGCCAGTTGGGTGGTGCTGCTGCCTCTTAGGTCGACCCCATCGGGTAACACTGCTCTGGGGCTGCCATCGGGGTTCAGCACGTAGGGGCGGCCTTCCAACAAAAACACCCGTTGATTGGTGTTGTAAATGGCGGTGTTGCGCCGGGTGATAAATTCGGGTTGCCCTTCTTCATCTGCCAAAGGGTTTGGAATGTAGGCTAAATCATTGGCGACATAGTCGCGTGCCGGCCCTTCCACGGGCTTTGAGGTGTGGTAACTGGCATGGAGGTTAAAAAAGCCTCGCTGGTCTTGAAAAGCGCGGCCATGCGTCAGGTTGGCTTGCCAGCGCTGGCCGTCACCTTTGGTAGTGCCGCCGTAGGAGGCTGACATCTCTGTGCCGGTAAAGTCCTGCTTTAAGATAATGTTGACGACCCCGGAGACGGCATCTGCGCCATAAACCGAAGAGGCGCCCCCTGTCAGCACATCAACCCGCTCAATGAGGGCAACCGGAATGGAGGAGACATCCACCGTGCTGGTTCCCGGAATGGAAGGCACGTGGCGGCGACCATTGACCAACACCAACGTTCGTGTCGCTCCCATACCACGTAAGTCCTGCGTGCTGGTGCCAGCATAGCCACTGGCGTTGCTGGTCTGGGTACCACCGGCCGGGACCATGGCCGGCAGTTGGTTCAGCAGCTGATTGATATCAACGGCACCGGAAAGCTGAATCTCCTCGGCACTGATGCTGACCACCGGGGTATGACTTTCAAGGTCGGCTCGACGAATACGACTGCCGGTGACGGTGATTACCTCGGGTGTGGCTTTGGACTCTGTGGTGTTATCCGCTGCCAAGATGGGCAATGGCAGTAAGCTGGATAAACAAGCCAGAGTCAGGGCACTGCGCTGCATCTGGTTCGGGCGGGTAAGAGTGGTGTTAGTGCAAATCGGCATCGCTGTTCCTTCCTGTCGAGTTATTTTGTTTGTTTTGATGGTGGCATCGGTTGATGCTTTGTTGTTTTTTTCTACGATTCGGCTTTGATACCAAAGCAGTCTTTCAGCCGCCAGTAACAGAGGGGTGATTGGCAGTACTGTGGGCATTAATGGTGGTTGAGGTGGCATGAATGCTTGCGGTTGCTCTGTGGCGGTTCAGGCATCGTATCGGACCATTGGAGACTTTGGTTTCGACTGCCGGAGCCTAAACCGTTATGGTAGCGGCAGTGTAAAAGTGCGCAGGAGCAAACAGCGATGGTGAAGTATCTGTTGATGCTGATGTTGGTGACAATGGCTGCCACAGTGATTGGTGAAGAAAGGGCGAGCTGGCGGCTTGATCTGCTGCATGGCTGGCAGCAGGGAAAGGAGCAGTTTGAGGTGGTCGCACTCTGGCAGGAGCCTTTGCCCTGGCAGGGACCGGTCAACTGGCAAGATCCACTGGATAGAGGCGATTACCGTTTTGAGGTGATTGCCAAGGGTACGGGTGAAGTGCTCTTTGCCAAAAGTGTGTCGTCGTTGTTTGCCGATTGGTCGTTAAGTGCCGATGCCCGCCAGCAGGAACGCAGCTTTGAAGAGTCGTTGCGCTTTCCTGATCCTGGGCAGCCGGCAAAAGTTCGGTTCCATCGTCGACAACTTGATCAGCCAGGCCAGCCGTTCAAGCAGGTCGGGCAACTGGTCTTGCCCCAAAATGCGGTACCAAGCCCAAAGCGGATGCCTGCGCCAGACAAGGTGCAGCAGTTGCATGCTGCCACCGACAGCGACCCTGCTTTTGGTCTGGTGTTTCTGGCCGAAGGCTTTCAGGCCGATGAAGCCGCTGCTTTTTTTCAGGCCGCTTCTGAGCTGACCGAGGCACTGTTTCGCCATGCTCCCTTTGATGCTTTAAAGCCAAGGATGCAAGTGCATGCGGTGATGACTGCCTCTGACGAAAGCGGGGTTGGCGACCATGCCGATGGCAGCAGACGTCAAACCGCTTTTGCGGTGAACCCCAATGCGCTGGGGATGCCGCGCTATGCATTAAGTCCTCGGGTGCATGCGATACGCGATGCTGCCATGGTTGTGCCGTATCACGGCATTGTGATTCTGACCAACGCGGATGATTATCATGGCAGTGGCATTTTCCAGACTTACGCCATCGCACCGGCTTTTCATCCCCGACGAGCGTTTTTACTGCTTCATGAGCTCGGTCATTCCCTGGCTGGGCTGGCCGATGAGTACTTTCACGACACACCTGGCTATGTCGGCAGTGAAGGCTTGATAGAGCCCTACCAGCCCAACATTACCAGTAGGGCAGGATTGGACCAGCTCAAGTGGCAGCAGCTGGTGGCTGAAGATACCCCGATCCCGACGCCCTGGAACCAACAAGCATTTCAGCAAAACCGGCAGATGTCGACACTGCTCCAGGAGCCTTTTTTAGGCGTGGTCGGTGCCTTTCAGGGGGCCAACTACAGTGCTGAAAACTATTACCGTCCGGCATTGGCCTGCATTATGTTGCTGGACATGGGAGACAACCATTTTTGCCCGGTCTGTCAGCAGGCGATTGCAGAGCAAATCCTAAGCCAGCTGGGTGAATAAGCCGCTGCGAAAGCCGGGCCACATTGCTGTCATCCTGAACTGCAACTAAGCTTTGTCTAACAATCTTTGTGGCATGGGTTAGGTGATGAATGCGGGGATGGATAGCAGTGCTGGTGTTGTGTTGTTGTTCTGCGCTGGCGCAAAACACCCTGGTGTATCCGGCACCGGAAAGTGAGCTGGATAAACGCTTTGACGATATCATCGAAATATTGCAGTTGGCGCTGGAAATCACCGAACCGGAGTTTGACGCTGTCACCTTAACGCCTTTTCCGGTCCGTTTAACCGAGGGGCGAGGACGCTTGCTGCTGAAGCAGACTCAGCAGCTGGATGTGGTATGGAGCGCTACGTCCATCCAGTTGGAAGAAGAGTTACTGCCTATTCGTATTCCGCTGCGTAAAGGGCTGCTCAGTTACCGCATCAGCCTGATCGATCAGGCGCAGCAGCCGCGAATGCAGCAGATCAACAAATTGGCAGATTTACAAAGCTTGCTGGTGGGGCAAGGCGCAGGTTGGCTCGATAGCGATGTTTACCATTACAACGGCGTTCGGGTAGTCACCGGCTTGTACGACGATTTATTTGCCATGTTGATGCGCGGTCGCTTCGATTTATTTCCGCGCGGCATTGGCGAGGTATTTCAGGAGTATGAGCTGCGCAAGGGCGACTACCCGGAGCTGCAGATAGAAGAAGCCTTGCTGCTGCACTACCCCTGGCCTTTCTACTTTTTTGTGCATCCATCCAATCAGGAGCTGGCAACACGAATAGAGCAGGGGCTGCGCATGATGATCCGCGATGGCAGTTTTGATGCGATTTTTTATCGCTACAACCAGCAAGCGATTGAGCGTGCCCAGCTGTCTGAGCGTCGGTTGATTCGGCTGGAAAACCCCTTTTTACCCGCTGCTACCCCCATTGATGATCCAACGCTTTGGTTCACCCCAGGGCCAATGCGATGATTTTCTGCGCAAGCGAGCCAAATGCTGCATAAATTTGCTTGCGTGAATCATCAGCCTACGTATAATGACAGGCGTTTTCCCCCAGTGCCTGGGTGGCGAAATTGGTAGACGCAGTGGATTCAAAATCCACCGTTGGAAACAACGTGTCGGTTCGAGTCCGACCCTAGGCACCATCATCCAAATCTTATCTTTGTAAAGCCCTTCAGGCCCTGTATTAGGGTGCGCTCCAATTCGTCTGTGTGATCTTTTTCTACAAAAGCATACTGCAAGCCAGCCAAAGCTGCTTTTTCAGCAATGGGTGCAAAATCAATGATGCCTTGCCCCAGATCCGCAAAACCACCATCTGCTGCCATGTCTTTCAAATGCCATAGCGGGAAACGCCCGGGATTTTGCTGGAAGAGTTGAGGAATGTCGACCTGCATTTTTGCGGTCCAGTAAATGTCCAGCTCCATTTTTAGCGTGTTTGCGTTGGTATGTCGTAACAAAACTTCATAGGGTGTAGTGCCGCCAGTGGGGACAAATTCAAAGTCGTGATTGTGGTAAGCCAGTTGTACTCCGGCGGCTTGAAACTGCTCACCAATGCGGTTTAATTGCTCTGCCAGATGCAGGTAGCCGGCAATTCCATTGACACGCTCATGTTCGTGCAAATAAGCAAGCACCACGTATTGATGCCCCAGAGTCAGTGCCTCTTCCAACACTTTGGTGGGTGCATCCAATAAAGGTTGCAACAGGGTATGCCCGGCTGGGGCATTGAGCCCTAAGTCAGCCAGCCAGTTGGCGACTATGCTGGCCGGATGGCCAAATAAACCTGCAAACTCCAACTCCTTGTAGCCCAAGTTTGCTATCAGCTGCAAGGTGCTGCGGGCATCTTTCTGCATCAGCTCTCGAACGGTAAATAACTGCAAGCCGGGCCGGAAGCGCTGTCCAGCAAGTGCCAGGCCTGACAGCATGGTTGTGCTGACGATTAAACCTGAGCCAGCCAATACCTTTAAAAAATGACGGCGTGTTGTACTTTTAGGCGTTGTTTCCTGAGTCATGTGATGCTCCTCTGATGCTCTTTGACAGGTTAGCACGGCTTTGTGCAAGCAAGATCCTCAAAACAGCCTTCGTCGGATCTCTGCTATCCAGAATGAGACTTGCAACCATGGTTAGGTCATTATATTTTGCTGAATAGGTTTACAGAGTGTGCGGCTGTAGATCGCGGCTTAGCTGTGACCGAAGGTTGTCATCCACATTAAAATTTGATTGGAATTACAAAGCATGGATATCCGCCTGGCTACTGAACAAGATTTCGACCAAATATGGCCTATTTTTCAGGCCATAGCCCAAGCTGCAGAAACCTATGCTTTTGCCAGGGACATTAGCAAAGAGGAAGCCAGGCAGATATGGCTACTGGCGCCAAGGCAAACTTTTGTGGTGGTAGAAGGCGAGCAAATTCTTGGCACTTACTATTTGAAGACCAACCAGGCAGGTCCAGGCAGCCATGTCTGCAACTGCGGCTATATGGTGGCTGACACTGCCAGAGGGCGAGGGCTTGCGACTGCCATGTGTGAGCACTCACAACTACAAGCTAAGGCGCTTGGGTATCTGGCAATGCAGTTTAACTTTGTCGCATCCAGTAATGAAGGTGCCGTCCGACTTTGGCAAAAACTTGGGTTTGCCATTGTTGGGCGCT
>JAFIFR010000068.1 GCA_020831935.1 Alkalimonas sp.
TTTGATAAACTAAGCAAAGCCTTTGCCGCCTACCTGCAAAAAGAGCTGGGTTTAGGCAAGGGCGATGCTGTGGCTGTGATGATGCCCAATTTGTTGCAAAACCCTGTGGTAATAGCCGGCATCCTACGGGCAGGCTGTACGGTGGTTAATGTGAATCCACTCTATACTCCACGCGAATTGGAGCATCAACTGAATGACTCCAAAGCCAAGGGCATTGTCATTGTTGAAAACTTTGCCCACACTCTGGCTGCGGTGCAGAAAAAAGTAAAAGTCGAGCATGTGATCCTGACCAAAATGGGCGACATGCTGGGCACTTTGAAAGGCACCATCGTCAATTTGGTGGTCAAGCACGTTAAAAAGCTGGTGCCGGCCTACCAATTAAACAAGGTGATCCCGTTTAAAGAGGTGTTGGAAAAAGGCCAGCATCTTAAGTATCAGATGCCTGATGTCGATGGCAGCGATCTGGCATTTTTGCAATACACCGGCGGCACCACTGGGGTTTCCAAAGGAGCGATGCTGACGCACCGCAACATGGTTGCCAACCTGGAGCAAGCCTCTGCTTGCTTGGATCCGGTGCTGGAAGAAGGCAAAGAGCGGGTAGTCACGGCGCTACCGCTTTATCATATCTTCGCACTGACCGCGAACTTCCTGGTCTTTATGAAGTACGGTGGCACCAACTTGCTGATCACCAACCCCCGGGATCTGCCGACTTTTATCAAAGAGTTGAAAGCCTTCCCATTCACCGCCTTAACCGGGGTGAACACCCTCTTTAATGGCCTGATGAATACCCCCGGCTTTACCGACATTGATTTTAGCCAGCTGAAAATTTCACTGGGTGGCGGTATGGCGGTGCAGCGGCCAGTGGCTGAGCGCTGGCAAAAACTTACTAAAACCCGTCTGCTTGAAGGTTATGGCCTGACGGAGTGCTGTCCTCTGGTCACTTTGACCCCATACGATGTCGATGGTTTTACCGGCAGCATTGGTTTGCCAGCACCTTCGACCTTGATCCGCATTGTCGATGAAGACGGCAAGGATGTTCCTGCCGGTGAGCCGGGCGAAATGATTGTGCAAGGCCCTCAAGTGATGAAAGGCTACTACAATCGTCCCGAGGAAACCGATAAAACCATCAAAGAGGGGTGGTTGTATACCGGTGATGTGGCGCGGATGGACGAAGATGGCTTCTTTTACATCGTCGATCGGAAAAAAGACATGATTCTGGTGTCGGGCTTCAATGTGTTCCCGAACGAAATTGAAGAAGTCGCTGCAATGAACGACAAAGTGTTGGAAGTGGCCGCCGTGGGTGTTCCCAATGAAGCCGCCGGTGAAGTGGTGAAACTTTTTGTGGTGAAAAAAGATCCATCTTTGACCGCAGAGGAGTTGATTGCCCACTGCAAACAACACCTAACCGGTTACAAAGTGCCGAAGCAAGTGGAGTTCCGCGAAGAGTTGCCGAAAACCAATGTCGGTAAAATCTTGCGCCGTGAACTGCGGGAGTCTTGAGTTCTTTTGATCCCTTTACTGCATGACAACGACAGCCTGCGGCATTATTGCCAGCAGGCTGCCACTCAGCCAGTCTTATTGCTGGATACCGAGTTTATCCGCCAAAGCACCTTGCAACCCAAGTTGGGTTTGGTTCAGTTGTACGATGGTGACCAGCTGGCCTTGGTGGATCCCTTAACCATCACCGATTGGCAGCCGCTGGCAGACTTGCTGGCCAATCCGGCGGTGACCAAGGTGATGCATGCCTGCCTTGAAGACCTGGATGCTTTTCACACCATTGGCATTGCACAGATCCAGCCATTGATCGATACCCAAATGGCGGCTTTGTTGCTGGGGCAGGGCAGCAGCCTGGGTTTTGCTGCCCTGGTTGAGTCCATCACTGGCACCACCCTGGATAAAGGGGAGTCCCGAACCAACTGGCTGGCGCGGCCGTTACGCGATGCGCAGCTGCAGTATGCCGCTAACGATGTGCTGTACTTGCTGCCGGTTTATCAGGCCTTGCTGCAGCAATTGTCGGCAGAGCAGCATCAGTTGTTGCTGGCGGAAGCTGAGCAAATTCAATTACGGCGAACTCAGCAGTGGCCGGATCGGTTGCGCTTTGTTGATATTAAAAACAGCTGGCAATTGCCGAGCCGGGCTCTGGTGGTGCTGCAGCGTTTGGTCTGTTGGCGGCTGGAGTACGCCAGAAGCAAAGACTTAGCGCTTAGCCTGGTATTTAAAGATGCACAATTGTTCGATATTGCACGTAAAGCACCGACAAGTCTATCGACGCTGCAAGCCATTGCCGGGCTTCCTGAACGCGAGGTAAAACGGCATGGTCGCACCTTGTTGCAACTGGTGGAGCAGGCGCTTGCCAGTCAGTCTGTTCATTGGCCAGAGCCGGTGTATCATCGCGACGCCTTTGCTGGCTATCGGGAAGTAACAGCCCAAATTCGTGAGGTGGTGCAGCAAGCTGCGAAACAGCATCAGTTACCGGCAGAATTGTTAGCGACCAAGCGTCAACAAACAGAGTTTTTAAACTGGTGTTGGCGTATTCGCGATGACGAGCGTTTGCAGTTGCCAGAACCTGAGTTACTGCGCGGCTGGCGACAGCCGCTACTTGCTCCGGTATTGCCCTTTCCTACGCACCTTGTGCAGGAGTAAACCGATTTTATACGACGGTTAATCAAAGCCGATCAGTCGTTTTTTTTCATAGTTATTGGTTATTTTTTAAAACGGTTTTTTCGTGATCCCTTCTTGATACGGTGGCGTAAAGTTTGTGCAACCATCAATCAAGAAGGGTATACACATGAAAGGACTAACACGATTGGCTATTTCTGCGGCCATGGTATCCACACTGGCTGCGTGCAATAGCTCCAGCTCTGATGATTCATCCATTTCATTGCCACCAGTACCTCCGGAAAGATCGGCTGAGCTTCGTGTCATACATGCCGTTTCTGACGCACCAGCTGTGGACATTCGCCTGGCAGGTACCGATGTTGTTCAGGGGCTTGATTACGCAGAGAGCTCTGAAAAATTTACACTCATTGCTGCAAACTACGCTGTAGAAGTGCGGGCAATACTACCGGGCGGTGAGCGGGCGACTGTGATTGGCCCAGCGACTGTTGGTCTGACCTCACAAACAGATCACAAAGTCTTTGCGGTTGGCTCGGCGGCTGACGGCACCATCGAGCCTTTGATCATCGCCGACAGCAAAACCAGTCTGGCCTCTGGTAACATTCGGTTGCAAGTGGTTCATGCATCTTCCGCAGCACCAGATGTCGATATTCATGTAACAGCGCCTGGAGACGCATTGTCAGCGCCGATAGCGACTTTAGGGTTTAAAGATTACACAGCGCCAATCGATGTGCCTGCTGGTGATTATCAGGTGCGGATCACCTTACCAGGACAAGACACAGTAGTGTTTGACAGTGGTCCGTTGGATTTAGCCGCAGGGACTGATCTGGTCGTAGCAGCCATCAACAATCGCTTTGCCGGCGATTCACCTGTCTCATTGTTGGCCGTCACACCGGATGGCAATTTCTTTGACGTGATGGATGCCAACAGCAAAGCCGCAGTGCGGGTTGTTCATGGTGTTTCCGATGCGCCCGCTGTCGATGTGCTGGTAAATGATGAGATTCGGTTGGTTGAAGACTTGGCTTTCCCGGACTTTACCGGTTATCTGAATGTTGACCCAGCGGAGTACAATGTGAAGGTTGCTGCCCATGCAGACAACTCCATCGTTGCGATTGATGCTGATCTGGATTTGGCGGCAGGCGTTTTTTACAGTGTCTTGGCCCTGGGATCTCTGGGCGAAGAAGAAATCACGCCTCTGGTGCTGCTTGACCAGCCACGTCGTGTTGCCACCGAAGCCAAAGTCCGTATCATCCACGGTTCCTTCCTGGCCCCTGAGGTGGATATCTATGTGACTGAAACGGCGGATATCAGCGAAGCTGAGCCTGCGTTTAGCGAGGTACCTTTCCTGGCTGAAACTGGCTATGTCTCTCTGGCAGCGGGCTCTTATGTGGTTTCTGTGACAGTGGCCGGAACCAAAGATGTTGCGATTGGCCCGGTCACGCTGGATTTAGAAGCCAACACCATTTACACCGCCATCGCTCGTGATGGTGACGGTTTGACCGCAGATTTTGGTTTAATTCTGATGGACGACTTTGTCCAGCAAGATTAATTCTGTGCTAGCATCCTGACTGATGTGCAGTTTGGCCCGGGGTAACCCGGGCCTTTTTTTAGCAATTAACGTTTCTCGTCCGGGAAGCTGACATTGAGCTCCAGCACCGAAAGCTCGTCGGAGCGCTGCTCCAGCGACACTGAAATTTGATCGGCCGGAATGTCGACGTACTTGCGGATCACCTCCAGGATATCGCGTTCGAGTTGCGGCAAGTAATCGGGCCCGGAACGGCGGTTACGCTCATGGGCCACGATAATTTGCAGCCGCTCTTTGGCGGTGCTGGCACTTTTCTTTTTGGTGGAACGAAAATAATCCAATAACGACATGCGGCTAACCTCCAAAAATCCGTTTCAGCAGTCCTTTTTTCTCCACCGTTAAAAAGCGGAAGTCGACGGTGTTGCCCAGCAAGCGGCTGACGGTATCCAAATAGGCCTGGCCTGCATCGCTGTCTTGATCCAGCGTAACCGGCTGGCCAGAGTTGGAGGCGTTGAGAACCGCCTGTGACTCCGGAATGACGCCAATCAGCGGAATGGCCAGAATTTCCTGCACATCTTCCACGCTTAACATTTCGCCTTTAGCAACCCGCTCCGGGTTGTAGCGGGTCAACAGCAGGTGCTCCTTGATGGCATCTTCACCTCGCTCGGCCCGGCGAGACTTGCTGCTAAGCATGCCCAGAATACGATCCGAGTCGCGCACCGAAGACACCTCCGGGTTGGTCACCACCACAGCTTCGTCGGCAAAGTACAGTGCCATCATGGCACCGGCTTCAATACCGGCTGGTGAATCGCAAATAATGAATTCAAAGTCTTTCGCCAGTTCATTCAGAACTTTTTCCACGCCTTCTTTGGTCAACGCATCTTTATCGCGGGTTTGTGAGGCCGGCAGAATAAAGAGATTGTCGACGCGTTTGTCCTTGATCAGGGTTTGCTTGAGGTTGGCTTCGCCATTGATCACATTGACAAAGTCGTAGACCACCCGGCGTTCACAGCCCATAATCAGATCAAGATTGCGCAAGCCAATATCAAAGTCGACAATCACAGTTTTATGACCACTCAACGCCAGGCCTGTGCCAATGGCGGCACTGGAGGTGGTTTTACCCACACCGCCTTTGCCAGAGGTCACCACGATAATTTTTGCCATGGATGCAATTCCTTCTTTATAATTCAGTTGATGTTACAGCTCGCCAATGACAATGCTGTCGTCCTGCATCCGAATGCAGGCTGCTTTATTCCAAAAATCCCCTTGCAGGCTATCGCTCAACCAGTAATGACCGGCAATCGAGACCAGTTCGGCCTGCAGGTTGTGACAAAAGATGCGTTTGCTGGTATCGCCAGCAGCACCGGCAATGGCCTTACCTCGTAAGGTACCATAGATATGGATATGACCATCGGCAATGACTTCAGCACCAGCCCCCACTGCGCCACGCACAATTAAATCGGCGCCTTTGGCATAAATTTGCTGGCCAGAGCGGATGTTTTGCTCGACGACTTTGGTGTGCATTGGTACCTGCTGCACAGGGGTAGCGGCGCTGTCGTTCTGTTTTTCTGCTGCTGTTGAGGCTGAAGACGTCGGTTTGGCATCTTGCCCCAGCCTTAGCACGGCCAGACCTGCAGCCTGTGCCTGTTGTTTTTGCTCTGGACTGGCGTTGGTCACACCCACCAACACCAGTTTAAGCGCAGTAAAGAGTTGCTTGATGCCAGCAAAGTCGATGTTTTGCTGCTCGGGTGCCAGTTGGATCACCATGGCAGCCTGATGGAAAAAGCCAGGTGCCTGGCCGAGTTTTTTTTCAAGGGCGGTTTGCAAACCGGCCAGTGTCAGATCGCTGCTGTGAATCACAGACAGTGGGAACAGACTTCCTTTTAACTCAAAGAATGGTTCGGACATAGTTGGGTATGATCATCTCAATTGAATGCTGCGCACGTTAGCTTATTTGGCTTTGTTTTATTCGGCTTTGTTCTATTCGTCCTGAGCTCATTTTTGCGAGCTAGGAAAAACCGCGTTTTCCTGGCGACTCCCTGAAACGGCAGGGATGCCGTTTCAGGATGGAAACTAGTTAGCATCTACCCTGACACCAGGAAAACTGCTAAAGCTGCTAATGGGATATCCGGCTGAATGAATTTCATCCTGTTAGCGTAGCAGCAGAGCGGGAAGCGCGGTACAAGGCCCAGGCTTCATGGTATAGTTTACACTCTTGTTAGGCAAGTTTGATAAAGTGATTTTACGCCATGTTGTGTGTTGTCTATAAAAGCCTCAAAAAAGAACAAACCTACCTCTACATCGAGCGACGGGATGACTTCTCCAACGTGCCGGAGGCCTTGCTGGCAACCTTTGGTACGCCACAATTGGTTACCCTGATTGATCTGAATAAGCGAACTTCTTTAGCCCAGGCGGATCTCAGTAAGGTAAAAGCGGCTCTGACAGAGCAGGGGTATTATCTGCAATTGCCGCCACCGCCAGAGGACTTGCTGGCGGAACACAAAGCTTTGCTGCAATCAAAATCATAAACGGGAGTGTTATGCGCATACTTCAATGGCTACAAGCCGGTGCTCTGAGCGCCATGCTGGCTTTTCCGGTGCTGGCCACACCAACATTTGACGACTATGCCGAGGGCTTGCGGCAAGAAGCCATCGAGCGGGGCTATGATCAGGCACTGATCGAACAGGTCTTTGGCAGTCTGGAATTTCATCAGCGGGTGGTCACGGCCGACCGCAATCAACCCGAGCGCATTGAAACTCTGGATACTTACTTACCTAAGCGGGTCAGCGAAACCCGGATCCGGATGGCGCGTGAGCGCTATCAACGCTATCAGGAGCAGTTAAAAGAAGTGGAAGCGCGCTACGGGGTACAAGGGCGCTTTATCATTGCACTCTGGGGGCTTGAGAGCAGCTTTGGCCGCTTTATGGGCAATCATTCGGTGCCTTCCTCGCTGGCAACTCTGGCTTATGAAGGTCGGCGGGAAGCCTTCTTCCGCAGTGAATTTTTTCATGCCATGGACATTCTGGCCGCTGGCCACATTGCGCTTGAAGACATGAAAGGTTCCTGGGCCGGCGCCATGGGGCAAAGCCAGTTTATGCCGAGTTCTTTCCTTGCTTATGCACAGGACTTCGATGGCGATGGTAAAAAAGACATTTGGGGCAATCAGATGGATGTGTTCGCCTCCATTGCCAACTACCTGCGTAGCCTGGGTTGGGACAACAGCCAGACCTGGGGCCGGGAAGTGAAACTGCCAGCAAACTTTTCAATGGACTACGCCATCCCGCGTGGTACTCCGAACCGGGCGGCCTGGTTGCGTGAATGGGCCCGTACTGAACGGACTCTGGCTGAATGGCAAGAGCTGGGCGTACGGCGGCTTGATGGCCGTGATTTGCCAGAGCGCGACATTAAAGCGGCGCTGATTTTACCTGATAATGAGGGCGGGCGTGCCTATTTGGCCTATGATAACTACAAAACCCTGATGCACTGGAACCGTTCTTATTATTTTGTCACCAGTGTCGGGTATTTGGCCGATTTAATCATCAGCGAGTAAGCTATGTACCAGCATCGAAACCTTTGTGGGGACCGGATAGATCTGCCTGTGGGTAAGGTGGTCTGTATTGGCCAAAATTATCAGGATCACATTGCCGAGATGAAAAGCCAGGTGGCAGCCGAGGCCTTGTTTTTCATAAAGCCTGCAACCGCGCTGGCCGATCTGACGCAGCCGGTTGCCATCCCGATGCAGCATGGTGCCGTGCACAATGAAACCGAGTTGGCGGTGCTGATTAAGTCGCCGCTTAGCAAAGCTTCCGTCGAGCAAGTCAGTACCGCGATTTGGGGCTACAGTCTGGCGCTGGACCTCACGCTGCGCGAGGTGCAAACCGAGCTGAAACGCTTGGGGCGCCCCTGGGACATCGCCAAAGGCTTCGATGGGGCTTGCCCGGTAGGGCCTTTTATTCCGCAAGCCCAGGTCAAGCATCCACAGCAGTTGGATTTTAGCTTGCAGGTCAATGGTCAGCTGCGTCAATCCGGGACCACCGCCACCATGATCCGCGGCATCCACCAGATAATCAGCGAGATGTCGCACTGGTTTACCCTCTTGCCTGGCGATATGGTTCTGACCGGCACGCCGGCAGGTGTCGGCCCTTTGCAGCCGGGAGACGCTTTAAGCTTGCAGCTGGCTGATCTGCTGCGGGTTCAAACCAAGGTGGTGGCGGCATGAGCCTGAATGAACGCTTCTGGGAGCACAAATCCCTGGCCGAGATGACACAGCAGGAGTGGGAGGCCGTCTGCGATGGCTGTGCCAAATGTTGTCTCAACAAATTCATCGACGACGATGCCGCTGAGCTTGAGTTTGCTCCGACCGATCAACTGCATCAGGGCGAGGAGGTGCATTACACCAACATCGCCTGCCGTTATCTCAATTCGCACAAATGCGAGTGCACCGAGTACCAACAACGCACGGTGCTGGTACCGGACTGCATTCAGCTAACCAAGGACAACTTGTCCGATATCTTTTTTATGCCGCCATCCTGCAGTTATCGTCGGCTGCATGAAGGGCGTGGTTTGCCAAGCTGGCATCCATTGCTGAACAATGGTAAAAAAAGCCTGATGCATAAAAAACAAATGTCGGTGCGCAATAAAACCATCTCAGAAACGCAGGTGGATATGCAGGACTTTGAAGACTTCATTGTGCGCTGGCCACTGAACGACCTTGATTGAGGGTAAATGCGCTTAAAGCAGATCCGGCTGGCGGGGTTTAAATCCTTCGTTGACGCAACCTCTGTGCCTTTTCCACAGCAAATGACCGCTGTGGTTGGTCCCAATGGCTGCGGCAAGTCCAATGTGATCGATGCAGTCCGTTGGGTGCTGGGGGAAAGCTCGGCCAAAAACTTGCGTGGCGATGCGATGACCGATGTCATTTTTAATGGCTCGGCGCAGCGTAAGCCGGTTTCGCAGGCGTCGGTTGAGCTGGTGTTTGAAAATACTCAAGGTCGATTGCATGGCTCGATGGCCGATCGCAGTGAAATCGCCATCAAACGTCTGGTGACCCGGGAAGCGCAATCCAGCTATTTTTTAAATGGCAGCAAATGCCGGCGGCGGGACATTACCGACATCTTTCTCGGCACCGGGCTGGGGCCTCGCAGCTATGCCATCATCGAACAGGGGATGATTTCCCGCCTGATTGAATCCAAACCGCAAGAATTGCGGGTCTTTATTGAAGAAGCCGCCGGCATCTCCAAATACAAAGAGCGACGGCGTGAAACCGAAAACCGCATCCGTCATACCCGGGAGAATCTGGATCGGCTGTCCGATGTGCGTGAAGAACTCGGTAAGAATCTGGAAAAATTAAAGCGTCAGGCCAGTGCTGCCGAGCGCTACAAAGCATTAAAAGCCCGCGAACGGGTGCTCAAGGCCGAAGTGACGGCGCTGCGCTGGTTAAAGTACCATCAGCTGCAAACGCAGCTGGAGCAACAACTGGCGGCCGAAGAGACCGAGCTGGAAAAGTTTCAGGCAGCCCAGCTGGGCGATCAGCGGGTGTTGATTGAGCTGAAAGAGCAGCAGCAGGAGCTGCGTCTTAGTCAAAGTGAGCAGCAAGAAGGTTTCTATCGGCTGGGTGCCGAGATCAGTCGTATTGAGCAACAGTTGTTGCATCAGCGCCAACAGCGGCAGCAGCGCAGCAGTGAGCTGGATAAACTGCGATTGCAATTGCAGGATGCAGAGGCGCACCTGGTGATGGAGCAACAGCAGCTTGAAGAGCAGCAAGCTGTGCTGGAGGAGCTTGCGCCCGAGCAAGCTCTGCTCGAAGAGCAACTGGCCGAGCGGCAACAGCAGCTCGAGCAGTTGGAGCAGGATCAGCAGCAGGCCGAGCGGGACTGGCAGGCATGGCAACAACAGCATTTTGCCCAGCAGCGCCAGCAACAGCAATGGGAAATGCAACTGGCCAATGCGCGTCAGCAACAAAGTCAGCACCAGCAACGTGCGCAGCAGTTAACCTCGCAGCTGACCGAGCTGGCGCAGCAGTTAGCCAGCGACTCCGTTCAGAGCCTGCACCAGCAGTGGCAGCAAGCACAACAACAATCCAGCCAACAGCAAAGCCAGCTCGAAGCAAGCGAGGCGGCACTGCAGCAGGGGCAGCAGCAACTGCAGCAGTTGCAGCGCTCGCAGGATCGGTTGCAGCTGGAGTCGCAGCAGTTGCAACAGCAACAGCATCGTTTGCAGCAGGCGCAACACCAGCAGCAACACAATTTAGTCGCCTCATGGCAGGTCGAAGCCGGCTGGGCCGAGGCCGTGACTCTGGCGTTAGGCGCACTGCGCCATGCCAGCACCGAAAGCCAGTGGCCTGACAGACTGACAGCGTCCCTGGTGCTCACCGGCAAATCAAAGCTTGATAGCTCGGGACTGGCTGGCCCGGTACTGGCGGATAAGGTGAAAGGCGAAGGGGTGCCGGATTATTTTCAGCACATTGTGCTGGTGCAGGATGACGCTGACGCACAGCAGCAACTGGCCAGGCTTGAACCCGGCGTTAGCCTGATGACCCCGGCTGGGCATTGGTATGGAAGCAACTGGTGCCTGGTCGCCGGCTTGCACGAGCAAGACAGCTACCTGGCCCGGGCCGAGCAACTGACGGCGTTGAGTGCACAGCTGGCAGATTTGAGCCAGCAGCAACAAGAGCTGCAAGCGGCGCTGAGTCAAGCACAGCAACAGCTAGCGGAGCAACAGCAGCAGTTGCAACAAAGCAAACAAGGGGTACAGCAGGCATCGCAGCAGGAACAAGAAGCCCGCACTGCCTGGCTGTTGCAGCAACAGCAAAGCAGCCAATGGCAGCAGCAACAGCAGCAGTTGCAACAAGATAAGCGCGAGCTGGATGTGTTGTTGGAAGAAAGCCAGCTGCAGCAAGAGCAGTTATCGGAGCAATTGCTGATGCACGAAGAGCAGCTGCAGCAGTTGGCAGCGCAGCAGTTGCCACTGGAGCAAGAGCGCGATCGCTTGCAGCAGGCATTGCGCGCGGAGCGTGCGATCCGGGATCAGCAGCAACAACAGCTGCAACAACTGAGGGTGCAACTCACCAGCGGCCAGCGCCAGCTGCAGGTGTTGCAACAAAGCCTTAGCCGCACACAGCAGCAGTCCCAGCATCTGCAGGAGCGGGAGCAGCAGTTGTTGCAGCAGAGCGACGACGATGAGCCGGATATGCTGCTGCATGAAACGCTGCAAGAAACTCTGTTGCAACGGGAGGCTGCCGAGCAGGCGTTGCAGCAGCTGCAAAACCAGCTGTCGGACTGCGAGCAAAAAATTCGTCAGCTGGAACAAGGGCAGCACAGCATTTTGCAACGGGTGAATCAGCAGCGGCAACAGCTGGAGTCGCTGCGGTTGGACGCCGAAGGGCATCGCATCCGCGCCAACAACATGCTGGAACTTCTGCAAGAGCAGCAGGTCCAGTTAAAGCAGGTGTTGGAACAACTGGCAACCGATGCCGACGAGCAAAGCCTGCAAACAGAGCTGGATAAAACCACCGACGCCATTGGCCGGCTGGGCGCCATTAACCTGGCGGCCATCGACGAGTACCGGCAGCAAGCCGAGCGCAAAAGCTACCTCGACAGCCAGCATCAGGATTTAACCGAAGCGCTTGAAACGCTGGAAACAGCCATTCGGAAAATAGACCGGGAAACTCGTCAACGCTTCAAAGACACCTTTGAGCGGGTTGACCAGGGCTTGCGAACCTTGTTTCCTAAGGTGTTCGGCGGCGGCAGCGC
>JAFIFR010000069.1 GCA_020831935.1 Alkalimonas sp.
CCGGCATACAGCTGCTGATCCAGCCCAGCATTGACGCTGGCAAGATCGTCCGCTTGTGTGCCTTTATCACCGCAAGCGATGAGCAACAAGCACAGCAAAGACATCAAGCAATAGCGGTTCAACATGGCTCCGTCTCTCCTTTAGGGCAAATTGAAGCTCCCTGGAAGACAGTAGCACTGCAAGCTTTAGGCCAAAGCCCTTCGCTTACAGTGGTTCAATCTCAGGTTTGACACCGACCAAGTGAATTTTAGAGGGGCCATACTCGCGCCGGCTGCGGATGGTTTCTTTGTCAAAGTGTACCTCTACCGCCGAAAACAACTCGTTACGGGCAATGACTTCAGCTTGCGCTAGCAAGGCTTTGCGCTGCTCTTCCAGTTTACGGATATCCGCTATCAGCTCGGTCGCTGTGCGGCGATAATCTTCAAACTCGGTGGTTAGCTCATTCAGACGCGCTTCAATGGCGGCACTGCCTTCAAGTTTTTTAAACTGCTCTATTTTTTCTTTTACGCCTTCCATATCGTGCTTCAAGCCGGTGACACTGGCCCTGAGGACCTCCTGCTTTTCCACGATGGGATCGGTCAGTCGATTTAATCGAATCAAAATAGAGCTGATGGACAAAGCACCAATACTGCCCGCATAGACACCTTTATCCAGATAGAAGTTGCCACCGATAATTTTTCCGGTGGGTTTTTCTTCGGGACCGGCATAGACACTGTGAGCTTCTACCACACTGTGCACCAACTGCTTGTTGACATAGAGATTACCGCCACAACCGAAACGGGCATACTGCGCCATGTTGCACTGAATATCGCCTCTGGCTTTGACCACCGTGCTGTACTCACTGCCTGCATCCGGGTTGGATATTTGGTGCCCTATCACCGCACCCTGAATGGTGACATCACCACCGGCTTCCAGCAAGGTTCCCTCTACAACGCCTTTGACAAAAATATTGCCGCCGGCAATGACTTTTAACCCTTCATGAACATCGCCATTCACCACCACCGAGCCTTTAAAAATGATGTGGCCGGTGCTGTTATCCACTTCCTTAACACTGAAGACATCATCGACAGTGGCACCTGCCTCAATGACCCGCGGCAGACCATCCTTTGTTGCTTTTAATAAATCCGGATCTTCTGCGGATAAACCAACTCCCTCCCCCAGGTTCCATTCAACCGTTAAGCCTGGCATCGCCGGTATGGGTTCACCTGTCACCGTCATGCCTTCTTTACCTGTAGTGGGAGGGTGACGACGCATCAGAGGCTCACCCGGCGCAATGGAGGGGATCACACCAAAATCACGCAAGTCTGCTTTTTTATCTTCAGGATTTAACACCGGGCGATTGCGGCGACTTTCCATGGACGGGATCAGAGGTTCAAAACGCGAGTTCTCGCCCTGAGTCACAGCACGCCCTTGGGCAATAACGTGCTTTAACTTGGTGCCAGGCTCGGCTTTGCTGGCCTGAGCCACCAGATGAATAATGTTGTTTTTGATAAACCCAAAAACAATTCCCTCTTTTTGCGCCGCTTTCACCAAAGCATTGGCAGAAACCGGCTCGCCACCGTAGGCTGCAGTAATGTGTGCTGACGCAGACATTTTGTCTTCGGCAATGTTGAAGCTCAGCTCAGCCGGAATTTTCTCAGCTACCCAATAGGTAAGCTCTTTACTCCCGCGAGCCTGTAGCTTTTCCTTGACCTTTTGTTGCTCTTGCTCATAGTGGGCCAGCAGGTTCTTAATTTGCTCCGGCACCAGCTTGCAACGTCCAAAGCCCGCTGCCTGCAAGTGCTCTTTCAGCACATCAACGGTCAGCGCTTGCTCAGCAACAGGGACCACAGCATGGACCTGCTGCTCTTTTTCTAGAAAACGGATGGCCGACTCACTCACAGGACAAAAGCACCACATCATGTTGTCATAGTGCTAATGAAACAAAAAAGGAGCAGAAAGGCAAGCCCTGTACCTACTTTGCACAGGGCTTAAGTGCAGATTAGATATAATTATCCTGATGCACCCGGATAAAGAGGTTGGTATTGGATTTGCTGTAGTCGATTTTGTATTCTTTATTGTTCAGTGCCTGTACAAAAAGCAACGTTTTGCACTCGCCAAAAACATCGGTGCTGGAGATATCGACCAACTCCAAATAGCGCTCTTTGGCTTCAGCTCTGTTGGCCGGAACTGGCTCATTAAATGGCTTCACGCCGTGGCGTGTTACGATAAGTGGCGGATCTTCATCATCATTAATAATGACAAGGTCAACTTTCTTTTGCTTGTGGATAATGGTATTCCGGCCACTGACCAGAAATGCTTTTTCGTAATTATTCATGCATTGCTACCTGACGTCATCCCGTAAAATTAATTTTATTATGATACAGCCATTCTGAACTGTCTAGCCTAAGAGCCTGACTCCGTGGCTGTGGTGAGCTGCTGCATTCGCAGTAAATTCACTTCCTTACAAAACTCTGCCGCCGGGGCATCAATGCAATTCAGCGGGATAAAGAGCTCGTAGCCACAAAACTGTCCAAGCTTTTGCATCCGGTTGGCAAACATGGCCAGAATGCCATCATAGTTCTGCTGCGGAGTCGAGAACCGATCCTTTTCTGCCAACCACTCAGTAGCACACTGGCCTTGTGGGCACTTTTCTTTTAATACAGCAAACCAAAGTGCGCGCTGCTCCATCATCAGTTTAATGGCAAGACGCAGTGGCAAATGCTGCAAAAAAGCATGAAAGTCGGTGACTTTAAAAGCAATGTAATTGACTTCATGCTCCAAATCAGGCTGAGGGCTGCAATGGCTAAAGGCCTGCCAGGGCAACAACCAACTCCCTTTTCGATGATGGTAGTGCAGGCCCTGCTCATCGCAGACCACACCATACAAAGGTTCGGATAATTTCGCCCAACCGGCGAAGATGCCAATAGCGGATGCGATAAAGGCAATCGCCAGCATGGGGGTTGCTTGCTCGACAAACAACCAGCTAAACAATGCCAACACCACAAAAACGCCGGCACTGATCAACAAGGTGATGGCACCACCTTCATTACCACTGGCTTTGTAGCGCTTAAAAGGAGCTCCACTCTCATCGACTGCTGTCATGCCCAAAAAATCCTCTACTGCTTCGCTCTTTACTATACTGGATTCGATAAATGCTTGCTATCTTGGGCCAGATCAGTTGCGGCTCCTTTATACGACCAATACCGGCTTCACTGCGACAACATGAAATCCAAACGTCGCTAATTTACATACAATAGGGTGCTTGCACCAAGCGCACATGCATTGATTTTAATGACTGGAGTTGTTGTGGCTAAAAAATATTCTGCCATTGTCCTTTTCTTGCTAACCGCCCTGGCGTTGTTGGCAGCCTATTTATTTTACCAAACCCAGCAAGAGACCAATGGTCAGCGGCCGCCTGCCAGGGCTATAGCTGTCAAGACCTCACATGCCAGCATGCAACCACTGGCGCGGCAAGTCAATGCATTGGGTACTGGTTTAGCCAACGACTCGGTTCAACTGATTGCATCCAGCAGCGAGTACCTCACCTATCTCAATGTGATTGAAGGTCAAAGTGTGCAACAAGGCGACGTTATTGCCCGCCTGAATGATGTGGAGCAACGGGCCCGGGTTGCAGAATTGCAAGCGCAGTTGACCGAGCAGCAACGGCAGTTAGAGCGCCTCAAGAACCTCGCTGCCACCCAGGCTGCGGCACAGTCCATGCTCGATGAGCAGCAAAGCCGGGTCAATACGACCCTGGCCCAATTGGAAAGTGCCGAGTCACGTTTACGGCAAATGACCATTCGAGCGCCTTTTGATGGCGTGCTTGGTCTTCGCACGGTCAGCCAGGGGGCCTTTATCAATAGCGGCAGCGTCATCACCACTTTGGATAATATTGCCCAGCTTCGGGTCGAGTTTAATGTCCCTGAACGCTTTATTGCTGAACTTGCCGTTGGCATGCCAGTCGCCATTCGCAACATCGCCTTTCGCAATGAAGTTTTTGAAGGTCAGATTAAAGCCATTGATCCCCGCATTGATCCAGTGACCCGTTCTGTGCGGGTGCATGGTGTGGTTGATAATCAGGATCTACGACTGCGCCCCGGCATGCTGCTTGATGTTCGGGTTACCCTTGCCAACCAGGATGTACTGATGGTGCCGGAAAATGCCTTGGTGCCACTGCAAAACCGTCAGTATGCCTTTATCGTTGACCAAGACGATCGCGTCACCCAGGTTCAGGTCCAGGTGGGCGAACGGATCCCGGGCTGGGCCGAAGTCCTGGATGGTCTTGCCGATGGCGATGAGATTATTGTCGAGGGCGTGCAAAAAGTACGCACTGGCGTCACCATTCGTCGGGTGGAGTAACCTATGCTGTTATCAGATTTGTCGGTGAAACGCCCGGTTTTTGCAACCGTCGTCAACCTGCTATTGCTCACCTTTGGCATCGTCTGTTTTACCATGCTGCCGTTGCGAGAGTATCCCAGCATCGATCGCCCGGTGGTCAGTATTAGTACCGTTTACCCCGGCGCTTCCGCTGAAATTGTGGAGTCACGCATTACCCAGCTGCTCGAAGACAGGATCAGTGGCGTTGAGGGCATCAACAACATTAACTCAACCAGCCGCAACGGTCGTTCCAACATAACCATTGAGTTCAATATCAGTCGGGACATCGATGCCGCTGCCAACGATGTCCGGGAGCGGGTTTCCAGAGCTTTGAATAATTTGCCTGATCAGGCTTTTCCACCCGAGGTTTTTAAAGCCAGTGACGACGACGATGTGGTGGTGTGGTTTATTCTGAACAGCGAAACCATGACCTCGCTGGAGCTGACCGATTACGCCGACCGGCATATCGTCGAACGTTTTTCGGTGGTCGATGGTGTTGCCAATTTGCGCCTTGGCGGTGCCAGGCGTTACGCCATGCGGATCTGGCTCGATCAGGAAGCGATGGCTGCCCGTCAGGTCACTATTCAGGATATTGAGAATGTATTGCGCAGCGAGAATGTCGAATTACCGGCAGGTAACATTAAGTCGATTGATCGTGATTTCACCGTCCGGGTCGCACGCACCTTTTTGACCCAACAGGATTTCCGTAACCTGGTGGTCAAACGTGGCGCCAACAACTACCTGGTCCGGCTGGGTGAAGTGGCGCATGTGGTGCTGTCCTCTGAAGATGAGGAAAGTGAGTTTCGTAGCGATGGCCGTAATGTCCTTGGCATTGGTATTGTTAAACAGTCCACCGCCAATACGCTGGAAGTGGTGCGCAATGCAAGGGCTGAGATGGAGCGAATCAAACAGAACCTGCCTGCAGGCACCACCATCGAGCCCGGTTACGATTCATCGCTCTTTATTTCAGAGTCAATCAAAGAAGTGTACCGCACCCTGGCCATTGCCATGAGCATGGTGGTGCTGGTGATTTACCTCTTCCTAGGCAATGTTCGGGCAACCTTTATCCCTGCCATCACGGTACCTGTTGCCTTAATTTCTGCCGTTACCGTGCTGTATGCTCTTGGTTTTTCCATTAATTTATTGACCTTGTTGGCCATGGTGCTGGCCATTGGTCTGGTGGTGGATGATTCCATTGTGGTATTGGAAAACATTTATCGCCGGATTGAACAAGGTGAACCTCCGCTGCTGGCCGCCTACCGCGGGGCTCGGGAGGTTGGCTTTGCTGTGATTGCAACGACCTTGGTGCTGATTTCTGTGTTCGTGCCTCTGGTCTTTATGGAAGGGCAAATTGGCCGCCTGTTTACTGAGTTTGCCCTGGCCGTTGCCGCGGCAGTGGCATTTTCCAGCATCGTCGCATTGACACTATCGCCAATGCTGTGCAGTAAAATCCTGAGTCACCGCAAACGCGAAAGCAAACTGGGGCACTGGCTGCATGTCGGCTTTCGGGCCCTGGAAACCGGTTACCGCAAACAGCTGGATACGGTCACCCAAAGTCGTTGGCCGGTCATCGGCCTGGTGGCGTTGTGCCTGCTCTCAAGTTTGTTGTTGTTGCGTTTATTGCCTTCAGAACTGGCGCCAAGCGAAGACAGAGGCACTTTCTTTGTCAGCATGAATGGTGCTGAGGGTGCCAGCTACACCAGCAATAGCCGCAACATGCAACTGGTCGAAGATGTACTGATGCCCTACTACGAGCGTGGTGAATTCAATCGCTTGCTGATCCGGGTTCCCGGCTGGGGCAACAACGGTGGTATTGCGATTGTCGGCTCTGAGAACTGGCACAATGAGCACCGCCGCTCTGCCGAGCTGATGAACGAAGTCCGTATGAAACTCAATGAGCTGCCAGACATTCGCGCCTTTACCTTTATGCGCAGTGGTCTGGGAGGCGGCGGTGGCGGCGGCCGACCTATTCAGTTTGTACTGCAGGGCAATACCTACGAAGAGTTGGCTCGCTGGCGCGATATTGTGCTGGAAAAAGCGGCAGAAAACCCAAACTTATTAATGTTGGACCACGATTACCGGGAAACGGTACCACAAATTCTGGTCGACATTGACGTGGAGCGTGCTGCTGATCTCGGTGTTTCCATTGGGGCCATTGGTCGCTCGCTGGAAGCCATGCTGGGCGGACGCCGGGTGACTACCTTCCTCGACCGTGGTCGCGAATACGACGTGTTGCTGGAAGGCTGGGACGACGATTTCCGCTCGCCATCCACCATCAGCAATGTTTTTATTCGTTCAACAACGTCCAACCAGCTGATCCCACTGGATAACCTGGTGACCTTGCGCGAAGAAGCGACTGCCTCCAGCTTAAACCGCTACAACCGGATGCGGGCCATCACCATCAGTGGCAACCTGGCACCCGGTTACAGCCTGGGTGAAGCACTGACCTACCTGGAAAACATCGTCCGAACCGAAATCGATGATTTTGTTGGCATTGATTACAAAGGCGAGTCCTTGCTCTATCAGGAAAGTGGTCGGGCGACGTTCATGGTGTTTTTATTGGCACTGCTGATCACTTACCTGGTGCTTGCAGCCCAGTTTGAAAGCTTTATTCACCCCTTGGTGATCATGATCACCGTGCCACTGGGGCTGGTGGGTGCTTTATCCGGGCTTTATTTCTCCGGCATGACGCTGAATATCTACAGCCAAATAGGCTTGGTGATGCTGATAGGGCTGGTGGCGAAGAATGGCATCTTGATTGTGGAGTTCGCCAATCAGCTGCGTGATGCCGGTGTTGCCTTTGAAGAGTCGGTGAAACGGGCTGCTGTGCAGCGTCTACGCCCGATCACCATGACCGCCTTTACCACCGCCATGAGCAGCTTGCCGCTGATTTTGGCTTCGGGGCCTGGCTCGGAAAGCCGAATGGTCATAGGTACCGTGATCTTCTCGGGTGTTGCTCTTGCGACCTTGCTGACCCTTTACGTAGTGCCGGTGATGTACACGGCATTGGCGCGCAACACCGGCTCGCCCAAACGACTGGCTAAAGAGCTGGAAGCACTGGAAGCTGCTGCTGGGCCTGACAAGTAGCCTTAGTTACAGCAAAAGCCCGCGATGACAACCGCGGGCTTTTTTTCTTGTCTGTGGTATTAAAAAGGAATTACGCTGCC
Source organism: Alkalimonas sp. (assembly GCA_020831935.1). Taxonomy (GTDB): domain Bacteria; phylum Pseudomonadota; class Gammaproteobacteria; order Enterobacterales; family Alteromonadaceae; genus Alkalimonas. The sequence goes on from JAFIFR010000069.1 coordinate 7,527, forward strand.
GTCCCAGTTCAGCAGCAAACCGCTTTGCTCAGCAGTAAGTCCCTCGGCCACAGCAGCCAATCGTATTGCGGTACTGGCTGGCGTTTGCAATTGCCTGGCAGGCAGCCGCGCCTGAAAAGGCGCTGACAGCGCGGAATCTGTGGTGCCGGGGTGCACCGTCACCAACACCGCTGTTTTGTTGCGCCGCTTGAGCTCAATACTGGCTGTTTTCACCAGCATATTGAGCGCAGCTTTGCTTACCCGGTAGCTGTACCAGCCTCCCAGCTCGTTGTCGCTGATGCTACCCACTTTGGCACTGAGCACCATCACTTTGATGCCCTGCTGCCGGAACAGATAGGGCATCATGGCTTGCAAGTACCTGGCCGGTGACAGCAGGTTCACCGCAAGCGCTTGTGTCCACTGGCTATCAGACAACTGACTGATGGCCTTTTCTGGTTGCATGGTATCGCCATGCAACCAACCCTGACACAGGATCACCAAAGTTGGTGGTTCATCAAAGCAGTGCTCAAGTACTGACTCTAGTTGTGGTGCCTGCTGCTCATCCAGTTGCTGCCAGTCCAATGCAGCGGATGCATCGAGCCCAGCCGGCTTAGGTTGACGACTGAGCGCCATCACCTGCTGCCCGGTAGCAAGGTAGTGTTGACACAGTGCCTGCCCGATGGCACCACTGGCCCCGACAATGACAACCTTAGACATGAAGCACCGCCTTAGCGGCCTGCTGCCCGGCCAACCAGGCATTCTCAACCCGCCCGCCTAAAGACCAGTCCCCTGCCACCACTGCAGGGAAACGGGCACTGGTGAGGATCCCTGGCGCCGGCTTACTGGCATCGACAATGGCATAGAGCCAGCGATGATGCACACTGGCACCTAGCTGAACTGGCTGCTGAAACAAAGTAGACAATGCATCGGCAGCACAATCGATCAAAAACTGGCTGGATGCATCCCGCTGCTGCTGACTGAACTCAGAGGTAAAGTGCAGCACCCACTGCTGCTTCGGTGATGTCCGGCCTGGCTTGCTGTCTTGCCGGGCCACCCAGCTAAGCGGTCCTTCTTTAACAAAAATACCTTCTGCCGGGTGTGCCATGGGCTGATTCAACTGCAAGGCAACTGCCTGACAAGGCAACAAGATGTCGTCTGGGATCTGCTGTTGCAACACTGGATCCAAGCTCAGCAATGCAGCCGCCTGAGCCGGCGGCAGTGCCAGCACCAGAGCATCAAAACCACTGAATTGACGGCCATCATCCGACTGCAACTGCCAGCCTTGCCGGTATTGCAGCTGCTCGATACGACAACTCACCAGCAACTTATCAGCCAGGGTGTGGCTACGCCAGGGGCTGTGCATAGCAGGGGTGCCCACATAGCGCCTGGTATCGTCTGGCGATGCTTGCAACTGGCCATCAACAAAACAATACAACTGAGGATCCCAGTGCTCAACCAGTCCTTGCTGTTGCCAGTCATCCACTTGTTGGCGAAACGCTGGGTGCCTGGCGGTAAAATACTGCGCCCCCAGGTCAATATGCCCCCCAAAAGCTCGCTTAGCAGAGGCGCGCCCTGCTGATGCACGGCTCTTATCAAACCATTGCACTTCAATACCTTGCGCCAATAAGGCTTCACCACAAGCCAAACCGGCAACACCGGCTCCGACAATTGCTACCCGCATGCATGATTCCTTTTCATCCAATTGGCCGAATGTACGTATAATAAAGCCCTGACGATCAATAAAGGAATCTCAATGAACACAGCAACAGCGACCTTTGGTGCCGGCTGCTTTTGGTGCCTGGAAGCGGCGATGAATCAGCTACAAGGAGTGCAGCGCGCCACCAGTGGCTACATGGGAGGTCAGACCAGCAACCCCAGTTACCAACAGATCTGCACCGGGCTAACCGGTCATGCCGAAGTGGTTCAGGTAGTTTTCGACCCGGCCATTATTCGTTACGAGCAATTGTGTCAGGTCTTTTTCTGCCTGCACGACCCCACCCAGCTTAACCGGCAGGGCAATGACATTGGCAGCCAGTACCGCTCGGTGATTTTTTACCACAATGACGAGCAGCAGCACCAAGCACAGCAAGTGTTAAATCAGCTGAGCACCGAGCAGGTGTTTGTCAGCCCCATTGTCACCGAGTTGAGCCCGGCGGCACACTTTTACCCAGCAGAGGACTACCACCAGGGCTATGTGCAGCAAAACCCAAATCAGGGTTATTGCCAGTTTGTGGTAGCCCCCAAACTCGCAAGCTTTCGCCAGCAGTTTCAGCAATTGCTGAAAGCGGATTGATGGTCATCCCCATCCATCCGCATTGTCCCGGCAGCCTTAAAAACCGCGATAACTGAGGCGAAGGCCAAGGGTCCGCCCAGCGGTGGCATACCCGATGCTGGTTTGGTAGTTTTTGTTGGTCAGGTTGTCCAGCTTGGCTCGTAGCTGCCAGGCCGGTGCCAGCTGGTAGCTGGCACCCAGACCAAGCAAGGTAAAGCCTCCCAGATCCGGATAGTTGGTCATGGTCGTAAAGTCCAGCCCCTGAAAGGTTGAGCTTTGGTAATCCAGGGTAGCAAAGGCTTGCCAATGCTCACCCTGCCAGCTGGTGCGAAAGTTCAGGCTGTGCTTGGGGCGGCGTTGCAATGGCTGCTGGTTTTGCTCATCGCGGGCATCCAGCCAGGTGTAGCCCAGCTGGTGTTGCCAATTTGTCAGTTGCCACTGCGCACTGTATTCAGCACCTCGTACCCGGGCCAACAGCACATTTTCAGCCTGCTCGCTGCCTTGAATCAGGTTGGTGACGTCACGGTCAAACAGCACCAGCTCGGATTGCAGTGCCTGGCCGCTGAAACGCAGCGCCACTTCATCTGAAATCGATGATTCTGGTTGCAAATCAGGATTGCCAAAGCCTGGCCAATAGAGTTGGTTGAATGAAGGGATTTTAAAGGCGGTTCCCCGGCTTAAGCGAAGCAACCACTGCTCGGTCAGGTAATAGCCAGCCGCCAATTGCCAGGTTCGTTCCTTGCCGTACTGGCTAAAGCGGTCTTGTCGTGCAGCCGCTTCAAACAACCATTGTGCCGGCTGATAGTTAACCCCGGTAAAGAGTGCTCTGTTGCGACGTTGACTTTCGTCGTAAGCAGGCGCTGCCTTGGCAACCTCCTCCTGGTACCAGTTGGCACCAACCAACAAATCCAGCGACGGATGCAGCTGCTGTGTCAGTTGGTAATTCACTTCATCCCGACTGGTGCTAAAAGGGCTGCTCGAGTCCGGGCCATAGGTCCGGTCGCTGTCCAGATTCCGGCTTAGCTGCAGTTGCTGGCCGGTTGCGGCTGTTTGATGGTTCCAGCCCAGCACATGACTGCGTTGCAACACAGCGGAGCGATCTTCGCTGCCCCAGGCCACATCGAAATCGTAACGTCCGGAGTTGATGGTGCTGTGCCAATAAAACTGCCCCAGGTCGGACTGATAATCGGTGCCAAAGCGAGCAAAGCGCTGCCAGTAACCGTCTTTATCAGGGTCGAGATCCGGACGCACATCGAACCCATCGGCTCTGCTGTACCCCAGGTTGGCTTGCAGTTGCCAGGCACCGAGCTGACGGTGCAAACCAAGATCACTTTCCAGCAAACCATAACTGCCAACACCGGCATTCAATTCGGTCTGCTGCTGCCGACGCGTGGTGATGGCAATCACGCCAGCCAGAGCATCGGAGCCATACCAGGCGGCGCGAGGTCCACGGATCACTTCAATGCGTTCAATTAACTCCAGCGGAACCATCGACAAAGATGTCTGGCCCAGGGTGGCAGAGCCTGTACGGATGCCATCAACCAGCACCAGTGTATGGCCGGTATTGCCACCGCGAATAAATACCCCACTATTCTGACCACGACCGCCATCGCGCGCTATGGTCACGCCCGGCAGTTGATGGAGTAAGGCCGGCAAATCCGGGGCCTGGCGGGCAAGGATTTCGTCGCGCTCCAGCACAGTGACACTGGCAAGGCTTTGCTCCACCGATATCGGCTGGCGGCTGCTGTAGATGGTGATGGTTTCAATGGAATCGGCAAAAGCTGCGGGCAGCAGCGAAGTGACAGCCAAGGCTGCCAGAGAGTACTTCAGCATAAGGTCTCCTGCAATGTGCCCACCGCACATTGGTTGGTTGATGGATTTTTCAGGCCGGTCTCCGGGCTTACAAGCAGGGTTGTCCTGACCTTCCCATCCTAAGACAGTGGCTTTGGACCAAACTTGTTACCGTTGCGGGGGCAGCTCTGGTTTTTCACCAGATTCCCGTTTCACTGCTTACAAAAGCAGCACCTGAAAAAAGCGGGCTTAGT
>JAFIFR010000070.1 GCA_020831935.1 Alkalimonas sp.
AGCAAGTCGCCTGCAAGCCTTACAAAGTCTGAAGAGGTCAGGATGCCCAGCAGATTGTCTTCACTGTCGACTACCGGCAAACAGCCGTGTTTATTCTTTAAAAAATAACTGATCACTTGCTGCAAGGCTTGATCAGGCTGCACCGTAGCAAAGTCGGTATCCATCAGCTCACCGATAAGCTGCTGTTTTTCTTTGCGCTCCAACGCGCTGGTGCCGTATTTGGCCAAGAGCCCCATCACAGTAGCAATCATTTTTTTCTGTGTCAGCACCCCCACCAGTTTGTCTTGTTGATCCAACACCGGTATATGGCGGATATTCTTGCTTCGCATCAAATCATGCGCATCTTTCAGGCTTTGCTCACGGCGCACGAATAATGGATTGGCTGTCATTAACTGCGCCACGGTTTTTGCGGTCATCATCAGATCTCCTTGCTGGGACTTAGTGCAAGCTTAGCCAAATTCACGCCAACTTTCCCGATGCAGATCAAACTTTGGCAGGCTTGGTCAAGCTACTGCCCAAAGAGGCAGTAATGACCATGGCAATGGCCAGCCATTGCCACAGGGTCAGAAACTCCGCCAACAGCAAAAGCCCGGCCACAGCGGCCACTGCAGGCTCAACACTCATTAATACACTGAAATTTTTCGCTGGCAACCGCTTTAATGCCACCATTTCCAGACTGTACGGCAAAGCACTCGACATTAGGGCCACCATCAAGGCCAGTGGCAGTACCTGCCACTGGAACATTGCCGTGCCAGCAGTCAGTACACCTAAAGGGAAAAGGTACAGTGCGGCAATGGTCATGCCCAGCGCAACAGTAGCGCCGCCGGGGGCCAGATGACCGGCTCGCTGACCAAACAAGATGTAACCGGCCCAACAACCACCTGCCGCCAGCGCCAGCGCAACCCCAACCGGGTCAAGCGCATCAGCCCCCCGCATGTCCGGCATCAGCAAAAACACCCCTGCCAGCGCAAATCCCACCCAGAGCAAGTCCAGCTTTCTTCGTGATGACAACAAAGCCACCGCCAAGGGGCCGGTAAACTCGAGCGCCACCCCTACCCCAAGTGGGATCCGTTCTATTGCCATGTAAAACAAGATATTCATGCCGCCCAAGCAGCCACCATAAATGATCAGCGCCTGCCATTGGCGTCCTTGCGGCCAGTGCCGCCAGGGACGAAACACCAGCCAGAGAATCAATGCCGAGAAGCCGACCCGCAGGGCTGTAGTGCCCTCTGGGCCAATTAATGGAAACAGTTGCTTGGCAACAGAGGCACCCGATTGAATAAACACCATGGCCAACAGCACGCTGACCACGGCCAACAACAAAGTTTTGAGATTGGTGTCGGACATAACAGGGAGTCTCAGGGGTCAAGAAAGGGCAACCCGCTCAGTATAGCGGAAACAAAGCTGAAGTTTGAGTGCTACTTTAAGCGAACCCGCGTCAGGCCCCTTTATCCTTGGGCTGCAACGCAAAACGCAGCACATCTTTCCAGGACACAATGCCGAGCAAGCGTTGCTCGGCATCCACCACTGGCAAGCAACCAATGTTGTATTGCAGCAACAAGTTGGCTGCTTCTTTGATGCTGGTTTTATCCGACACACTGATAGCCGGAGACGTCATCACATGACGGACCCGGCGGCTTTGAATGTAGTTCTCGACACTGGTTTCAAAGGCAGACTCCATCACCGGGCTCAGCGCACGAAAGTAATCTTTCACCGAGATAATGCCTTGCAACCGACCCGAGCTATCCACCACCGGCAGGTGCTGAAACTTGGCCGCAGAGAACACCTCGCGCAAGGACGACAAACTGGCATCCTCAGTGGTGGTTTGTACTTTACGGCTCATGATGGTTCCGATACGGCTCATAGCCTTCCTAAATCAACACCAGAACGAGATTATTCATCCGGCTTTTCAAAACCTTCAATGGTGACGCCAGACAGCAGTCCCGAGCCCCTGGTATCATTGCTTCGCAGCTTGATCATCAAACGCAAATCGTTTGGCGAGTCGGCGTGATGCAGCGCATCGGCGTAACTGATTTTGCCGCGCTCATAGAGATCATACAAGGCCTGATCAAAAGTTTGCATGCCAAGCTCACGCGATTTCGCCATCACCGCCTTGATTTCACCTACTTGTCCCCGGGCAATCAGATCGGCCACCAACGGCGAGTTCAGCAGCACCTCAATGGCAGCGACACGGCCGGTTCCATCGGCTGTTGGCACCAACTGCTGAGCAACAATGGCCCGCAAATTCAGCGACAAATCAAACAACAGCTTTTGGTGCATTTCTTTTGGTACCAAATGCATGATGCGGTCAACGGCTTGGTTGGCGTTGTTGGCATGTAAGGTCGCCACACACAAATGGCCGGTTTCGGCAAAGGACAACGCATACTCCATGGTCTGCATATCACGCACCTCACCAATCAGGATCACATCTGGCGCTTGGCGCAGCGAGCTTTTTAATGCCGCAGAAAAAGATTCGGTATCAATGCCGACTTCACGCTGGGTGATTAGACTCTTGTGGTGTTCGTGCACAAACTCAATCGGATCTTCTATGGTCAGAATATGGCCTTTGGCATTGCGGTTGCGGTAGCCAAGCAGAGCCGCCAGAGAAGTCGATTTACCGGTGCCGGTACCACCGACAAAAAGCACCAGCCCGCGTTTGGACATGATGATTTCTTTTAAGATGGGGGGCAGGCCCAGATCATCGGCATTGGGGATATCCGTCACAATGCGCCGGATCACCATTCCAGCCTGATCGCGTTGCCAAAAGGCAGACACCCGGAAACGCCCAGCCTGATTGGAAATAGCAAAGTTGCATTCTTTACTGACCACATACTCCTGTTTTTGCTTTTCCGTCATGGCCGAAGCAACAAGTTGGTAGGAGTCGTCTTCGCTAAGGGGTTGATCCGCGATGGGCACCAGTTCGCCATTGACCTTGGCGGCGACCGGCATGCCTGCGGTAACAAAAAGATCGGAGGCGCCTTGGTCCACCATGCTTTGCAAATAATCGAGTAGCTCCATAGTCCCTCCTTACATCCGGCCCATGGTACTAAAAGTGTTTTTGTCCTGAGCTTTGCCCTGAGCATCTTTTTGCGACACCATGCCACGATTGACCAGGTTAACCAAGCATTGATCCATGGTTTGCATCCCTTGTCCCGCTCCGGTTTGAATCACCGAGTACATTTGGGCAATTTTATCTTCCCGGATCAAGTTACGAATGGCAGGGACCCCGATCATAATTTCATGAGCGGCCACCCGGCCACCGCCAATTTTTTTCAACAGGGTTTGCGAAATAACCGCCCGCAGCGATTCCGAAAGCATCGAGCGCACCATGTCTTTTTCTTCGCCGGGAAAGACGTCAATAATACGGTCAATGGTTTTCGGTGCCGAGGTGGTGTGCAAGGTGCCAAACACCAGGTGACCGGTTTCAGCCGCAGTCATCGCCAGTCGAATGGTTTCAAGATCCCGCAGCTCACCGACCAGGATGACATCGGGATCTTCCCGCAAGGCCGAGCGTAAGGCATTTTTGAAGCTGTGGGTATCGCGGTGGACTTCACGTTGGTTAATCAGAGATAGCTTGTTTTGATGGACGAATTCGATGGGATCTTCAATGGTCAAAATATGATCGTAACGGGTGGTATTGATGTAGTCGATCATCGCCGCCAGGGTGGTACTCTTACCCGAGCCGGTCGGCCCGGTGACCAACACCAGCCCCCGCGGATTTTCTGAGATCGTTTTAAAAATATCCGGCGCGGCCAAATCATCCAGCGTCAACACATCGCTTGGGATGGTCCGAAACACCGCTGCCGCCCCGCGGTTTTGCACAAAGGCATTGACCCGGAAGCGAGCCAGGTTTGGCACTTCAAAAGAAAAATCTGTTTCCAGGTTTTCTTCGTATTCTTTTCGTTGTTTATCGGTCATAATTTCATACACCAAGGCATGAACTTCTTTATGATTCAACGAAGGAATATTCAGCTTGCGGACATCACCATCCACCCGGATCAATGGCGGCACCCCGGCAGAGAGGTGTAAATCGGAAGCTTTGTGTTGCACACTAAATGCCAGTAACTCAGTAATATCCATAACAATTCTCACTTAATACAATAGAGTATATGACTACCATAGCAGAACGCTTGCAAAGCGCCTACCGACAAATTGCAGAGGAATGCACTAAGCTTGGGCCAAGCGCAGCAAATGCGCAATTAATCGCCGTCAGTAAAACCAAACCGGTCAGTGATATTTTGTCTGCTTACGCTGCCGGACAACGTCATTTTGGTGAAAACTACCCGCAGGAACTGGCTGAAAAAGTGCAACAGCTTTCGCAATGCACAGAGCTGTGCTGGCACTTCATCGGTCCTTTGCAATCGAATAAAACCCGACTGGTTGCCGAAGCGGCCAGCTGGTGCCACAGCCTGGACCGGGTAAAAATTGCCGAGCGTTTGTCCGCCCAGCGTCCAACCAACATGCCAGCACTGAAGGTCTTGCTGCAAGTTAATATTAGTCAGGAGAGCAGCAAGGCGGGCATAACGGCAGAGGCTATCTTGCCGCTAGCCAAAACGGTGGACGCTTTACCTGGCCTTGAGCTGAAAGGGTTGATGGCAATTCCAGCACCCAGTGCACAGCAACGAGTGGAAACAGCCTTCGCCGGCATGCAGCAACTGAGTAAGGAACTGCAACAGCATTACCCCAAGGCCACCGAACTCTCGATGGGGATGAGCGATGACTGGCAACTGGCTCTACGATACGGCGCAACTATGATACGATTGGGCACCGCAATTTTTGGCGCAAGGAATTATGAAAGACATGAATGACAACGTGGTGGCCTTTATTGGTGCCGGTAATATGGCACGCTGCGTGATTGCAGCCATGGTCAAATCGGGTTATCCGGCCAGCAATATTATTGCCAGCAATCGCACTCAACCCAAGTTAACACAGTTGGCTGAGGATTATGGGATCCGTACCAGCCTGGATAATCTGGATGCAGTGCGTCAGGCCGATGTGATTGTGCTGGCGGTGAAACCGCAAATGATGGCCGACGTCTGCCAGCACTTGGTCGAGCATGCGCCTGAAATCCGTGAAAAGCTGTTCGTAACCGTAGCCGCAGGCTTACCGGTCAGCCGTTATGAAAGCTGGCTGGGCGAAGTACGACTGGTCCGCAGTATGCCCAACACCCCCTCACTGGTGGGCCTTGGAGTCACCGGGCTTTTCCCAAGTCGCTGCTCCAATTACGAAAAAGCCTTTGTTGATGCCATGTTTAAAGGCACCGGCATGACGGTCTGGCTGGAGCAAGAGGCAGAGATCGATCATGTCATTGCCGTGACCGGCAGTGCACCGGCTTATTTCTTCTTTTTTATGCAGGCAATGCAACAAGAAGCCGAAGCGCTGGGTTTTGCACCAGAGCAAGCGAAGAAAATGGTAGCACAAACGGCCCTGGGTGCAGCCACCATGGCGTTGGAGAGTCAGCACAGTTTTGCCGAATTGCGCAGCCAGGTCACCTCCAAAGGTGGCACCACCCATGAGGCAGTCACCAGCTTCGCTGATGCCGGCCTTGAAACCATGGTCAGTAATGCCATGCAGGCCGCGATTCGCCGCGCGCGTGAGATGGCAGAAGCACTTTAAACGATGCAGAAACAAACTACTTGGGACTTCTATGAATAATGCGCTGCTTTTTTTGATCAATACCGGCTTTAGCCTCTACCTGATGGTTGTGGTGTTGCGACTCTGGTTGCAACTGGCCCGGGCAGACTTTTACAATCCGTTCAGTCAATTTATTGTCAAAGCCACCAACCCACTGGTCCTGCCGCTACGCAAAGTGATCCCAAGTCTGGGCCAGCTCGATACCGCCACTCTGGTATTGGCCTGGCTGGTTGCCGTGGTGAAAATGCTGGTGCTGCAGCAGTTGTTGCTGGGTGGCATCGCCCCAAGTCAGGCATTGGTCGCCGGAGTCCTCGTGCTGGTGAAAGAAAGTCTCAGCCTGATGTTTTGGATTTTGGTGATCCGCGCCATTCTCAGCTGGTTCAGTCAGGGCCGAAACCCCATTGAGCAGGTACTGCATCAGTTGACCGATCCTCTGCTGCGTCCAATTCGACGCGTCATCCCACCAATGGGTGGCTTGGATCTGTCGGTATTGGTGGCACTGATCGCACTGCAGTTTATTCAAATTCTGCTGGCTGACGTGTTGCGTGGCTTTTAACTGCGGCTGGTGCGGCTGGCGAGCAGCTGTTCCGCTATACTTGAACCCCTGACACGACTCTGTAAGGAGGTACCCAATGAGATTCTGGCTTGGCTGTTTTTTTGCTATTCTCGCCTGGTCTGCTCCAGCCGAACAAAAGCAGCAACTGGGCCCCTGGGATGTGCATTACCTGGCCTTTAACGCTACTTTTTTAACGCCGGAAGTAGCCCGTAGTTACGGCATTGAACGCAGTCGTTTTACCGGCTTGGTGAACCTGTCGGTGTTAAACAGCAGTGATCAGGTTGCTCAGCAGGTGAATGTCACCGGCACGGCCAGAAACTTGCTGGGGCAGCAACGTACACTGCGTTTTCAGCAAGTGCGTGATGGCCAGGCTGTCTATTACTTTGCCCCGCTGACTGTGCGCAATGAAGAGCTATGGCGCTTTGATATTGTCTTGCAGCAAGGCAATGAGCAGCAACGGCTGCGTTTCGAGCACACCTACTACACCGATTGAGCTGTCTATGAATGAATTGGTTTTAGCCACCGGCAATCCCGGTAAAGTTGCGGAGCTGGCAGCTATGCTAGCTCCATTTTCCTGCCTTGTTCGCCCACAAAGCGAGTTTCAGCTGGCAGACGCCGATGAAACGGGCTTAAGCTTTGTCGAAAACGCCATCATCAAAGCCCGGCATGCAGCTTTGCACACCGGCTTACCGGCCATTGCGGATGATTCAGGTCTGGCGGTGGATGCATTGCAAGGCGCACCCGGTATTTATTCGGCTCGTTATGCCGGAGAAGGTGCCAGCGATGCCGACAATGTGCAAAAACTGCTGGCAGCCTTGCACCAGCTGGCGCCCGAACAACGCCAGGCTCAATTTCATTGTGTGCTGGTGTTTATGCGTCACGCCGAAGATCCAACGCCTCTAATCAGCCACGGCCGTTGGCAGGGCCTGATTCATCAGCAGCCACAAGGCGACGGCGGTTTCGGTTATGACCCGGTATTTTTTGTACCGGAGCAAGGCTGCACGGCAGCGGAGCTAAGCAAGCAGCAAAAGCAGCAACTGAGCCATCGAGGTCAGGCGTTGCGCCTGCTGATTAGCCAGCTGCAACAACACGGGCACTTTCAACCTTGAGTCTGACACTGCCACCTTTATCGCTCTACATCCATATTCCCTGGTGCATTCAAAAGTGTCCCTACTGCGACTTTAACTCCCATGCGGTTAAACAAGGGATCCCGGAGCAGGCCTACATTAGTCATCTGCTGGACGACTTGCAGCAGGATCTGCATTGGGTGCAAGGGCGTGAAGTACAGAGCATCTTTATTGGTGGCGGTACCCCCAGTGTGTTCAGTGCTGAAGGTATTGCGCACTTATTGACCGGGGTTCGGCAGCGGGCCGCACTTAGCGCAGACTGTGAAATAACCCTGGAAGCCAACCCCGGTACTTTTGAGGCAGAGCGATTCGCCGGCTATGTGGCTGCTGGCGTCAACCGTTTTTCCATAGGTGTACAAAGCTTTTCCAATCCAGAGTTGAAGGCGCTGGGCCGGATCCACAGCAGTAATGAGGCCATTCAGGCCGCCCAACTGGCTGCCACCTTGCCATTGCGCAGTTTCAACCTGGATTTGATGCATGGCCTACCAGGGCAAAGTGTGGAGCAGGCCATGGCCGACTTGCAGCAAGCCATCGCCTTAGCACCACCGCATCTTTCCTGGTATCAACTGACCATCGAGCCCAATACCGCTTTTGCCTCAAGACCACCGGTCTTGCCAGAAGACGATCTACTGTGGGCGATCCAGGAACAAGGTCACGAGCTGCTGCTGGCCAATGGCTATCAACAGTATGAAACCTCCGCCTATGCCAAACCAGGCCAACAATGCAAGCACAATCTCAATTACTGGCGTTTTGGCGATTACTTGGGGGTAGGTTGCGGCGCCCATGGCAAAGTTACGCTTAGCGAAAGTGGTTCCATTCTTCGCACCAGCAAGGTGAAGCACCCGAAGGGCTATATGGATTTAACGCGTCTTTACCTGGATGAGCAGCGTCAGCTGGATGACAGCGACCTACCGTTTGAGTTTTTTATGAACCGTTTTCGCTTACTGGAGCCTTGCCCTGTGCAGGAGTTTAGCGCCTACACCGGGCTCTCAGAGGCCAGCACGCAACCGGCGATACAAAAAGCAATAAAGTTGGGTTTACTGCACCATGACAATCAGCACTGGCAAGTCAGTCCCCGGGGATCGCGCTATTTAAATGATCTCTTAACGCTGTTTTTGGGTGAACCTGAAGCCTGAACTTGCATAAAGTTTGTCCCCAAAAAAACACAATTCATGCCGACTTTGTTGACATTACCATCATTTTGCCAATTAGCACTTGGCCTCTGCTTAAAATCCGTTTATAACTTGTACGTCAGGTCAGGCACGGACAGCACCCCTTGATGTATCGATACGTGGGATGAATTTTGCTACTGGGTCAAGATAATAATGAAAATAACAGAAAATCGAGTACCTTTATCAACAGGCTCGCCTGTTGAAGATTACAGCATCGTTAAAGCGGTTGGCTACGACGATATCAGTATTACCTACCGGGCATTGTGCAGTCGAAGCAACCGACTGGTTATTGTTAAAGAGTTTTTCCCAGCCGCTCTGGCTTCCAGGCGCAGCAGTTTTGGTGAGCTGCATGTTAGCGAAGCAGCCAAGCAGGACTTGCTCAACGAGAGCATTGAACGTTTTGCCGCCGTCACCACTGGCCTGACAGCTTGTGATCACCCGGCATTAAACCGCACGCTTATCTGTTTACAACATGGCGGTACTCTGCTTAGTGTGCATGAAAAGCTCGACAGTCCAACCCTGCATGAGCATATCGAGCAAGCCGGAGTCTTGCCAATGCCGGAGCCAGCCATTCAGGCATTGCTGCGACCGTTGCTGGATGGTTTGCAGCAGCTGCACCAAAATGGCATTGTGCATTCAGGTGTTCAGCCTGAGCATATATTGCTGAAAAGCCTAGAAACACCGGTATTAAGCCACTTCTGTCAATCACAGCTGATAGGTCAGCGCAATACCCTGCCCGCAATGTTGGCTTTGGATGCTGTTTCGCCTTATCTGGCTCCTGAACTGTTGTCGAAAAAATCTGAAATCACCGCCGCCAGCGACTTTTACGGCCTTGGGTTGACCTTGTACAAGCTAATGACCGGGCTGGAGTTACCGCTGGCGCAAGACCGTTTGAATGCAAGCCTCGACAACGAGCCCGATCCTTTACCTCTATTGCGGGAAAAAGCATCGGGCTACAGCGCTGGACTTTGCAACCTGGTCGAAGCCTGTGTCCGTTTGCGGCAAAAAGACCGCCCGCAAAGCGTCGATGAAGTACTCGCTAAGCTCAGTGAAACCTCACTGGCTCCTGTGACCAACAACGCGACTGCATCGATACCGCAGCCAACGGAAGCGACCAAAGCGATGCCAGCTGCAGCAGCGGCAACCAGCAACAACACTCAAACAAAGCAGACCACCACACCTGCCACTACAGCCCCTATCGCAGAAGAAGCAGCTAAAGGCTCGGGCATGACACGCCAATTGCAGCTGGGCGCAGCTGGTATCGCTGCCGTGCTGCTGATAGGGGTGACCTATGCCATCAGTAAACCGTCGTCATCCGATCGGCAGGTGCTAAGCCAGCACCATAGCTTGGAACGCCTGGCGCAAATGGAAGCGGAGCGTTTGGAGCAACTGCGCCAGATGTATCAGCTAGTTACCATCCCAGCGGGTAGTTTTACCATGGGTTGCACCGGCCAAAACTGCCCGGAGTCGGAACTACCCAGCCGCACCATTGAAGTACCAGCTTTTGAAATGATGGCGCATCCGGTTACTTTTGCGATGTGGGACACTTGTGTCGAACAAGGCGGCTGCTCGCACCGGCCTCGTGATGAAGGCTGGGGCCGGGGCAACCGCCCGGTCATCAATGTCAGCTTCAATGAGATTGTTTCTGAGTTCATCCCCTGGCTCAATCAGGCTGCCCGCCAGCAATTTCGATTGCCATCGGAAGTAGAATGGGAATACGCAGCCAAAGCTGGTGCTGATACCCCTTACCAATTCGGTGAGACCGTTGGCTGCGCTCAGGCTCGCTTTGGTCGTCGCAGCGGTGGTGAATGTGGTGTGCAATTAGATGGAACTGCTGCCGTGATGTCGTTTGAGCCCAATAGTTGGGGCCTTTACGATATGCATGGCAATGTCTGGGAGTGGACCATGGACTGCTGGAACAGCAGCTATCAAGGCGCCACCAATAGTATAGCGCCCAGAACCAGTGGCAACTGCGTACGCCGCGTGCAACGTGGGGGCGCCTGGCTATCCAGCCCTAATGAGCTGACAGCGACTTACCGGACCAGCCACGACAACACCATTCGTCACCGCAACAACGGTTTCCGCCTGGTGCAAAGCAGCAACTAACGGACCAGGGCTTCGTAAGAAGCCCTAATGCTTTTCCACCACCACATCGTAGGCCAGCATTTGCGGTAAGCGCTGTTGCAGCTGGGACTCAATGGCATTAAGCTCTTTCAAACGCTGGCAAAACAAGGCTGTTTTCTCTTCTAACAGCGATGCTTTTTCTTCCAGACCAAAATTAATGCGCTCGACCAGGTGCCCCATCGCATCCCATTGCTGAGGATCGGTTTGCTCGAAATTGGTTTCGGTATGCTGCAAGGTGTCACGCAGCGCTTCCCAGACAGCACCAAAGGAGTGACGCGCCAGATTATTGAGCTGAGGCTTAAGCTCGCCGTTTAAAAAGTGCTCCAGCTCGTTCAGGCTTTGCGGTGCCAGGTAAAAGTGATCACCGCTGCGGACAAAGCGGGACATGAGCTGAAAGGTAGTTTCCCGGATTAATTCATTCCATTCTGCCTGCTGCGAGCGACTGCCAACTCCAGATAGCATTCGCTCCATCGCAGACAGACCCAACTCAACCCCATCGACAGCAATA
This sequence comes from Alkalimonas sp., assembly GCA_020831935.1. Classification (GTDB taxonomy): domain Bacteria; phylum Pseudomonadota; class Gammaproteobacteria; order Enterobacterales; family Alteromonadaceae; genus Alkalimonas. The sequence continues at coordinate 11,122 of JAFIFR010000070.1, forward strand.
CCGACAATTTCAGGCACAAACTTGCGCAAACCCTGGCTGTACTCGGTCACTAAAGCCGTTTCTTCCTGCGTTAAATCCTGCCACTCCCCTTTGATAAAGAGCTGAGTGTCATGGTTAATTTGCATTAAAGTGCGGTCATTGCTCATGATGCGAATTTGCTCAGGCGATATCAGCAGGCCATAGCCAAAACTGATGTCGCAATCGCGGGCCTGGAGCGGCAAAGCAAGCAGTAAACAAAGAACCAGCAGACGCATCACAATACTTCTCGAAAGTCACCATACCATTGTATGGTAGCTCAGTTTGCAGACAAGGTCAGCGCCTACAAACGCAGGCTGCTTTCTATTCATCGGAAAAACGCACAAAGCGCACGTAAAGCTGTTGGATTTTTTCTTTGTAGTTATTTTTGCCACTGTACATGGCAATGGCCCAGGCGTGGGTTGGGCGGCCGTGAATGCTGGTGCTGGTCCAGATATGCTCGCTGTTGGCGCCTGCAAACACCGTCCGGCGAAGCGCAGGATCGACACAACGACGCTCAACAATGGCCATCGCTTCTTTCACATCGGGTAAACGCCAGGGCTGACCGTTATCGGCGAAGTCGGTGCTTTGTTGCAAGGCCTCCTGCCAGCTTAACCGCACCGCGGCCCCCTCACAACGCTGCTGCACCGG
>JAFIFR010000071.1 GCA_020831935.1 Alkalimonas sp.
CCCCGGGTATCGCTGTTTAAAAACACCAACCGGTGCTGAATCACATCGGCCTTGTACTCGGTTTTTAGCCGCTCATTGGCGCGCAGCAATGCCCGCTCCATTTCATCCAGCGCTTGCTGGGTTTGCTGGCTGGAACTGCCCTCTTCCATCACAATGGAAGCCTGAATAAAGTCACTTGGAATATCCGGGAAAAACACCCAGCGGACAAAGCCACCGCTCAGCAACCCGATCATCAACAGCATCAATGAAAAGAAGGTCGCTAAAGTGACATAACGAAACTCAATGCAGCGCCGGATAAAAGGACGGTAATGCTGGTGAATGAGATGCTGCAAGCGAGCAGCGACCCACTCGCGAATGCTGCGTAGAAAGTTGCTGGCACCACGGCCACTAGCATAAAACAGGCCGCGACGATTCGGATCCCACGGCTTGGTATCGATGTGAGCAATGTGGGTCGGCAAAATCAGTTTCGACTCGACAATGGAGAACAGCAAGCACAGGATCACTACCCAGGCAATGGACTCCCAAATTGGCCCCTGAGGCCCCCCCACCAGCAACATCGGCAAGAAAGCAGCAATGGTGGTCAGAACCCCAAAGGTTGCTGGCATCGCCACTTTTTTCGCCCCGGCAATCACCGAGTCCATCGATTTGCCTTTTTTCTCAATTTCGCTGTAGGCACTTTCACCGATGATGATGGCGTCATCGACCACAATGCCCAGCACCAGAATAAAGCCAAACAGACTGATCATGTTGATGGACACGCCAAAGGCCGGCAGCGGCATCAAGGCCAGAGCGCCCAGAAAACACACCGGAATGCCAACCATCACCCAGAAGGCAATGCGGAACTCCAAAAACAGCGTCAGCGCCAGCAACACCAGCAAAACGCCGTACAGCAAGTTGCTGGTCATCAGCTCAATCCGGCCTTGCAGGTAGTAACTGCTGTCGCCCCAGTGATCGAGATAAATGCCCGCGGGCAGGATCTCCCGTTGCTCTTCGACGTACTCTTTCACCTGACGGGCGATTTTAAGCGTATTGTCATCGCCGACGGCATCGACTCGAATCGAGACCGATGGCATGCCATCAAAAGTGGCCTCACCATCGCGCTCAATAAAACCATCGTTGATCGCCGCAATGTCGCCCAACCGCAGTCGGGTGCCATCGTTAAAGCGCAGCAGGGTAATGTCGGCAAACTCGTGCCCACGATACGCCTGCCCACGGGTGCGCAGCAGGATATTGCCAGCATCGGAGCGGATGGAGCCACCAGGAATATCGACCGAGCTGCTGCGAATGGCTTGCACCACCTGATCGAAGGTGAGCTGGTACTCCCTTAACACGGCCTCGGACAGCTCGATGGAAATTTCGTAATCCCGCGCTCCGACCACCTCAACCTGGCTGATGCCATAGCGCTTTTTCAACTCATCACGCACTTGCTTGGCCAGCTCTTTCATGCTGCGCTCATCGGCATTGCCGTACAAAGACAGCCAAATCACGTTGCTTTGAAAGCGCTGCCGATAGACGATGGGCCGCTCCGCCTGCTCCGGAAAAGTGGCAATGGCAGACACCTGGGTGTTGATCTCTTCCATCACCTCCATGATGTTGTAGCTGCTGGAAATCTCTGCCCGTACCGTGGCCATACCTTCCACCGCCGTGGAGCGGATGCGCCGGATGCCATTCACCGAGCGCAAGCGCTCTTCAATTTTATCAATAACCGCCGTTTCCACCTCTTGCGGCGCGGCGCCCAGGTAGGGCACCCGAATGGTCACTTCATCCAGCGCTATCTCGGGGAAAATTTGTTTTTTAATGGTCAGTAACGACGCCACCCCGGCCAGGATCAGCACCACCATCAACAAATTGGCCGCCACATTGTTGCGGGCAAACCAGGCAATTATGCCTTTGTGCGTATCCATGCTTTAATCCCCCGCCATGTCAATCGTTGATTCTGCCGGGTTTTCCAGCCATTCACCATTCACCCTGCCTAGCCGCACCTGCATGCCCGCTAATGGATTGGGTAAGGCCGAAACCGCCAAGTGCTCCCCATCGCTCAAACCTGCACTGATGTAGGCGTAGCGCTCATCGGTACGCTGCACCTGCACAGTCCGAAACTCCAGCTTGTAGTCTGCATCGACCAGCAGCAACTGATTGCCGGGTCTTAGCAGATTGCGGGGCACCCGAAAAACTGCGCCGGAAGCGATCCCTTCGATATTGGCCTGTACAAAGCGACCAAAACGCAAAGGTGTATTGCCTGAACCCGTCAGCTGGTATGGATCCTCGACCTGTACCACTGCATATATCACCCGGCTGCGTTCATCCAGCACGCCCTCAGTGCGCACTAAAGTTCCTTGCCACTGCTGCAGCTGCCCGGCAACGATCGCCGATAACTCGACCGCTGGATACTTTGGGTTGTCGGGTCCTGGCAAGCGCATAAAAGCCAGGTCGTGATCGCTGAGCGGCAAGCGAATTTCCGCCAGGTCGGTGCCCAGAATGTTACCAAGCACCGTGCCACGGCTGATAAATTGCCCCAGGTTCACCGCTCTGCTTTGCAGCAAGCCGGCATAAGGCGCACGAATTTCAGTGCGGCTTAGATCGCGTACAGCACGCTCGAGCTCGGCTTCGGCCGAGCGCACATTGGCCAGCTCACGTGCCAGCTGCGGCCGACGCAGACCAAGCTCCGGTGCCGAGCCATCGGTAAAAGAGGCCCACTCTTCTTCGGCCACCCGCACCCGGGCCCGTTCTTCTTCCAGCGCGGCCGTTGCGCGCGCCAGGTTGGCTTCTGCTGCTTTCACCGCCGTTAAGTAGTCATCTTGCTCGACTTTGACCAAGAGCTCACCGGCTGCAAAAAAGCCGCCTTCGACAAAATTGGGCGACACTTCAGTAATGCGGCCGTTCACCTCCGATACCAGATTGGTCATCAGCTTAGGACGGACGGTCCCTTGCGAGCTAACCCGGTAAATCAACGACTCTTGCTGACTGGTGATGGTATCCACCAGCACACCGGTTGGCAGGTCTTCACGCTGCTCTGCCGGCTGCCGCCCTTGTTTAAGCAGCATCATTAAGACAATGGCAACGGCTAAAATGGCAAGGGGCAAAATAATTTTGAGTTGTTTGGGCGTCATGAAGATCTCGAGCGCTTTTTATCAGTTATTTCTATACTAACGAAAAAAAGGCCCTAATGGTTGTGTTAAATGTTACAAATCACATCGAGCCGCCTACCCGATAGCGCCTAGAGCAAAAATGCAAAATAAATATTTATAATCAAGCCATTAAATAAAAAACCGCCCCTTAAAGGGACGGTTTTTGTTCAAAAAAGTGCCTTGTCGACATACTTTGTTACAAAGCAGACGGCTTAGCGCGAAGCAAGATGCCTTAGTTCAGCTGCTCCAGTACCAGACAACCTATCGAATAACCGGCACCAAAGGAGCACAAAATGGCTTTATCGCCAGCGGCCAAGCCCTGTTTATGCTGGTGAAAAGCAATGATGGAGCCAGCGGATGCGGTATTGGCGTAGCGATCCAGCACCAGCGGCGCTTCCTCCGGTTCAGGATCCCGTCCCAGAATCTTTTTGGCGGCGAAGATATTCATATTGATGTTGGCCTGGTGCAACCACAAGCGCTTCAGCTGATCCGGTGTCACCTGCTGTGCTGCCATTTCAGTGGCGATGACATCGGCGACCAGGGGCAACAGCTCTTTGAAGACTTTGCGACCTTGCTGCCGGAAAAAAGCAATCTCCGGCTCAGGACTGTCAAAGCAATGCTCGGTGTAGCCAATATCGCAGCGGATGTTGTTGGAAAACTCGGTTTTAAGCCGCATGCCCAAAATCCGAAAAGCCAAAGGCGAACGGCAAGTGTCTTCGGCTTCAATAATGGTGGCGGTGCAGACATCGCCAAAAATAAAGTGGCTGTCACGGCTGCGGTAATTGACCTGCGGTGAAGCAAACTCCGGGTTGACCACCAACACCACTTTGGCAGTTCCACCCCGAATGGCATTGACCGCATTGCTGATGGCAAAAGTAGCCGAGGAACAGGCCACATTCATATCAAAGGCATAACCGCTGGCACCCAGTTGCTGCTGCAGTTCGATGGACAAGGCCGGGTACGGCCGCTGCATGTTGGAAGCGGCGCAGATGATTAAGTCGATATCGGCGGCGGTTTTACCGGCTTCGGCCATGGCCTCTTTGGCGGCACTGAGCGCCATTTCGACCATTTCAGGGATCGCCTCTTCCCCCCGGCGTGGAAACACCGGGTGCATCACAGCAGGATCCAGAATGCCTTCTTTGTAGAGCACATGGCGCGACTTGATGCCGGAAGCCTTTTCAATAAACTCGCAGCTGGAGTGGCCTAAAGCTTCCAGCTCTCCGCGCTCAATCTCAGCGGCATGCGCTTGATTGAAGTTGTCGACGTATTGATTAAAGCTGGCAACCAGCTCTTCGTTGGAGATGCTTTCACCCGGGGTAAAAACGCCGGAACCACTGATCACAACATTTTTCATAATCCAACCTTGTCTTGGGCGACCTGTAGGGTCTGCTCTGTCTGTTTTATTCTGTGTGCACTTGTTCGATTATAGCGTTGTCAGCAAAAGCTGACAGGCCTTTAACTCAATAAAGTCCGCATCGCCTGCTGCAAGCCATCCAGGGTTAATGGGTACATGCGCTTAGCCATGATCTGCTGAATAAGGCCAATCGACTGGTAATGCGGCCACCAGGCTTCCGGTTGTGGGTTCAACCAAACGGCTTTGGGGTACTGCGCCAGCAGCCGGTTGAGCCAGACCTCGCCGGCTTCTTCGTTGTAATGCTCGACGCTGCCGCCGGGCCAGGCAATTTCGTAAGGGCCCATGGTCGCATCGCCGACAAAGATGAGCTTGTAATCCGAGCCGTAGGTATGAATTAAATCCATCACCTTGGTTTGTTGCTCGCGCCGACGCTGATTGTGTTTCCAAACGCCTTCGTACACGCAGTTGTGAAAGTAAAAAAACTCCAACTGCTTGAACTCGCTGCGGGCGGCGGCAAACAGCTGCTCGCATTCGTGGATGTAATCGTCCATCGAGCCGCCCACATCCAGCAGCAGCAAGACTTTGATGGCATTGTGCCGCTCGGGTTGCCACTGCAAATCCAACAGCCCACCTTGCTGCGAGGTCGCGCGAATGGTTTCCGCTAAGTCCAGCTCCTGGCTGGCGCCAGTTCGGGCAAAACGGCGTAATTGACGCAGCGCCAGCTTGATGCTGCGGTTGTTGAGCTCGGCATCACTGTCGAGATCGCGAAATTCACGCTTGTCCCAGACTTTGACGGCCCGCCTGGCGCCGGATCCCTCCTGCCCCAACCGGATCCCTTCCGGGTTGTAGCCATAGGCGCCAAAGGGCGAGGTGCCGCCGGTGCCAATCCATTTGTTGCCACCGGCATGGCGTTTTTGCTGCTCGGCTAAGCGCTCTTTAAATTGCTTCAGCAGCTCATCCAGACTGCCAAGCCCTTGCAGCGCTTGTTTTTGCGCCTCCGTCAGCTGGCGGATCACATCGGGCTTCAGCCAGTCATCCGGGATACTGCTGGCAATATCGACCGCAGCCACCCCTTCAAAGTACTCGGCAAAGGCCCGGTCAAACTTGTCGTAGTTGCGCTCGTCTTTCACCAGCACCAAACGCGCCAAATGGTAAAATGCTTCGGTGTCGGCAAAAATCACCTGCTGTTTTAAAGCCCCCAGCAAATCCAGCAGCTCCGTCAGGCTGACACTCAGACCATGCTTGCGCAGGGTTTGAAAAAACTGAACCAGCATCAGCGGCGACGCGCCATAAAGGCCAGTTTTTCCACCAGAGCGACGTCTTGCTCGTTTTTCAGCAAGGCGCCAAACATCGGCATCAAACCACCCTTTTGCTGTTTGTCGCGCAACACCTCAGCCGGGATTTCTTCCGCCAACAGCAGCTTCAGCCAATCCAGCAACTCCGAGGTGGATGGCTTCTTTTTCAGGCTAGGCAGTTCACGCAGCTCAAAGAAGACTTCCAGCGCTGTACTAAGCAACTCGGTCTGAATGGCCGGAAAATGCACTGAAACAATGTCGCGCAATAAGGCCTCATCCGGGAAACGAATGTAATGAAAAAAGCAGCGGCGCAAAAAGGCATCCGGCAGCTCTTTTTCGTTGTTCGAGGTAATGATGACGATAGGCCGCTGTTTGGCAGCCACTTCTTCACCGGTTTCATGCACGTAAAAGGCCATTCGATCCAGTTCGTACAGCAGATCGTTTGGAAACTCGATGTCGGCTTTATCGATTTCATCAATCAGCAATACCGGGCGCTTATCGGCGGTAAAGGCCTGCCACAGCTTACCCGGACGAATGTAATTGGCGATATCGTGCACCTTGTCACTGCCGAGCTGGCTATCGCGCAAGCGCGATACCGCATCGTACTCGTACAAACCGTGCTGCGCCTTGGTGGTCGACTTAATGGGCCAGCTAATGAGCTCAGCACCGAGCGCTTCGGCCAGCTCTTCGGCCAAACGGGTTTTGCCGGTGCCAGGCTCGCCTTTAATCAGCAAAGGCTTTTCGAGCGTGATGGCGGCATTCACCGCCAGTGCCAATTCATCGGAAACAATGTAGTGTTCGGTACTTTGGAACGACATAAACAGACCTTTATTGCTCGCAGGCTGCTACTTTACCTTGTTGACGCTGGTCGTGCCAGTACTGACCAAGCCAATGGTGCTGCAAGCGGAATAACATATAGCAAAACGCTTCTTTGCTTTTGGCCATCCAGGCGTTAATTTAACAAAAATCTGCTAGCAAACCGGAGCATGCTGTTATGGCAAACATCTTTGAAGACAATTCCTTATCCATTGGCCGTACCCCCCTGGTCAAATTAAATCGTGTGACGGGTGGCAATGTCTACGCAAAAATCGAAGCACGCAACCCAAGTTTCAGTGTGAAATGCCGCCTTGGCGCCGCCATGATTTGGGATGCCGAGCAAAAAGGCGTGTTGACCGAAGGCAAAGAGCTGATTGAGCCCACCTCTGGCAATACCGGCATCGCGCTGGCCTTCGTTGCCGCCAGCCGCGGCTACAAACTGACGCTGACCATGCCGGCGACCATGAGTCTGGAGCGCCGTAAGCTGTTAAAAGCTTTGGGCGCCAACCTGGTGCTGACCGAAGGGCCGAAGGGCATGAAGGGTGCCATCGAGAAAGCCAAGGAAATTCAAGCATCCAACCCGGATAAGTACGTCTTGCTGCAGCAATTCGACAATCCGGCCAACCCGCAAATTCATTTCGAAACCACCGGTCCTGAAATCTGGAACGATACCGATGGCAAGGTGGATGTCTTTGTTGCTGGCGTGGGGACTGGCGGTACCATTACCGGTGTCAGTCGTTACATCAAGCTGGAGAGAAAGCATCCGCTGACTAGCGTCGCGGTAGAGCCGACCGACTCTCCGGTCATCAGCCAACAACGAGCAGGTGAAGAGTTAAAGCCTGGACCGCACAAAATTCAGGGCATTGGCGCTGGCTTTATTCCAGGCAACCTGGATTTGGAAATGATTGATCGCGTTGAGCAGGTCAGCAACGACGAAGCCATCGCTATGGCGCATCGGTTAATGAAAGAAGAAGGCATTCTGGCCGGGATTTCTTCCGGTGCCGCCGTGGTCGCCGCCAAGCGTCTGGCCGAGCAACCTGAGTTTGCCGACAAGAACATCGTGGTGATTTTACCAAGCTCCGCTGAACGTTACTTGTCCAGCCCACTCTTTGCCGATGTCTTTACCGAGCAAGAACTGCAGGCGTAAACACTTCAGCGGCATTATTTAACGAATCAATCAAGGTCGCTTTGGCGGCCTTTTTTATTGCCTTTTTGCCTTTACAGCTTAGCCAGAAACAACCACACTTAAGCTTTACAGCTTGCTTGGTACCTCAATCATGGTGCGACAACTTTTTCTGCTTCCTTTATTGTTTTGGTTATTGGCCTGCACAGATTCGAATGACGCCCTTTCTGGCAACTTTCATGCGCCAGAGCATGCTGCCGCTGCTTTTTTTGATGCCATCTACAATAAAAATGATTTGGAGCTGGCGAAAAGCCTCAGCACCAAAGAGCTGGCTGAGTTGTTGGAGCATTACGGGACGCCTCGTCAGGTCGGGCGAACTCTGATCAATATGTCGTACGATGAAGTCGCCATCAACGTCAATCGTGCCGGGCAAAATCTGCGCGAACAATACGGCAATGAAACCAATGTGATGCTGGTATTTCACGGCCCACTGGCAGGCCGTGAAATCACCGAAATGCGCGAAGTCCGTATGGTTCGGGTGCGGGGACGCTGGTTAGTGGCCGAAATTAAACACGACCCGTTTAGCCGCGGTTAACGGGATACACCTCTAGTCGCGACGAAAGAACTGTTGCACTGCTTGCTTGCATTCGTCACTTTGCAACAACTGCTGAAACTCGTTCAGCTCTTCCCGCAGCGTATAATGCAAGGCTTCTTGCTGATTGGCCTTTAATAAGCGCTTGCTGGTCTGCACCGCCTGTGCAGGCAGCGCAGCTAACTGCCTGGCTTTTTCATTGGCGAAAGCCAATAACTCTGCCTTTGGAACTAATCGATTCACCAGCCCCATCCGCTCGGCTGTCTCCCCATCAAATGGTTCTGCCAGCAACAGGTATTCGCACGCTCGGTGATAGCCTATCAGTTGCGGCAACAGCAAGCTGGAAGCTGCTTCCGGGCACAGGCCCAATCGGGTAAACGGCAGTTGGAAGCGGGTGTCTGCAGTGGCATAGACCAACTCGCAGTGCAGCAAAGCCGTGGTGCCAATGCCAATGGCAAGACCCGCCACAGCGGCGACTATGGGTTTGGGAAATTCGGCCAGTTGATACAAAAATCGTACCGTTGGGTGCTGCTGATTCAGCTCGCCACCGGTTAAAAAATCCTGCAAGTCATTGCCTGCTGTAAAGCAATCATCCTGCCCCTGCAGCAACACGACCTTGACGTCCGGATCGGTTGCGGCTTCTTTTAACGCATCAGCAAGCTGCTGATACATGACTTGGTCCAGTGCATTTTTCTTTTCAGGTCGCTGCATGCTCAGTGTTAACACACCAGCTTGCCGTTGCTGCTCTACAGATGCCATTCGCTTTCCCTTAGTGCCCAAGTACCTGGCCTTCCCGACGTGGGTCGGCGCCCCCTTGCAAGCCGGATTCTAACAAGACGATACCGTGCAGGCCACTGTTCAGGTCAATCAGTCGGACCTGATGCCCAAGTTGCTGCAATGCGGCTTGCCGCTGTTCCAATTCGGTGCCTTTTTCCAGCGCCAGGAAGTCGTTGCGGTGTGTGACTCTTGGCAAGTTCATTGCGGATTGAATATCCAACTGCCAATCAATTAAAGCCACTAAGGTATGGGCCACGTAGTTAATGATGCGACTGCCACCAGGGGAGCCCAGCACCATGCGAAGCTGTCCCTCAGCATCAAACACCATCACCGGTGCCATCGAGGAGCGCGGACGCTTGCCCGGCTCGACCCGGTTGGCGACCAAAGCGCCATCCAACTTAGGGTTCAACGAAAAATCGGTTAACTGGTTGTTCAACAGGTAGCCATTGACCATCAGGCCAGAGCCAAAGACATTTTCGATGCTGGAGGTCAGACTGACCGCATTGCCGGCCGCATCCACCACTGAGAAATGGGTGGTCGCCGCCAGCTCGGGGCTGTAGGTCGTTTGTCGGGACCACTCAGCACCAAACTCACCCGGAGCAACCTGTTGCAAGGCTCGCTCCAGGGACAGCAACTGGCTGCGGCTTTGCAAATAATCGGGCGCCAACAACTGGGCCACCGGTACTTTGACAAAATCACTGTCGGCGACATAGTGATCCCGATCAGCAAAAGCCAGCTGTGAAGCCATCGCAAACAGATGAATGGCTTCTACGCTATCGGGCGCATAGTTGGCAAGCGCAAAGGCTTCCAGAATCCCCAGGATCTGCAATACGGCAATGCCACCGGAACTCGGCGGTGCCATACCACAGACCCGGTAACCGCGGTAGGCCCCACACACCGGCTCCCGCTCAACAACCTGGTAAGCCAATAGATCGGCGGTGCTCAACTGCCCTGGGTTGACCGGAGCCTGCTGCACAGCGCTGACCAGAGCTTTGGCGTTGTCGCCTTGATAAAAGACTTCGGCACCTTCCGCTGCCACCTGTCGCAAAATAGCAGCATAGGCTGGATTTTTAAGCTGTTGCCCGGCCTGCAGTGCTTCGCCATTGGGGAAAAAATACGCCATGGCCTCCTCACTGTGCTGCAATCCCTGGTTCCAACCAGAGGCCAGCTGACGCGCCAAACGATGCGACACCTCAAAACCGTCTTCGGCAAGCGTTATCGCATCCTGAAACAAGGCGGCCCACGGCAACACGCCGTAACGCTGATGCGCTTGCTGCATGGCGGCAAAAAGCCCCGGTACTCCGACAGACTTGCCTCCAACATTGGCTTCACGCCACGCCATAGCCTGATCACCCTGCATAAATAAGGTCTCATCGACTGCAGCAGGCGCTGTTTCACGGCCATCAAAGGAAGTCATCTGTTGCTGCTGCTGATCCCAGTGCAAAATAAAGGCACCACCGCCAATGCCAGAGCTTTGCGGCTCAACCAAACCAAGCACCAATTGCACCGCAATAGCAGCATCCATGGCGCTGCCCCCTTGCTGTAGAATTCGAAGTCCGGCCTGCGAAGCCAGAGGGTGGGCGGCAGATACCATATAATGCTCGGCTTCAACCAGCGACTGCTGGTACCGGCCAGTTGCCGCCTCCGGCTCGCGATCGGCCTGAACGGGTGTTGATGCATCGGCAAAGGATGCGATAAACAAAAAGGAGAAAAGTGGCAACAAAGTCTTCATACGAGCCTAAAACCTGAGGTTGTACCGAACTTTACCCTACCCAGAAGTATGACAAAGATCAATCGTCAATCTTCATGACTTTCGTCGACAAGCTGGTTACACTTCCCAAATGCCTGCACGAAATTATTATCCAGCTGCTTTCCAAAGCGCGGCCCTGATCGGTATCGCGCTTTTTGCATTGCTCTGTCTGCTGCTTTTGAGTCTGCCCGATCATTGGCAACAGACACTGAACTACCAAATTGACCCCATCAAACAAGGCCAACTATGGCGCTTGCTCAGTGCCAACCTGCTGCATACCAACCTTTGGCACTTGCTGCTAAACCTGGCCGGCTTGAGCCTGCTGTTGCTGCTGCACCAGCATCACTTTCAAAGCCGATTTTACCTGCTGTGGTTGCTTGTAGCCGGTGTGCTGACCAATGCCCTGCTGTTGCTGTTGTTTCCGGGGCTGGATCAGTTGGTAGGTTTATCCGGCGCTTTGCATGCCATGGTCGTGCTGGGCGCTTTGGCCGACATCGGCCAAAAAGATAAAACCGGCTGGCTTTTGCTGGCTCTGGCGCTGGCAAAAGTCAGCTATGAGCAACGGTTTGGGCCTGATCCTGGGCTGGCACAGCTGATTGCCGCACAGGTGGCGGTGGATGCTCACCTGGCCGG
>JAFIFR010000353.1 GCA_020831935.1 Alkalimonas sp.
AGCAACGCTGGCGTCAGGCACGGGCAGAGAAAGACCCGGCTCTGAGCGACTACCGTCGCCGTTATACCGCTCTCAGCCACCAGTTGGAGCAGCAGCGCTTGCAGCGACTGGAACACACCATCAGCTGCTGTGAGCAACTGCTGCTACTTTGTGAAGGGGAAAGCAAAGCCGAAACCCTGATGCGATCTGCCCGGTTACTGGGCAGCCTGCAACTCTTGGTGCCCACCGAGCCCAAGCGCTCTTTGGAAGTGCAGTTCAGTTACAAACTGCTCTACAAAATGACGCTCACCTTACGCTTGCTGCAGCATCGGCTGGAGCAGCAGCTCATGCCGGCCAGCTGGCAGCTGATTTGGCAAGCACGCCAGCCTGAAGCAGGCCTGCATTGCCCTTATCGAAACCAACTGCAACTGCCGGTATTGCTGGCCGTGATGCTGCAGGAATATGGCCAGCTGCATGATGCCGCCCAAAGGCTGCTGTTCAATGCCGAGCGCCGACTGGATCCGCTGACCGAGCTCGACAACGAGGCCCGCTATCAGTTTTTACTGCAAAGCCATCAAGGCAGTCTTGCATTGTTGCGCCACGGTCTTGGTGCCTGGCCCTATCAGGGCAAAGACAAAGCCGACCGGCTCCGCCATGAACAGCAGCAACAAACACAGCAACAATGGATTACTGAGCTGCTCGAAGCCGCTCAGGTCGCAGGACAGGGCCGCGGAAATTTGCTGAAAGTGCCGCAGGTCTATGCGTCCATCGTGATGCCTGGCCGCAAACGCTTTAACTACGAAGCCCTGCCTAAAGCCGCACTGCTGTTGCGACAAGGGGTGCAACAACAACAATACAGCGCGGATTGGGTCGACCAGCTGCTGCGCATCACCGGGCTGTTTCCGCAGGGCTATGGCCTGGCCTTTATCCCGTCAAAGCCCAACCCCAAAGGCCGGGACAAATACGAGTTTGCCATTGTGAATGCGCTCTATCCGGCGGAGCCTCATGTGCCCCAATGCCGGGTGGTGACCCGGGATTTGCAGTACCGCAATACCGGCAAGGACAGCCTGGTGCCGACAGCACAAAACCTGTACTTCCGGTCAGCCCGCAAACAGTTGGAAGTGGTGCCGCAAGAACGACTGCGTGAGATCCTGACAAAACTTTTTGCCGATGCCGAGCAGCGCTTTTTGCGTCAGTGGTTGCCGCGCTGCTGGCAGCCAAACGACTTTTTCAGCCAGCCAGCGCATCAGAACTTGTGGAATAAGGGCTAAAACGGAATATGGACCTGAATATTGCCGCCGCCAAACTGCAGGTTATGCAGCTTGACCGTTGGGTTGATCAGCAGGTAAGCCCCGCTCTGAGCACTCAAATGCCACACCCAGTTTGGACTGAATTTGCCTAGCCAGGCCCGGTCTTGCAATGACTCATCGCTGTGGATACGAAGCTCGCTGCGCACGCTGGCATAACCCGCATAGAAGGTTGGACGCCAGGACC
>JAFIFR010000354.1 GCA_020831935.1 Alkalimonas sp.
TGCGCAGTCGCTATGCGGTCTCCCTAAAAGGTGCCACCATGCAGCAGCTGATGCGACTGGCCGAGCAGTTGGATATGACTGGACGGGCGCTGAAGCTGGAGTTGGATGAGCTGGCTAAGCTAAAAACCCCCTGCATTTTGCACTGGGAAATGAACCACTTTGTGGTGCTGAAGAAAGTGCACCGCAATGGCATTACCATTTTAGACCCTGCCATGGGTGAGCGTCGCCTTAGCATGGCAGAGGTGGATAAAGCCTTTACCGGCGTCGCGCTAGAGCTCACCCCCGGCAATGAGTTTAAAAAAATCGACGAACGGGTGCAGCTTAGTTTAACCTCATTCTGGAGCAGCATTCAGGGCTTGGTGCCCTCTTTGGTCAAGCTGTTTGTGTTGTCCTTGCTGTTGCAGTTTTTTGTGCTGGCGTCCCCTTATTACACCCAGCTGGTAGTGGATGAGGTGCTGGTCAGTAACGACCGGCCCTTGTTGCTGGTGTTAGCCATTGGCTTTTCGTTGTTGATGGTGATGCAAATTACCATTCAGGTGCTGCGCAGCTGGATTGCACTGCATTTGGGTACCCATCTGAATATGCAAATGGTCACCAATTTATTCCGCCATTTGCTGCATTTACCGGTGTCGTTTTTTGAAAAGCGTCATATGGGTGATATCACCTCGCGTTTTTCATCTTTAGGCTCTATCCAGAGAATTCTCACGTCCAGCCTGATTGAGGGTATTTTGGATGGCCTGATGATAGTACTGGTACTGGTGATGATGCTGCTGTACAGCCCAATGCTCAGTCTGGTGGTGTTTGCTGTAGTCGTGCTTTATGCCCTATTGCGCTGGGCCTTTTACTGGCCGATGCGCCAGCTGACCGAAGAAAGCATAGTCACCTCGGCCAAAGAAGACAGCGTATTTATGGAAACCATTCGAGGCATTCAAAGCTTAAAGCTGTTTGGTCAGCAAAATGAACGGTTAAATTTGTGGCAAAACCGCCATGCCGAATCGGTGAACAAAGGCTACCGTTTGGCCAAGTGGGGCATAGGGGCAGGTACTGCCAATCAGCTGCTGTTTGGTATTGAAGGCATTGTCATTCTTTACTTAGGCGCTTTGGCGGTAATGAATGGCGATATGACCATCGGTATGCTGTTTGCCTTTATGGCTTACAAAGGCCAGTTTACCGGCCGGGCTGCTTCGCTGATATCCCTGGTGGTAGAAATCAAAATGCTGAAACTGCATTTAAATCGCCTGGCCGATATCGCGCTAACCGATAAAGAAGACGAAGGGCTGAATAATCCTAATCGTGACATCAGCGGCCAGCTTCGCTTAACCAACATCCGTTTTCGCTACGCCGATAACGAGCCGCTGCTGTTTAACGACTTATGCCTGGATGTACCGGCTGGTGCCAACATCGCCATTATCGGCCCTTCCGGCACCGGTAAAACCACGCTGATGAAGCTGATGCTGGGCTTATTGCC
>JAFIFR010000072.1 GCA_020831935.1 Alkalimonas sp.
TCTGTACTTGCTGCATATTTGGTTAAAAGTACAGGCAGGCGATGTCATAGCCGCAGAGCAGTTACTCCAAAAAGATCTGCAGTTTTGGCGTTTTGTTATTCGCCAGAACCATCATTTACTTGGCAGCATGATCAGTCGTGCCGCTTTGGAAAGACATTTTGCTTTCAGCCAGATGCTGCTGGCATCGTTAGAGCCTGAGCAACAAATAGCTTTGGCTCCTGCCGGCTGGTATGCCCCTTTTAGTGCTGAAGAGCTCAGTCTTAAACGTGCAATTGCCGGTGAGTGGCTCTTCAGCAGCAGTTATATAGACGAAGTGCTGGCAGCGCCATTCAACGAGCTGGGAAACAGCTTTGCTGAGCAGTTTACCATGTGGCTGCTAACACCTTTTTTGTTACCGCAAGCCACCGCCAATGACTATGCCACGCAGCTTTTAGCTTGCCTTGGGAAAAGCCAACCCAACGATCTGCGCTGGTATCACTGGGCGTACAACCCTTTGGGTAAGTTGTTCAAGCAAGAAGTATGTTCGCATTACCAGCGTTATAGCCTGCAAGAGCTTGAACGACATCGTTTGGACACCCTTGCAAGGCTGAAAAACCTTAGTTTCCCCGTGCCGCCTTAATCTCAGCCAGCAGTTGCTGTACATCAGCCCGCTTTAGCAGTTGCTCGGCGGGCTCGGGTAAGCGGCGCTGCCAGTTGGGGTACTCGGTACTGGTGCCTGGTACATTGACCGGGGTATCCACCAACACCAAATCTTCCAGCTGAAACGCCATCAACTTAGCTGGCGTGGCCGCCACAAAGCGGTGGCTGTGACGGATCAGAGCAGCGTAGTCGCCTTCTGACAAGTCAAACTGACGGCGCAGGATCTGTTTTTCCTGCTCGCGCAACCGATGCAACTGCTCAGCCACCTCGGCGCTGGGGTACAAATCCAGCCGGTGACGCAGCGCCAAGTCGTGTTCCTGCCAGTAGCCCACCATGGTTGGCATATCGTGGGTGGTGACCGTCGCCATCGAGCGCTCCGGGTAGGTCGCCTCGCTGTGCTGGTAACTGCTGCCTTTTTGCTCCAACAAAAATACCCGGTACGACAGCACCTGATACTGCTCCAGCAAACGGCTGATCTCGGCCGGCACTGTGCCCAAATCTTCGCCTATCACCACGCAATGGTTGCGCTGGCTTTCCAATGCCAGGATGGCAAATAAATCATCCGCCGGGAAACGGACATAAGCCCCCTCGGTGGCACTTTTGCCCACCGGCGTACACCACAATCGCAGCAAGGCCATCACATGATCAATGCGCAGAGCACCAGCATGCTGCATATTCGCCTGCAGCAAATCAATAAAGGGCTGGTAGGCTTTGCTTTTTAGCACCGCCGGATTGTAAGGCGGCAAACCCCAGTCCTGGCCTTTGGGTGCCATAATATCGGCCGGTGCGCCGACACTCAGCTTGAGAAAGTAGTTTTCCGGCTCCGCCCAGGTCTCGGCGCTGCTGCGGTTGGTCCCCACCGCCAGATCGCGGTACAAACCAATGGCCATACCGGCCTGCAGGCAGGCTTGCTGGGCGGCAGCCAGTTGGCGGTACGCCAGCCACTGCGCATACAACTGCTGCTGGATCGCGTCCTGATGCTGCACGGCAAAGCTCTGCACCGCCGGGCTCTGAGGCTGCTGGAACTCGGCCGGGAACTGCTGCCAACTGGCCATCTGCCAGTCTTTGGCGAACATCTGCTGTTGCAACACCTTGTAGACCACCAGCTGGTAAAGACTATCACCACCGTCTTCCACAAAGCGCTG
The DNA here is from genome assembly GCA_020831935.1 of Alkalimonas sp. Lineage (GTDB taxonomy): Bacteria > Pseudomonadota > Gammaproteobacteria > Enterobacterales > Alteromonadaceae > Alkalimonas. The sequence continues at coordinate 1,785 of JAFIFR010000072.1, forward strand.
AAAGGCTTTGGCGCGGGAAGTCCCGGCCTGCAGCTCCTGCTGCTGAAAATGCGCAAACATCAGGCCGGTTATCCGCTGTTTCAACCGGCTGACGGTGGTGTAATCCACATCGGCGGCCTGGCGGCACTGCTGCAGCTGTTGTTTGAAATCAGTGCTTTGCACTGCCTGCTGCACCGCTTCAGCCTGATACTCCGGCTCCAGCGTTAAATCGGCATAGAGGCTGTTCAGCCACAAACGGCTGTTCGGGCTGTAGGGACTGCAATCTTGCGGCAAGGCCGGATACAGCGCATGCAACGGGTTTAAGCCAATAAAGTCACAGCCGGCAGCCGCCAGCATCGGCGCCAGCCGGATTAAGTCGCCAAAATCACCGATGCCCCAGTTGTGCTCGGTATTGAGCGCATACAACTGAATGGCCGGGCCGGCGGTTTTACGAAACACCGCTTTGTCCTGCAACTGAAAGCAGCGGGCTGGGGTGATAATCAGCCGTTGTGTCAGCTGAACTTCGCCCGCGGTCAAGGTTAGCTGGTGGTAACCGGTTTCCAAACTGGCCGCTATGGTCAGCTGAAACGCCAGCCAAACCTCATCGGCCAACTCGGCTTGCTCAACGATGTCCCCCAAATGCAGCGCCAGCTCGCCCTGCAGCTGCTGCCCATGCTCGGTATCAATGTGCCAGCGCCACTGGCTGTGGGCGCTGGCTTTAGGCTGCTGCAGCCGGATGGATAAAGGCTGGTCCTGCTGCACCACCGTCACCGGCGCCAGGTAGTGTTGCCAGTGCTCGGTTTCCAGCTGCCGGATCTGCTGGGCTATCCGTTGCTCACTACTTAAATCAAACCCCATGGCCGCCAATACCCCGGCAACACAATCCGGAGCAATGGTTTCGGGTTGGCCGTGGGCATTGATGTAGTGATCCTGAACCCCGGCCAGTTCGGCCAAACGTTGTTGTAATTCCATAGTGCACCTGTTGCCGCTTAGGCAGCTTGCTGGCAGCCAGCTAAAATTTTGGTCTGAGCCAAGCATAAACAGGGTGGCCGTGGAAAGAAATGCACTGCATACGTATGCAGTGCCAAAGCCCTAAAAAATCAGTAAAAACACAGTCTTCCGGAGGTATCAGCTGGGTGAGGATGCAAAAATCACGACAAATCAACGAGTAAAAATCGAACAAATGCACTAAATCAGTTCAAAACCAGCTGCAGTAGCCCCAGTTCAGTGCAAAGCGGTCGCTATGAATACGTATTCATGTTGTTGTTGCGCTCGAATAGGTTTAATAAATAACAGGATCACAGGATTAGCTGCTGCTGAAAAAGCAATAGCATATAAAAACCAATACGGGGATAAAGGGCATGAACAAGTTTAAACTCAGTTTGCTGACTATGGCGATGGCCACCGTCGGCCTCAGCCATTTCAGTGCAGCCGCGCTGGAAAGCGATACCGAAGCCGAACGGCTGTCACCCACCGAAGCACGCGAGCGCGCCAGAGAGCAAGCCGAGCTTGAGGTGATTCAAATTCGCGGCTTTCGTCGCTCTGTGGTGGAGTCGATCAACACCAAGCGCTTTTCAACCAATGTGGTGGAAGCCATTTCAGCGGAAGATATTGGTAAGCTACCGGATTCCAGCATTGCCGAATCCATTGCGCGTCTGCCAGGCTTAACCGCTCAGCGTTTGGATGGCCGTGCCAGCCGGGTCAGTATTCGTGGCTTTGGTGAAAACGAAAGTGCGACCACCTTCAATGGCCGGGAGCAGGTGTCCATTGGTGATAACCGTGGCGTCGAGTTTGACCTTTATCCTTCTGAAATCATGAGCGGTGTGACCGTGTACAAAACACCAGGCGCCATGCTGGAAGCGGAAGGCATTGCCGGTGTCATCGATCTGCAAACGGTGCGGCCACTGAATCGTGAACGAACCGTTCAGGTGAATGGCCAGCTGGAAAAAACCGGCCACAGCAAACTGAATCCGGATGGCAACGATACCGGCTTCCGTGGCACCTTCTCCTACATCGATCAGTTTGCCGATGACAGGGTTGGCATTGCCTTTGCCTATACCACCATGAACTCCCCTAACCAGGAAAAGCGTTGGAACTCCTGGGGCTATCCAGACTTTGAAGTCGATGGTGAGCAATATGGCATTCTGGGTGGCGCCAAGCCATTTGTGCGCTCTTCGACCCTGAAACGTGATTCTGCCATGCTGGTGGTTGAAGCCCTGCCGACCGACAACCTGCGTCTGGTCTTCGATGCACTCTATGTTGACTTCAGCGATGAAAAGATTCTGCGTGGTATCGAAATTCCATTTGCCTGGGGTTATGGCCGTGGTACTTCGGCGCTGGATGTTGATCCTGCGACCGGCTTTGTCACTCGCGGTGCCGTTAGCGATGAATACCTGGTGGTTCGTAACGATCTGGAAACCCGCGATGCCGAGCTCAAATCTTTTGGCCTGAACCTCGACTACATCCTGAATGACAACTGGACACTGAATCTTGATGTCAGCCATTCTTCGGTTGATCGCACCATTTGGAGCTTTGAAAGCTACGCCGGTACCGGCCGTGGTGATAACTTTGGCGTCGGTGATGATTTAACTTATGAACTGCGTCAGGGCAACTCAGGTGCCATTTTCACCCCAAGCCTGGATTACAGCGACTATAACCTGATCCAGTTGGGTGGTCCTCGCAGCTGGGGCTGGAGCTCTGCTCTGAATGATAAATACGGCCTGGAAGACGGCAATCCACTGCAAAATGCAGCTCAGGATGGTTTCCTGAATACCCCAACCGTCGACGACGAGCTAAATGCCTTCCGCCTGGCCGCCAGCCAGTTGCTGGACAATGGTGGCATTGTGACGCAAATGCATTACGGCGTTTCTTACCGTGAGCGGACCAAAGAAAAGTTTTCTGACGGTTTCTTTATGACGCTCAGCAACTTCCCGGATACCCTGGTAGTGCCAGAGCAATACCGCCTAGGCTCCGTCAATCTGGACTTTATTGGCATGGGCAATATGATTGCCTACGATTCCGGCCGGATGCTGCAGGATGGGTATTACGAGTTGCTGTCAGAGGCATTAACCAACGACAGCCACTCCTTTAAAACCTGGAAAGTATCAGAAAACGTGCTGTCTTTCTTTACTCAGGCCGATTTGGAAATGGAGCTGGGCTCGATTCCGGTGACCGGTAATATCGGCTTGCGTTACATCCGCACCGAGCAAAGCTCGCAAGGCACAGCCTTTGCTAACGAAGGCGGCATGATCGTGTCATCGCCGACCGATGTTAAGCACAGTTACTCGCACTTGTTGCCTAGCCTGAACCTGATTTTTGATGTTGCCGAAAACCAATCCGTTCGCTTCGGTGCCGCCAAAACCATGTCCCGTGCCCGGTTGGATGAAATGAACGCTTCTGTCGGTGCCAGCTACAACCAGCAGCCAGACGATAATGGCAACTTCTGGAGCATTGGAGGTGGTAACCCGCTGCTGGAGCCAAAAGAAGCCATTGGCCTGGATTTATCCTATGAAAACTACTTCAGTGATGCTGGTTACTTCGCAGTCGCCTATTTCTGGAAAGATCTGAAGAACTGGATTTTTGATGGGACATATCAGGTCGAGTTGGACGGTGTTGCCGATCCAAGTACTGGCCAAATCCCACCAACCTCTACCGCAACCGGTTTTGGTAAAGTTAATGGCGGCGGCGGTACCTTGCAAGGTCTGGAGTTCTCGATTTCCTTGCCATTGGGTGAGTTAAGCGACGTACTGGATGGCTTTGGTATTTTGGCCAGCTACACCGTAATTGACCAAAACATCAAAATGCCAAATGGCAACAAATACGAGCTGCCAGGTCTGTCGAAGAACATTCAGTCCTACACCGCCTTCTATGAAAAGAATGGCTTCCAGGCACGGCTGAGTGTGCGTCAACGCAGCTCCTTTAAAGGCGACGTCTACGGCCTTGGCTTTGATACCCAGCAAGTGGATATCAACGGTGAAACCATTGTCGACGCACAAATTGGCTTTGACTTTGGTGAAGCGGGCTTTGAGCGACTGGATGGTTTGTCCGTCTTCTTGCAAGGCCAAAACCTGACCAACGAAGCCTTTGTCACCACCGAAGGCAATGCACTGCGGATCCGCGATTATCAGGATTACGGCCGCAACTTCCTGCTGGGCTTTAGCTACAAGTTCTGATGAAAAGCTAGTCGGAATCCAGCCCCTGCGCTACCTTAGTAGCCAGGGGCTTTTTACTAGGTAGTTAGTATGACAACGAATGCGATTAAACATCTGGTTATTTTGGGTGGCGGTACCGCCGGCTGGATCAGCGCTTCCTTGCTGATCAAAATGCTGGGCAAGGCCATTCAAATCACCCTGGTAGAATCGGAGCAAATTGGCATTGTCGGTGTTGGTGAAGCCACCATTCCACCCATCATGACCTTTAACACAGCTCTGGGTATTGATGAGGCCGAGTTTTTGCGTGAAACCAAGGGCAGCATCAAGCTGGGTATTCAGTTCGAGAACTGGGGCAAGCTCGGCGACAGTTACATGCACGCCTTTGGCGGCCTTGGCAAAGAGTTCCCATCCTGCAGCTTTCATCACTTCTGGCTTCGCAGCCAGCAAGCCGGCATGAACTTCGATTTTTGGGACTTTTCTTTAGCCTATCAAGCGGCGCACAAGAACAAGTTCAGCAAACTAAACCGCATTGAAGGCGTGAACCTGCCCGGGCTTTCATACGCCTACCACTTCGATGCCGGACTCTATGCCCAGTACTTGCGCCGTTACAGCGAAAAGCTGGGCGTCAAGCGCATTGAAGGCAAGGTGGATGAAGTGGTGCTGAATCCGGACAGCGGCGATGTCGAGCGCCTGCTGCTGGATAATGGTCAGCAGATAGCAGGCGATTTATTCCTTGATTGCACCGGCCTGCACAGCCTGTTGATTGAAAAAACCTTGAATACCGGCTTTGAAGACTGGTCACACTGGCTGCCAGCCGACAGTGCCATGGCCGTGCCCTGTGAATCCGTTGAGCCCATCACGCCTTACACCCGATCCATTGCCCACGCCAAGGGCTGGCAGTGGCGCATTCCGCTGCAGCACCGGATTGGCAATGGCTTTGTTTATTCCAGCAAGTACTGCAGTGACGACGAGGCCCGCACTACGCTGATGGGCAATCTGGATGGCAAGCCACTGGCAGAGTCACGTATTATCCGCTTTAAAACTGGCCGCCGCTTAAAACAATGGCACCGCAATGTGGTCAGCATTGGCTTATCCAGCGGCTTTTTGGAACCACTTGAGTCCACCAGCATTCATTTAATCCAATCTGGCGTACTGCGACTGTTAAAGTTTTTTCCCAATCACGGCATCTGCCCGGCCGATCGGGACGAGTACAACCGCCAATCGAAGGTGGAGTTTGAGCAAATTCGTGACTTTATCATTCTGCACTACAAACTCAATGCACGTGGCGACAGCCAGTACTGGAAAGATTGTCAGCGGATGGATATTCCTGACACCTTACAACGCAAAATGGCGCTGTTCGCCCAATCCGGTAAAGTCTGCCGCGAGCAAGACGAGCTCTTTACCGAAGTTGCCTGGCAGCAGGTGATGATTGGCCAGGGGCTGTTGCCCAAAGACTACCACCCACTGGTCAACGCCCTGAACGATCAGCAATTGCAGGAACTGCTGGAGCAACTAAAGGCCATTATGGCGATGACCAGCGACAAGCTGGGATCCCATGATGATTTTCTCCAAAGCCTTTCACGTTAACGCTGCTGAACGCGAAGCTGTATCTCCGGATGCAGCTTCAGATCACAGTTTCTAATTGCATCTTCGCCTTACAAACTATATCATTTCTTGATTACATTATTTACACAAAACAGGTACTGCTTCACACCCCAGGGACGAGGTGGTGCCACAGCATCGTTAAGGAGAACTCATGCGTAACCTGGTTGTCATTGCGGCATTGTTATTGGCCGCACTTGTTGCCTACTTCAAGTTTGGGCCCAACGGGGAAAAACACCCATCCTCCCAGCTCAGTTTTATCCCGGCCGATACGGCTTTTCTCAGTGTGCAGCTGGAGCCTTTCGACCTGATAAGCTACCTAAAGCAAGTGGAGATGATGCCACAAAATCCAAAGGAAGCGATGGCTTTGCTGGAAACCATGGCCAGTGCCACAGGCAGCAACAGCGGTCATTTCGTGGCAGCATTGCTGGAGCACTACCTCGAAGTGCTGGAGCAGCCAGAGCAGCTGACGCAGCTTACTGGGATCCCGCAAGAATTTCGTAGCCTGTTTTATCTGGTGGGTTTATCGGTGGTAAGCCGGGTGGAACTGGCGGATGAAGCTGCTTTTTGGCGATTTTTCGATCGCATCGAGCAGCAAAGCCAGCTCTGGCACCAGGCCGAAGAGACTGATAACCACCCCTACCGTCGCTACTCACTGCTGGAACTGGCCGGGCAACAAATTGAACTGCTGGTCAGCGTCAATGATGGCTGGGGTACTCTGGTGCTGACCTCATCGGAGCTCGATGCCAACCACCACGCTATTGCTCTGGGCCTTCGTAAGCCAGCCGATCCGCTCAACTGGCAACGTGATCTACGGCCACTGGCACAGCGCTACCGTCTGAATGAAAACAGCCTGGGCATGGTAAGCAGTGCCGAGCTGCTAAAAGCCCTGACCGGTGCCGAACAAAACCGGCTGGCCAAAGACCTGCAACAACTTGCAGGTGCAGAGCTGGATGCCGCACTGGTGAACTGGCGCACCCCGGCCTGTCAGGCCGACACCGCCGCCATTACCGCCAACTGGCCAGGTATTTATTTTGATAACCAAATGAATCAGCAGCCCGTCAGCAGCCGGATGCTGATAGCCAGCAGCGATCAAAGCGCCATGGCGTCACTAAGCAAGTTGCGTGGCTTTATCGCCCCTCATGTGCAGCAACCAGCGAAAGACAGCGTGCTGCAGTTTGGCCTGGGCTTGAATATTGGCCAGTTGCTGCCCGCCATCAGCGAGCTTTGGACCGCCACCACCAGCGCCAGCTTTGCATGCCAACCGCTGCAGGAGATGCAAACCGCAATGCAGGCCAGTAACCCTCTGGCCGCTTTGGCCATGGCTGGAATGGCAGGCTCGGTAAAAGGTGCCTCCATCACCATCAACGATATTGCGATGGATCCCAACACCGGTATGCCCAGCGCGGTCGATGCATTGGTGAGCATCTCCGCCGACAACGCCCAAAGCCTGATTCAAAGCCTGCTGATGTTTTACCCGGCGATGGCCGGCATCCCTTTGCCAGCAGCTGGTGAGGAACTGGAGCTGAATGAACTGTTTCCGATGGCCGCTGCGTTTGGCCTGGCACCTAAGTTGATGCTGAGTGGCGATCACGCCCTAGTCTATCAGGGAGAGCGGGCGCAACAGCAAGCCCGTCAACTGGCAGGCACCACGCTCAGCCAAAATGGTCTTCTGCATTTTGGCATGAACTACGCCAAGCTCTTCAGTGCCATCGCTACGGGCATGGTAACCAGTGGCATGGAAGTCCCGCCCGAGGTGGATGCGATGAAAGATACCCCGTTCCAACTGGGGATCTCGATGGATATTGAGCCGATGGGCATTGCGATTGAAAGCAGCATGCACTTCGGTGATGACCAGGCCGACTAGCCCCGCTTAACGTGTCGCGGCCTTATCCGGGGCCGCGATATCATCCAGCGGAAAATGCTGCCGGTAACTGGCGACACTGAACTTCACACCCAGCCACAGCGCCAGCACGCTGGTAGCCGCTAAGGCCAACCAGGCCAGAGTAAAACTGTGCAGCCAATCCCGCAGCAAACCGGCCAACCAAGGCGAAAAGGCCGCAATAATGTACCCCACCCCTTGCACAAAAGCGGTCAAGCGCCCAGCCTGTACCGGATCATCGATGTGATCCATGGTAATGATCATCGCCAGCGGAAAAATACCGCCAATGCCAAGCCCAATCAAGGCCACCCACAACCAGAGCCCGCTGGCAGGAAAAAGCGCCAATGCCGTAAAACCAACCAATTGCAACAGACAAAGCACCGCGATGACCGGACGACGATCGGCATGCCGGGATGCCCACCAGGGAAACAGCAAACCGGCCACCACTTCACACAGGGTTAAAAAACCCAGCAGCAAGCCCGCCATGCGGGCACTGTAGCCCAGCTCCAGCGCATAGGGGGCCAAAAAAGCCAGCACCGAGACATAACAACTGGTGCCAAGGGCAAAGAACACCGCCAGCTGCCAGCTGCGGCGGTTCTGCCACCAGGCATACGCAGGCAGCGTTTCAACCACCGTATGTTTCGTCGTAGCAGGCTTTATCTGCCAGGCCCAGCACAGCAAAGCCAACAGCGCCAACCAGACCCATTGCCCCAGGCTCTGGCGCCAGCTGAGCAGATCGGCCAACAACGGGGTACCGGTGGCTGCCAGTGCAGCACCAGCCATAATCGCAGTGACATAAAACCCCATAACCAGCGGCGCTTTCAGGCCAAAACGCTGCTTGATAATGGCCGGCATCAGGGTCTGAATCAGCGCGATAGCAACGCCAGCCAGCAGTGCTGTGCCAATCAACACGCCGGCAGCCGGTGACCAGAAACGCAGCGCTGTTGCCAGCGCCAGCAAGGCCAGAGCCGCCAGCACCGACCGCTCCAATCCCAAAGGCGCGGCCAGCCGAAAGCCGACAAAGCTCAGCAACCCCATCGCCAGTACCGGCAGGGTGGTCAGCATGGATGCAGCCGTGAAGCTCAGCAGTAAATCAGCCTGGATCCCTTGCAACAAGGGCCCGACCGCCGCCAGCGCCGGTCGTAAATTCAGTGCCACCAGTACAATGGCCAACAAAGCCAACCGTTCAGTGCTTTGCCATGGGTTTGCGTTTTGCACCCTGCCTCCAACTAACCGCAAAATATCTTGATATAAAGATATTTGGATTTTGCCTATTTTTGGGTAAGCTGTAAAGCCATTCATCGGCACAACCAGGCTAGCACAGTGATGCAAGACGATTTTGACACCATGAGCCAGCAATGGCAGCAACAAGGGGTGAGCGATGCTCTACCAGCGCTGCAACTGCTCGGCCGCTTTGCCCGGCTGAATAAGCGGCTGGAACAGGCTTTCTTGCACTGCTACCGGCAACAAGGGTTAAAACAAGGCGAGTTTGATGTGCTGGCGACACTGCACCGCGCCGGGCCGCCTTATTCGCTGTCGCCATCCCAGCTGCATCAAAGCATGCTGCTGAGCTCCGGCGCCATGAGCAGCCGGCTGGACAAACTGGAGCAACGACAACTGATCGCCCGCCGCCACTGCACCGACGACCGACGGGTGGTGCATGTCAGCCTGACCGAGCAGGGCAAAACTCTGATCGAACAAGCTCTGCCACCCCACACCGAATTGCAGCAAGCACTGGTGGCACCGCTTAGCGCGCAGCAACAGCAACAGCTGAACGACTTGCTGAAAATCTGGCTGGCTGGGCTGGAC
>JAFIFR010000355.1 GCA_020831935.1 Alkalimonas sp.
TGTTGTCAGCCGCTGCCGGGTGATGCCATTATTGGTTACATTACCCAGGGGCGCGGCATTGCGGTGCACCGGGATGATTGCGAGCAGTTCAAACTGATGGAGTCGCAGCATCCGGAGCGGGTGGTCGAAGCGACCTGGGGCGATCAGTATGCCTCGGGCTATGCAGTCGATATCCGTATTCTGGCGCATGATCGCAATGGCTTGCTGCGCGATATCACCAGCATTTTGGCCAATGAAAAAGCCAATGTAACCCAAATGAACAGCCACTCCAACATCAAAGAGCAAAGTGTGGTGATTAACATGACGCTGGAGCTTTACAATCAGGACACCCTGAACAAACTGCTGAGCAAAGTCAGTCAGGTGCCGGATGTGTTGGAAGCCAAGCGTTGCCACCAACAGTCAAACCACTAGGATTAGCGATGACGTCGTACCAAATGGATGATTTGCTGGCCATTATGGCCAGATTGCGTGACCCGGAGCAGGGGTGCCCCTGGGACATCAAGCAAACCTTTCGCAGCATCGTGCCCTACACCCTGGAAGAGGCCTACGAGGTGGCCGATGCGATTGAGCGGCAAAGCTATGATGAACTCAAAGACGAGCTCGGTGATTTGCTGTTTCAAACGGTGTTTTACGCCCGGATAGCCGAAGAAGAAGGGCGCTTTCAGTTCAAGGACTGCGTGCAGGCCATCTGTGACAAGCTGGTAAGGCGTCATCCGCATGTGTTTGCTGACACCACGGTTGGGGATGCGGACCAGGTGCTGCAAAACTGGGAAGCCTTAAAAAGCGAAGAGCGCAAAGCCAGTGGTCAGCACAGCGTGCTGGATAACATTCCAGCAGCCATGCCGGCATTAAGCCGGGCCTACAAGCTGCAAAAACGTTGCGCCAACGTCGGTTTTGACTGGAGCGATGTCAATGGGGCTTGGGACAAAGTCAAAGAAGAAGTGGCCGAAGTTGAAGAACTGCCAGCGGACAGCCCGGCGCTGGCCGAAGAGCTGGGCGATTTACTCTTTGCGCTGGTCAATGTGATCCGTAAACACAAACTGGAGCCAGAAGGCGTGCTGCGCCAGGCCAACAACAAATTTGAACGCCGCTTTCGGGCGGTAGAAGCAGAACTGGCCAAGCTGGGTAAAACCCCGCAGCAAAGCGATTTAATCGAAATGGATGCGCTGTGGGAGAAGGTGAAACGGCAGGCCAGATAAGCTGCCGGACTTTTTGTTGCTGCTGGTTGTTGTTGCTGGCCTGGCGATTTTCGTTGCAACAGCATTGAGCGCTTTGCTTTGCTTTGCTATACTTGCCTCCCGTCCTGATACCAAATTTCCATCGTAAGCAACACCCATGCTGTGGGTGATTTTGTCGTTGCTGCTGCATGGGGCCATTGGTTATCTTCGCTTTCATTAACGTCGTCTAGGGGTCTCATGACTACACGGTATATTTTTGTGACG
>JAFIFR010000356.1 GCA_020831935.1 Alkalimonas sp.
TTTTTTACAAGTATGCTGTGCAAATACAACTGTTGCCAGAGGCAACTTTAGCTTTATGCTGCCCATGTCTGGCTGAATACAACCTGACTCAGGGTTCGCCTTTCAGCTGCACAGGCTGCAGATGCATTGTCTGCTCGTGGTCACTAAGCCAGATTTGTCCCTCGGTGATGGTGCACTGCAGCGTCATCTGGCGTTGGATCAGTTTCAGCCCCTGTTGCAAGCCATCTTCAGGCAGTTGCCAAATACGCAGGTTTTGATAGCGTTGCAAAGCGGACTGCTGTTGTTGCCACCATACATCGGTACTGCGGCCACCGTAACAATACAAGTGCACCCGTTTTGCCCGGCCACAGGCTTTACGCAGCCACTTCTCATCTGCCTGGCCAAACTCCACCCAAAGCGCTATCTCGCCACTCAGGCTGCGCTCCCACAACTCTGCTTCCTCGTCTTCCGAACTCAGGCCTTTGGTAAAGCTTAGCTGGTCGCTGGCATTGAGTGCAAAGGCCAGCATCCGAACCAGCAGCCGTAAGTCCGTTTCGGATGGATGCTGCGCCAGTGTCAGTTGATGATCGCCATAGTAGTGCCTGTCCATGTCGGCAATCGTCAGCTTGACTTTGAAAATGGTCGACTTCAGTGCCATGTATGCCTCTGCATCAGAAAAAGAGCAGTGTATCGGTTGTAACCGGGAGGCTCAATAAAAGTTGCAGCCAGACAGCAAAAGCAGCTATAACAGCGATACCGCTCGGTGAAAAGGGTTAAAGGAAAATCAAATGAACGTAATGAATTTGGCTATTGGCTGCTTGTTAAGCCTGGTTATGGGTGCGGCACAGGCGTCCACCGTGGTGACGGAGCAAAATTTGCAACGTTATCTGGCCTTACTGCCTGAGATGGAGGCATTGGAAGATAGCTTTCCGGAAGTCGACAGCAGCACTTTGGAGTTGCAAGCGCATTGCAACTGGCAGCGCCACTACGACCAAACCCTGACCCAGCTGGCGACACCCGAGCATCGCCGGGCCTTGGAGCAATTGCTGAGACAACACAACTTCACTCCGGCCGAATACACTGAGCTGAGCTTTAAATTCGCCTGGACCTCCCTGCAGATGGTAGAGCCCATGATGGACATGATGCAGCAAATGCTGGAATACATGCCAGCCGAAGAGCGCGCCGAGCAAGAGGCTGAGATGCGTAATCTCAAGCAGATTATGGCATTGCTGGACCAGTGCATGACGGATAAAGAAAAAGAAACCATCACCAAATTAACCGGTGAATTGATGCAGCAGATGATGGGGATGGATGAAGAGTCTTTACAGCAATTGGAGCAAATGCTAGAGCAAATGAATTAAAAATTTGCTGGTGCTCACTTGAATATTTTCCGCAAAACCTTACATACAGTGATGACGGGGCAGGTCTCTAAGAGAGTGCCCTTAATCACAACTCGTATTGCT
>JAFIFR010000073.1 GCA_020831935.1 Alkalimonas sp.
CCAAAGCGGCCCCCTGGCAAAGCCGTTTGTTAAGCGTCGATGGTTCGGCTTTTGCGGTTTATCTGGCCGATGAAACGCAATGCTTGCAGCTCCAGGGCGAGGTGCATTGGGGCTTGCTGGGGCAGCACAATGTCGATAATGCCATGATGGCGATAGCTGCCGCCCGTCATGTGGGTGTGCCGGTGGCGGTGGCCATTGAGGCCTTGTCCAGTTTTCAGGCACCCAAGCGCCGGTTGGAGTTGCTCATCGATGCCGCAGGGGTGCGCTTGTACGATGATTTTGCCCATCACCCCACTGCCATTCAGACCACCTTGCAGGCGTTGCGGGCCAAAGTGGGCCAACAGCGGATTGTGGCCGTATTGGAAGCGCGCTCCAACACCATGAAGCGCGGTGTGCATCAGCAGGCTCTGCCTGCAGCCTTGAGCGCGGCCGACCGGGTGTTTATTTACCAGCAACAAGGCGCCGCCGATGGCATGGACCAGGTTGCGGCCCGTCTTGGGGAAAAAGCGGTGGTGTATGATGATTTGGCCAGCCTGGAGCAAGCCGTACTGGCCGAGCTGCAAGCGGGCGATGAACTGCTGCTGATGAGCAATGGCGGCTTTGGTGGCTTGCATCAACGGCTACGCCAGGCCATTGAATTAAGGGAAACAGAGCATGTCGGATAAAACTACGAGGCAAATCACCCTGGCCTTTACCGGCGCCAGTGGCGCCCCTTATGGCTGGCGTTTGCTGCAATGCCTGCTGGCGCAGCAGGTGCAGGTGCATTTGCTGATTTCAAGTGCGGCCCGGGTGGTGTTTGCCACCGAGCACGACATCAAGCTGTCGGCGGCACCGGACAAATGCCAGGCGCAGCTGGTTGAAATGCTGCAGTGTCCGCCCCACTTACTGAAGGTTTATGGCAAAGACGATTGGTTTTCACCGGTAGCCTCGGGCTCGGCTGCACCCAGCCAGATGGTGGTGTGCCCTTGCTCTACCGGCAGCCTGGCTGCCATTGCCAATGGTGCCAGTGAAAATCTGATCGAGCGTGCGGCCGATGTGGTGTTAAAAGAGCGCGGCCAGTTGATCCTGGTAGTGCGCGAAAGTCCGCTTAATGCTATTCATCTGGAACACATGCTGAAATTGGCACGGCTTGGCGTCACCATTATGCCGGCCGCGCCGGGTTTTTATCATCAGCCCAAAGGGATTGAGGATCTGGTCGACTTTATGGTAGCCCGTTTGCTTGATCATCTGGAGCTGGAACAACAATTGGTGCCCCGTTGGGGCTATCAGGGGGGAGCCTCTTGAGCGCAGCATTATCCATTAAGCAGCTGGCAAAAACCTACAAAAACAAGGTTCAGGCGTTAAAAGGTATTGATTTGGACGTGCAGCAGGGCGATTTTTTTGCACTGCTTGGACCCAATGGTGCCGGTAAAAGCACCACCATCGGCATTATCTGCTCGCTGGTCAACAAAAGCGCAGGCTCGGTCGAGGTGTTTGGTCACAACATCGATCAGCAGTTGGAATTAGCCAAAAGTCAGCTGGGCTTAGTACCGCAGGAATTTAACTTCAACCAGTTTGAGACGGTGTTGCAAATCGTGGTCAACCAGGCGGGTTATTATGGGGTGCCAAAAAAGCTGGCGCTGGTTCGCGCGGAAAAGTACCTCGGCCAGCTTGGACTCTGGGACAAACGCAACAGTCGGGCGCGTGAGCTATCGGGTGGCATGAAGCGCCGTCTGATGATTGCCCGTGCCTTGATGCACGAGCCCAAACTGCTGATCCTGGATGAGCCAACTGCCGGCGTCGATATTGAATTGCGCCGCTCGATGTGGGACTTTTTGCGTCGCATCAACCAGCAGGGGGTGACCATCATTCTGACTACCCACTACTTGGAAGAAGCCGAGATGCTGTGCCGCAACATTGCCATCATCGATCAGGGCCAGATCATCGAACATACCAGCGTTAAGGCGCTGCTCAGCAAGCTGGGTCAGGAAACCTTCGTGCTAGATATCGATACCGATCCGGCCCGGCTGCAACTGGATGGCTTTCAAACCCGGCTGCTGGACGATCACAGCCTGGAAGTGGATGTGGAGAAATCTGCCGGCTTGAACGATATTTTCAGCCGCTTAACCGAACAAGGGGTCAAGGTGCTGTCGATGCGCAACAAAGCCAACCGGCTGGAAGAGTTGTTTGTCAAACTGGTAGAACAGGGACGCGGAGAGCAAAGCGCATGAGTCAGCAGACATTTTCCAAAGCCAACTACCTGATAGCACTCAAAAGTATTTTAAATAAAGAAACCAACCGTTTTTTGCGAATTTGGGTACAGACGCTGGTGCCGCCAGCCATCACCATGACGCTGTACTTTGTGATTTTTGGCAGCCTGATTGGTTCGCGCATCGGCGAGATGGGCGGCTTTCGCTACATCGAGTTCATTGTGCCTGGCTTGATCATGATGTCAGTCATCACCAGCTCGTACGCCAATGTGGCCTCGTCCTTTTTCAGTGCCAAGTTTCAGCGCAATGTCGAAGAGCTGCTGGTAGCGCCGGTGCCCAATTACATCATCGTGCTGGGTTATATTGGCGGTGGCATGGCACGCGGTATTCTGGTGGGGCTGATTGTTACTCTGGTGTCTTTGCTCTTTGTCAGCGTGCAGTTGCACAATATCGGTATCATTGTGCTGACGGTAGTGCTGACTTCGATGGTGTTTGCGCTGGGGGGACTGATCAATGCAGTCTATGCCAAAACCTTTGACGACATCAGCATTATTCCAACTTTTGTGCTGACGCCACTGACGTATCTGGGCGGGGTGTTTTATTCGTTGCAATTGCTGCCTGGCTTCTGGCAGCAGGTGGCGGCGCTTAACCCAGTGGTCTACATGGTCAACGCCTTTCGCTTTGGTTTTCTTGGCATCAGCGATGTCAGCCTGTGGCTGGCTTTTGGCCTGCTGCTGGCACTGATTGTGCTACTCTTCAGTTATGCGATGTACTTGATCAACAAAGGCATCGGTTTGCGAAGCTAGTTTTTTGCAGACTTTTCCTCGGGCATGCAGTAGAGTGGATGCCTTTTTTTGCAGTTCGAGCAGCGGCCAGAGAGCCGGCATGAAAGAGCAGGATAGATGTGAGTAAACGGCAGGCGACAGCATCGGAAGAAGCACTCTGGCGGATTTTTACCGTGCCGGAGGCGCCGGATTCAACGCTGAGTAAAATCGAACAGAACATCTCGCAGAATCTGGCCGGATTCCTGCGCGAAAGCATTGTGGCAGTGGAGAAACCACTGTGGCAAATTGAGCGTGACTTTCAGGATTACCAGATACCGGCTTCGCCGCAGTTTGTCTCCGATTACGCCGATGCTATGATGGGCAAGCTGGTGGCGCACTCGGTGCATACCGCCTCGCCCAGTTTTATCGGGCATATGACGTCGGCCTTGCCGTACTTTGTGCTGCCATTGTCGAAAATGATGGTGGGCCTGAATCAGAATCTGGTCAAAATTGAGACCTCCAAAGCCTTTACCCCGCTGGAGCGTCAGGTGCTGGGTATGATGCACCACTTGGTGTACCGCCAGGAAGCCAGTTTTTACAACAAGTGGATGCACAGTGCCAACCATGCGCTGGGTGCTTTTTGCTCGGGCGGCACCATCGCCAACATCAGTGCGCTTTGGATTGCCCGCAACCGTTTATTGGGGCCGGATGGTGACTTTCGGGGCATTGCCCGCGAAGGCCTGTTTCGAGCCATGAAGCACTACGGCTACGATGGCCTGGCGGTGCTGGTGTCCGAGCGCGGCCATTATTCGCTTGGCAAGGCGACCGATGTGCTTGGGCTTGGTCGTGATGATTTAATTGCGGTCAAAACCGATGGCAACAACAAGGTCGATATGGCCGAAATGCGCCGCATTTGCGCGGAGCTGCAAGCAAAAAATATCCGGGTGTTGGCGGTGGTGGGAGTGGCTGGTACCACTGAAACCGGCAACATTGACCCCTTGCATCAGCTGGCTGATTTGGCGCAAGAACTGCAATGCTGTTTCCACGTCGATGCCGCCTGGGGTGGTGCCACCCTGTTGTCGGAAAAATACCGCCCCTTGCTGGATGGCATTGAGCGGGCCGACTCGGTCACCATCGACGCCCACAAGCAAATGTATGTGCCAATGGGTGCTGGCATGGTGGTGTTTAAAGATCCTTCCAGTGCCCATGCCATTGAGCACCACGCCGAGTACATTTTGCGGAAGGGATCCAAGGATCTCGGCAGCCAGACACTGGAAGGCTCCCGCCCGGGCATGGCGATGCTGGTGCATGCCTGCCTGCAGGTGATTGGCCGCGATGGTTACGAAATTCTGATCAACCGCAGCATAGAAAAAGCCCGTTACTTTGCCGATTTAATTGAAAAGCATGCGGAGTTTGAGCTGATCAGTGAGCCGGAATTGTGTTTGCTGACCTACCGCTATGTGCCGGCAGAGGTGCAGCAGGCGCTAAATAAAGCCAGCTCGGAGCAGCGTGAAAAAATCAATGAGCTGCTGAACAGCCTGACCAAGTTTATTCAGAAGCGGCAACGCGAGCAGGGCAAGTCCTTCGTTTCCCGGACCCGCTTAACACCAGAGCAGTACCAGCGTCAGGAAACCATCGTCTTTCGGGTGGTATTGGCCAATCCGCTGACAACCAAGGATATCCTGCACGAGGTGCTGCAGGAGCAAGCCGAGATTGCCAGACAAAGCCGGCAGGTGTACCCCAAGCTGATGCAGTGGGTGAAAGAGCTGGCGGCCTGAGCCGGCCAGGATAATTCCGGCATGGAGCACTTGGATGAAATGGTTCTTTTGGCTGTTGCTGCTTTTCTTGCTGGGCCTTGGCTGGTGGGTGCGTCAGCCTGCGCCGGACTGGATGCCTACTGCCGACACCGACGCCCCGGTTATCAATGACAATCAGAGCGGAGCTTTATCGCCGCAAGAAGCTCTATCGCCAGCAGAAATCCCTGCTGCTGAGTTCCCTGCTGATGAATTTCCGGCAGCGGTTTCTGACGATGTGCCATCCCCGGAACAAAGCATTCCCACTGAAAAAAATACCCGGGCCACTGAAGACTGCCTGACACTGGCTGAGCTGGAAAACCATCCTGCCACAGCGCTGGCACGCGAATGGCTGCGCGATGCGCTGCTGTTTTACAACTGGGGCGAAGAGCATTTTCTACTGCAAGATGAAGCCGCCATCCTGATTGAAGCGCAGGCCGGCAATGCGCTGGCAATGCGTGCTTTGGCCATTTACTACGCTGCGCCTATGTTGCGACCTGAGTTTCAGCAGCAGGTGCCGGCGGAGTTGCCTGAGCCGTCCTTTCATCAGGCCCGCTACTGGTTGTATCAGGCCGCTTTGCACAATGTGCCGATGATGTTTGCGTTTCAGGCCTTTACCCATTTGGATGAACTGACTGCCCTGGAGCAAAACAAAACGGCCGATGGCGAGCTGCCAGAGCCGTATTTCAGCCAGCAACGCCAGTTGCTGGTGCGGATCAATGCCTTGTTGGAGTTTGATCTATGGGTCAGTCCAGTGCTGGAACAAGTTCGCACCGAACCCTTTATGTTTGGTATCGCCGATACGGAGTTTAGTCGTGAGGAGCAGCAGCTGCTGGCTGCTCAGCTGGACGAGCTGAAAAGCGAATGGCGCTTTCACCGCAGCCAGCTCGGTCAGCCGGAGCGTATCGAGATTGAGCTACCAGCCGAGGTCGCTGCGGCATTTGAGCTGTTTAAAGCCGCTGAGCGCTGTCAGCACACGGAAGAGCATTAGCCCAAACCCGAGAACCAAAGCCCGAGAACCAGCAGACTCAGCAGTACAGCACTGCCATAGCACAGCCATTTCGCCAGGCGGCCATGGGCCAGCTTCAGATCGTGCAAGCCGTGGTGGATGCGGTGCATGGCATGAAACAGCGGCAGCACCATAGCCCCCAGCACCACCCCCAGCCCCAGCGGATGAAACACCAGCGCATGCAGCCGCTGATAACTGAGCTGCTCGGCACTGACCAGCCCAAGCGGGATGCCAAGCAGCACCAGCAGAGTGATGGCCGGAACCAGCATGGCCACGCAGACACCGCCGGCACTAAACAGCGACCACCAGATGGGCTCATCCGAGCGGTGTGGGGTTGTTTGAGAGGCGTTTTTGTTAAGCATCGGCATTCATACCTCCTAACAGCCACCACAGCGCCAGAATAACCAGCAGCACCCCGGCCCACTGGGCACTGACCATCAGCCAGGCGGGCAGGGTGCGGCTGCCAAGGCGTAGCGGCATCACTTGTGGAAAGAGCACAAAGAAAGTCCAGGCATGAAACAAACTGGCTACAAGCGCCAGGCTATTCAGCGCGATGACCCAGGGTTGTTGCAACCAGCTTAGGTACTGCAGCCAGCTGCTTTCGCCTTGCCCCAGTGCATAAAGGCCATACAGCAGGCTGGCGACAAAAAACAGCAACGGCAGTACGGTGGCTTCGCGCAGCATGTAAAAGCGGTAGGCCGGATGCTTTAACCACCAGCTGGCCGGCATTGGCGGCTGATAGGGTTTTCGGCTCATCAGCGTTGCTCCTTGTTGCGGGACGCCTTCGCGGGTTTGAACCACTGGATCACCCCATCCAGTGTGGAGGCGATCTTGCCCTGATTGACGGCCGCAGCAGGATCCACCCCTTTGGGGCAGACGGTCGAGCAGTAACCAACAAAGGTACAGCCCCAGACGCCGTTGTCGCTGTTTAGCTGCGCCATGCGCTCAGCCTTGCCGCTATCACGACTGTCCAGATTGTAGCGATGTGCCAGCGCAATGGCGGCCGGGCCTAAAAAGTCCGGTTTTAAGCCAAACTGGGGACAGGCAGCATAGCAAAGGCCGCAGTTGATGCAGTTGGAAAACTGCTTGTAGCGCGCTAACTGAGCCGGTGTTTGTCGGTGGGGTTGACCTTGTGGCGCGGCCTCGGCAATCAGATAGGGCTTGATGGCGGTTAAATGCTCCAAAAATCGCGACATATCGACAATCAGATCTTTTTCCACCGGGAAATTACCCAGGGGAGCCAGTTGCAAACCCTTGGGGTAGTCGCGCAAAAAAGTTTTGCACCCCAGCTTGGGTACGCCATTGACCATCACGCCGCAAGAGCCGCAAATCGCCATCCGGCACGACCAGCGGTAGCTTAGGCTGCTGTCCTGCTCGGCTTTGATTTGTTCCAGTGCATCCAGCACCGAGGTACTGTCGTCGTACTCGACGTTAAACGCTTGCCAGTGGGGGGTGCTGTCCCGCTCGGGCAGGTAGCGCTGCAGTTGGATAGCCATGCTGGGCATCAGGAGGTCTCCTTAGGCGGTTTGTCCGTTTGTGGTTGGCCGCCATAGCGGCGCTCAGCCGGTGCTGACAAGCTGGTATCCACCGCCTGCCATTCAATCCGGGCTTCGGATCCAGTTTGATAAAAAGCCAGGCTGTGGCGCAAAAAATCCTGATCGTTGCGCTTGGTGAGGCTAGGCTCCTGCCGCTGATGAGCACCGCGCGATTCTTTGCGCTCAAGCGCTGCCTGGCACATGGCTTCGGCCACATCCAGGCCAAAACCAAGCTCAAGCGCATGCAGCAGTTCGGTATTAAAGGCTTTGCCGGTATCACCAAGGCGCAGTTGCTGGTAGCGCTGTTTCAGTTGGCCTAAGGTGGCGAGCGTTTGCTGCAAGCCAGCTTCACTGCGGTAAATGCCACAGCCTTGCTCCATGCTTGCAGCCAGTTGCTGGCGCAGTTCGTGCCAGCGCTCGGTGCCCTTGCTGTTTTGGAGTCGTTTGAGCGGGGCCAATGCCTGCTCAGTCAGGCTGCTGAGCAATGGATCCGTAGCAGCAGAATGCGGCTTGCTGGCAACCCGGGCGGCTTCACGCCCTGCTACCTTGCCAAACACCAGCAGTTCGGTCAAAGAGTTGGAGCCCAGCCGGTTGGCGCCATGCAGCCCGACTGAGGCGCATTCGCCAACCGCATAAAGACCTGCAATGCTGGTGGCACAATTCGCATCGGTCAGAATGCCACCCATGGTGTAATGCACCGCCGGGCGAATGGGGATCGGGCTTTTGACCGGATCGACATTAACGTAGGCTTTGGCCAGCTCGCAGATAAAAGGCAGCCGCTCCAGCAGGTAGCGCTGGCCGAGGTGGCGCAGATCCAAGTGTACCACCTCACCTTGCGGATGTTGGATGGTGCGGCCTTGTTGTTGCTCGTGCCAGAAGGCCTGGGATAATTTATCACGTGGTCCCAGCTCCATGGTTTTATTTTGCGGTTGGCCCAGCGGTGTTTCCGGCCCCAGACCATAATCCTGCAAGTAGCGGTAGCCATCTTTATTCAGCAGGATACCGCCTTCGCCGCGGCAGGCCTCAGTGATTAAAATGCCGGAGCCGGGCAGTCCCGTAGGGTGGTACTGCACAAACTCCATATCGCGCAGCGCCACGCCATGACGGTACGCCAGCGCCATGCCATCGCCGGTGACAATGCCGCCATTGGTATTGAACTGATAAACCCGGCCAGCGCCGCCGGTGGCCAGTACCACAGCGCCCGCCACAATCCGCACCAGCTCGCCGCTGGCAATCTCAATCGCCAGCACGCCATAGCAGCGCTGCTCATGCACCAGCAAATCCAGCAGAAAGTATTCATCCAGCCGGTTAATTTGCGGGTACTTCAACGAGGTTTGAAACAGGGTGTGCAGGATATGAAAACCGGTTTTATCGGCGGCAAACCAGGTCCGCTCGGTTTTCATGCCGCCAAAGCGCCGTACCTGCAGCTCGCCGCTTTGTTGCCGGCTCCAGGGGCAGCCCCAGTGCTCCAGCTGCACCAGCTCATCGAAGGCGTGTTTGACAAAATAATCCACCACCCCTTGCTCGGCCAGCCAGTCGCTGCCAGCCACGGTATCGTCAAAGTGTGCTTGCAGGCTGTCGTGACTCAGTGTTACCGCTGCAGCACCGCCTTCGGCGGCTACGGTGTGTGAGCGCATCGGGTACACCTTGGACAATAGGGTAACGGACAGCCTGGGGTTGGCTTCGCTCGCCGCAATGGCACTGCGCAGACCGGCACCACCGCCACCGACCACCAGCACATCGGTTGTGAGTTGTTGCATTAGATCTCCATCAGTCGGGCAAGTACAAGCCCCAGCAGCACCAAAGCGGGCAAGGCATGAGTCAGCAGCACATTGCGGCCAAGCAGGGGCGGTAGTTGTTTCGGACTATCGGCCAGCGGTTTTACATCGCGCAGCAAGCCCAGTGCCAGCGGCAGGCTCAGCAAAGCAAGCAGGCTGGCCGCGGGCAGCCAGCCCAGCACCACACTGAGCAGCAGCCAGAGGTAGCACAACAATAGCAGAGCGCTGAAGATGTTGGCAGCTTGTGCGCGACCCAGCACAATGGGCAGATGACGTCGGCCGACTTTGCGGTCGGCTTCTACATCCGGGAACTGGTTCAGCAACAGCAAATTGCAGACCAGCAGCAGCAAGAGCCCCGACAAGCTGACCGCCAGCATATCGGGTGCACCGGCCAGCACCCAGTAACTGCCAAAGGTCATCAAAGCACCAAAACCAAGGCCCGGCGCCAGCAGGCACAACAGCGGGGATTTATTGATGTAATCGGTGTAGCTGTAGATCAGCAGCACTCCCGCCAGACCCAGCCATAACAAATGCCAATCAATCCGAGCGCTAAGGTAGAGGCCCAGCACGCTCACCAACAGCAAGGTACTCAGGGCTAACCAAAGTGCCAGTCTGGCTTGCTGTGGCGCTGCCACCAGAGTACCGCTGCCACCACTAAAGGGTGTGCGCTCGGTCAGAAAATCCAGCCCGGAGCGAAAATCAAAGTACTCATTAAAGGCATTGACACTGATATGCGCCGCCAATGCCAGCAGCATCACCAGCAGCAGTAAAGCGATGGACAGACTGCCATTCTGGTACCAGGCTCCGGCTGCCGCCAAGCCAACACAAAGCACACTTAGGGTTAAAAAAGGCAGGCGGGCAACGCCCAGTAAAGTTGTCAGCACAGCATCCTCCTGATGTGAATCTGCTACAGTATAGCAACACCAGATGACAAGTCTTGATCCAGCCCAACTTCTGTTGGGTTATGTTGATTAAGTTGACTGTTTTAGTCGGGTATTTTAGGCTGAACTGAGTTCCGGTAACAGGAGACCCTTTATGGCTCAATGGATTACGGCAAAGGTGGACGAAAATTACGCCTGGCACTCTGGCCTGTGCAGCCTGCGGCTGGCATTGCCGGGCTTTGATTTTGTTGCCGGCCAGTTTGTCCGCCTGGGGCTCGAAACCAGCGAAGGCCGGGTGCAGCGCGCTTATTCGCTGGTGAATGCGCCCGGTGCAGATCGCCTGGATTTTTTATTGACGCCGGTCGCTGATGGCAAGGTCTCGCCTCGTTTGCATGCACTCAAGCCCGGTGACGCGGTGCAGCTTACTCAGCCAGCCACTGGCTTTTTCACATTGCAGGAAGTGCCGGCTGGCAAGACCCTATGGTTAATGGCAACGGGCACCGGCATCGGGCCTTATCTATCCATGCTGGCCACCGCCGAGCCCTGGCAGCGTTTTGAACGCATCGTGCTGGTGCATGGGGTGCGACAGCTGCATGATCTGGTGTACCGCGGGCAAATCCATAGTTGGCAGCAGCGCTACCCCAGTCAGTTTCATTATCAGCCAGTGGTGACCCGGGAAAGCCATCCTGATGCTTTGCAGGCCAGGCTGCCCGAGCTGATTCGAACGGGTCGGCTGCAACAAGCCGCCTCGGCCAACTTCGATTTATCCTCACAAGTCATGCTGTGTGGCAACCCGGCCATGATCAAAGAGGTCTCGGCTGAGCTGGAAAGCCTGGGGCTGCGTAAAAACCTGCGCCGGACACCTGGCCAGATTACGGTGGAGCAATACTGGAACTGATCCCAGGCATAAGCAGCGAAGACTGCCGAAGACTCGCTGTGACATGGCTAAACAGCCGTCAGTCCACTAAGCTGACAACAACGATGCAGGAGCACTATGATGACTTCGGAAAAAATCCAATGCGATGACCGCCTTACCGTAGCGGGCAAAGAGTACCGTTATTGCTCGCTGAATAAAGCGGCCGAAACCCTGGG
>JAFIFR010000074.1 GCA_020831935.1 Alkalimonas sp.
TCGCAGTAACCAGTTGCTGAGTGATTTCAAGATGCATGTCCGGGTTCAGGAGTTCGATGCCATGCAAGGAGAAGCGCCATGAAGCTGGATTTTAAACTGGACTTCTCCAATATCGATGTCAATGAACTGACCCTGGACAACATTGGTAGCTGGCCAGCAGTGGTCAAAGTTATTTTTGCAGTGGTGCTTGCTATCGCTGTGGCTGCACTTAGCCACTACTTGTTGGTAAGCAGCAAGATTGATGATCTCAATGCGGCGCAGCGTCAGGAAGCGCAGCTGCGTCAGGAATACCGCACGAAATATGCCTCGGCGGTGAATTTGGAGCCATACAAGCAGCAAATGGCAGAAATGGAACAGACGTTTTCATTTTTGTTGAAGCAATTGCCGGCGACACACGAGACTCCCGGATTGCTGGATGACATTACCTATATCGGTACCACCAGTGGGCTGAATTTTGTGCGAATTAACTGGATGCCGGAAATTGAGAAAGAGTTCTATACCGAATTGCCCATTCGCATTGAGGTAATTGGTGGTTATCACCAATTTGGTAATTTTGTCAGTGAAGTTGCTCGATTGCCACGTATTGTCAGTTTGCATGACTTCACCATTAGCTCAGAGCAAAATGGTCAACTACGCTTTAATGTGGTAGCCAAAACATACCGATACAAGGAGGCTGACCAATGAGGTGGTTATGGTTGGTTCCAGGCATCTTGATGCTGACAGCATGTTTTGACGATTTGTCGGATATTCATCAGTTTGAAGAAGAAGTAAAAGCAAATACCCGGACACGAATCGAGCCATTGCCTGAATTACGCGAGTTCCAACATATTGCGTATCAAAGCAATCAGGCACGAAGCCCTTTTACTTTACCAAGGCGTGAAGCCATTGAAGAGCGCTTTGTGCAGCAACAGGATTGCCCGCACCCTGATCCGAATCGTCGCCGTGAGCCGCTGGAAAGCTTTGCACTGGATAACCTGGTGATGCGCGGTACTTTAGGTGATAGTACCCAGCTTTGGGCGCTGATTCAGGCGGATGATCAAACTTTGCATCGGGTAACCTCTGGCCATTACATGGGGCTGTACCATGGCAAGGTGCAGCGAGTTACGCCGACCCATGTCGAGCTAATTGAAATGATTCCCGATGGTGCCGGTTGCTGGCAGGAAAGAACAACAACGTTGCAGATGGCTGGATCTGCTAATTAACAGGTGTGTAATGCATGATGGATACGATGACTAAAACAATGAAAAGCCATGTGACATATGCCATCTATATGGCGATGACCCTGACCTTGTTGCTAAGCTTACCAGCTACAGCCGGGCCAGTTCTGCATGATGTGCGTTACAGCCCTTTGATGAGTGGAGAAACTGAGCTCGAGTTTGTCTTCGATCGCTCTGTGCGACAGGAGCCTGAAGTGCAGGTCTTCAATCAGCCTGCTCGCATCGAGTTGCTGTTCCAGCAAGGGCAAATTGATCAAGCACTCGCCAACATTGAGGTTGGCCGTGCGGGTATAAAAACCATCAATGCTTTCGAAGACGATGGCGTCGCCCGAATTGTAGTGTATCTGGAGCAACTGAACCCGTATCAAACCCGGCAGGAAGGCAGTAGCTTTTTCCTTCATCTGAAAGATGCGCGTAGCGAGGCAGCACCAAGGCACGATAATGAAATTAAACCACGAACTTTGAATAGCATTCAGGCGATTGATTTTCGTCGGGGCGAGCGTGGCGAGGGACGTGTTTTAGTGTTTCTGCGTAACAATGCTGCTGCAGTCAATGTCTCCGAGCATGGTGGCCGCATTCATCTAGACTTTCACAATACCAGTATCCCGGAAGATATGCTGTACATTCTGGATGTGATGGATTTTGGCACCATTGTTCGTCAAATCGAAACTTTCCATGATAATGGTGTCAGCAGACTGGTGATAGAACCAACTGAGGCTTTCACCCACAGTTACCGTCAGGTCGACAATATTTTCACCCTGGACGTGCAGCGCGATACCACTCAGCGCAGTGTACTTGGTGGCCGCGACTATCAAGGGCAGGCGATCTCCTTGAACTTTCAAGACATTCCGGTTCGGACTGTGTTGCAGATTATCGCCGATTACAACAATTTTAATTTGGTGACCAGTGACTCTGTCACCGGCAACCTTACTCTGCGACTGGATGGTGTACCTTGGGATCAGGCGCTGGATATTGTGCTGCGGGTTCGTGGGCTCGATAAACGGATGGATGGCAACATTTTGATGGTGGCGCCAACCGATGAACTGGCCAGTCGCGAAGCTCGTGAGTTGCAAGCCCGGCTGGACGTAGAAAACCTGGAGCCGCTGTACTCCGATTTTCTGGTCATCAACTACGCTAAGGCGAGTGATATTGCTGCTTTGCTGCGCAATCAGGACACCAGCCTGTTGACGGAGCGGGGAGCCGTGACTGTAGACGAGCGCACCAATACAATTTTAATTCGCGATACCAGTCGTTCCATTGAAAATGCACGTCGTCTGGTCGAACGATTGGACATCCCTGTGCGTCAGGTGGTGATTGAATCCCGGATGGTCACGGTGAAAGACAACGTCCAGGAAGACTTGGGCATCCGCTGGGGCTTCTCTGATCAGCAGCGAACCAAAGGGACATCCGGCACTGCCGCAGGCGCCAATGCCATTGCTGGTGGCGTGATTCCAAGCCTGGATCAACGCTGGAATGTCAACCTGCCGGTGACCAATCCGGCCGGTAACATTGCCTTTCATGTTGCACGCTTATCCGATGGCACCATTTTGGATCTGGAACTTTCAGCGCTGGAGCAAGAAAACAAAGCTGAGATTATTGCCAGTCCAAGGATCACCACATCCAATCAAAAAACAGCCCGTATTGAGCAAGGTACCGAAATCCCTTACGTTCAGGCAGCTTCGAGCGGTGCTACGACTGTTGAGTTTAAAAAGGCAGTGCTCAGTCTGGAAGTGACACCACAAATCACCCCGGATAACCGCATTATCCTCGACTTGGTGATTACCCAGGATACTCGTGGTGATACCGTACAAACACCAACGGGTCCGGCTACTGCTATTGATACGCAGCGAATTCAGACACAGGTGTTGGTGGATAATGGCGAAACCATAGTGCTGGGTGGTATTTACCAGCAACAAGCGATTTCTGCGACCAGTAAAGTACCACTCTTTGGTGACATTCCCTACATTGGGCGTTTGTTCAAGAACACCAGTGAGTTCAACGAAAAAACTGAACTGCTGATATTCGTGACGCCAAGAATCCTAACCGAGGGGATGTAAATCCCGATGCTCTGCCAGGACCAGGAAGCTAGCAAATAAGCCTTCCTGGTCTTAGCAAAGTCAGCTCAGGGATATTTTTTGAAATAAGCTTGCCAAGCCATCTTCATTACTGACATAATTCAGCGCTTCAAATCTTCGTGGGAGCCTTTGTTCCTGACTTTTAGTTCACCAAGTAATTGAATTAGCACGACGACATATGGCAGAAAAACGTAATATTTTCCTAATTGGTCCTATGGGGGCTGGTAAAAGTACCATTGGCCGTCATTTGGCAGATATGCTGCATCTGGACTTCTACGACTCGGATCAGGAAATTGAACGCAGAACCGGTGCTGACATTGCCTGGGTGTTTGATTTAGAAGGTGAAGCAGGTTTTCGGGTGCGTGAAGAGAACGTCATTCAAGATCTCACCGAAATGCAGGGTATAGTTCTGGCAACAGGTGGCGGCTCCGTCACCAGCAAAGAAACCCGCAATCGCTTATCCGCCCGTGGCATCGTGGTCTACCTGGAAACTCCGATTGAGAAACAGGTGGCTCGTACTCAGCGTGATAAACGTCGTCCTTTGTTGCAAACTGAGGAAGACTCGGAAGAAGTGTTGCGTCGGCTGGCTGCTGAGCGTAACCCATTGTACGAAGAAATTGCCGACTTTACGGTCCGGACAGACGAGCAAAGTGCCCGCGCTGTCGCCAATCAAATCGTTGAGCAACTGGGTTTCTAACTGTTTTCATCAGAGGGGGCTGCCAATGCATCGTGTTCAGGTTGAACTGGGTGAGCGCAGCTACCCAATCCGTATAGATGCAGGCCTGCTGCAGCAGGCCGACCTAAGTATCAGTGACTATCCTCAGGTAGTCATTATCAGCAACGATACCATAGCGCCGCTTTACTTGACTGCCGCTGAGCAGTTATTCGCAGGCTGCACGGTAAAGCATTTTCTTTTGCCCGATGGCGAAGCCTACAAGACACTCGATCAATTCAGCCGCATCATGACCTTTTTACTGGAGCAGCGTTTCCCGCGTGATGGCCTTCTGGTGGCTTTGGGTGGCGGCGTGGTTGGCGATATCACAGGTTTTGCTGCAGCCTGTTACCAGCGAGGGGTCGACTTTATTCAGATCCCAACCACCTTGTTATCGCAAGTCGATTCTTCGGTGGGAGGGAAAACTGCAGTCAATCACCCACTGGGAAAGAACATGATTGGTGCTTTCAAGCAGCCACAACAGGTGCTGATTGATACCGATGTGCTGTCAACGCTGCCTGCTCGAGAGTTCTCTGCCGGTATGGCTGAGGTGATTAAATATGCTCTGATAGCCGACGCCGATTTTTTCTCATTTCTTGAACAGCAGGCAACAGCCATTCGTCAACTGGAACCTGGTGCTCTGGCGCAGGTCATCCGTCATTGCTGCCAAATGAAAGCCGATATTGTCGCGGCCGATGAAACTGAGCAAGGAAAGCGTGCACTGCTGAATCTGGGGCATACTTTTGGTCATGCAATTGAAGCCTGGTTAGGTTATGGCCACTGGCTGCATGGTGAAGCTGTCGCTGCTGGCATGATGATGGCCGCACGGCTTTCTGAGCATCGTGGCTGGCTTACTTTGGACGAGGTGGCGCGAATTCAGGCATTACTGCAGCAGTTCGAGCTGCCGGTAGAGCCGCCATCAGGCATGCAGATAGCCGACTTCTTACCCTTTATGAAAACCGATAAGAAAGTTCGTGCCGGCAAGATGCGGTTTGTGTTGCCGGTGTCCTTTGGTTATAGTGAACTGATTGATGATGTGACTGAACCTGAATTGCTGAGTGTTTTTTCTGAATGTCGCCATCGAGCCTAGCTGAAAAACTGCAAACACACAGTACCATTTTGCCTTCACAGCGAGAGCTGTTGGAGCGGGTGCTGTTCCAAATAGAGTTCAATGGCTGCCAACATATCCACCTCCAAGGCGGCCCTGGCTCTGGCAAAACAACCCTCTGTTTGGTTTTGGCTGAGCTGTTATCAGAGTCGATGAATCTCGCCTATTTCCCGGCCCCGCAGGATATGACGACTGCACAGTGTCAGAAGCAGCTGCTGCAGCAATGGTTTGGCGCGGCCGACCTCGATGCAGATTTATCCACCTTGTTGCAACAGCCCCAAAACCAGCCGCTAGCTTTAGTCATGGACGGCCAGGGAGCCTTGCCACTGGCTTGCCTTGCTCAGTTGCGTGCTCACCCAGTACACATCATTACCACCAGCAACGATTTCCTGCCAGAGGCCGATCTAAACCTGACTATTGCTACGCTCTCTGAAGCTGAAGTGGAGCAGCTGCTGCCCGTGAAAGCCTTGCATGCTATGCCTGCAGCTGAGCGTTTGCAGACGGTGGATGGCAACCTTCATCGTTTGCTGCAGCCTCAGGATTCTCCGGCAACGGCTCCGCTGGAGGCTCGAAATAGCCAAGCACTGCATTATCGTACTGCCTCTTTGCTGCTTGCTGGAATAGGTTTGTTAGCGGTGTTGCTGCTTTGGTGGCTTTACCCAGTTCCTGTTCAGGAAAGTCATCAGGCTGACAATCAGGGCCCTTTACTGGCCGAAGCCTGGCGGCCTGCCGATACCGGCTACCAAGGGTCTGATAGTGATTCGGAAGAAAAGCTTGACGCCCCCGAGGCGAGTAACGACCATGATGAGCTAAGTTTTGCAAATGAAACCCGATCAGATCCCGAGCCTGTTGAGAATCCACAAGCTGAAACTGAATTGCAAACTGAACCTCAGCAGCGCACCGAGCAAGCGGCAGAGCTGTCAGCTTCGCCAGAGCCGCTGTCGAACGACGATAAGCTGCCTCAGGAGCCTTTGCCAGTGGAGACCGAGGTACCGGCCTGGTCGTATGATGAGGCTTTGCTGCTGGCCATGGCATCGCATCAGTACGTGTTGCAGTTGGGTGCCTTTGCACAGCCTGCCGCTGCGGAGCGCGTGCGCAGTCAGTACTCAGAGTTGTCGATGTTGATCTATCAGCGGACGATGCAGCAACAACCGCAATGGGTTCTGGTGTTGGCTCCTTATGCCAGTGCCGATGAAGCAAGGGCAAAGCGCACCGAGTTGCCTGCTCTCTTGCAGGCTGAAACGCCTTTTATAAAAGCGATGCAACAAGTTTGGTCAGAGATTGAATCGGTCGAAGATGCAGGAAGCAACTTACCATGAGGACAGCCAAGCAGCGGGCCTTTTTGAAATGGGCCGGAGGAAAATACAGCCTGGTGGAGTCTTTGCAGCGCTTTTTGCCGTCTGGCGATACCCTGGTAGAGCCCTTTGTTGGGGCTGGTTCGGTATTTTTGAATACCAACTACCAACGTTATGTGCTGAATGACATCAATCCAGATCTGATCCAGCTCTACCAAATTGTGAAACAACAACCCACGCAGTTTATTGCCGATGCACGCAGTTGTTTTGTTGAAAGCAGCAACCAAAAAGACTGCTATCTGAGCTTTCGTCAGCGTTTTAACCAAAGCCAGGATCGTTACGAACGTGCCGTGTTGTTCTTGTACTTAAACCGGCATGGCTACAATGGCCTTTGTCGCTACAATTTAAAAGGCATCTTTAATGTGCCTTTTGGCAGTTACAAAAAGCCGTATTTCCCGGAAGCTGAGCTAAACTTCTTTGCCGAAAAAGCCCAACAGGCTGAGTTTCGTTGCAGCAGCTACCAGGATATTTTTGCCTCACTGCCGAAAGACGCCGTAGTCTATTGCGATCCGCCTTACGTCCCTTTGAGCAAAACCGCCAGCTTCACCAGCTATGCCCGGCAGGGCTTTAATCTGGATGATCAGGCCAACCTGGCGAATTTGGCAGAGCAGGCTTGTGCTGCCGGCAGTCCGGTGCTGATCAGCAACCACGACACCACCTTAACCCGAAAGCTGTATCAGCAGGCCAGGCTGCATTCGTTGCAGGTAGCACGTTTTATCAGCCAAAATGGCAAAGGAAGGCAAAAGGTTGGCGAGCTTTTTGCTCTCTATACACCAACAGCAGACGTAGTTAGCGCAGTACCAAGAATACAGTCAGCATCACAGCCAGTACGAAAAGCACAGCCATAACTAAACCCGCGATGATGTATGGCCAGGGGGTGCTTGCGTTAAAGTCATGCTGACGTTGCTGCTCAGACTGAACGCCAATAAAAGCACCAGCCACAGCCTTCAGTACACGCTTAAATGAGGATGGATTACTGCTGGTCATGTTTGGCAGGCGACATCCGCTCCAACAGTTCAAGCAAATCGACAAAGTGGAATTGAGACGAGCGACTCTGACCTTGCAGCCAGCTAAGCCAGTTAAATTGACTTTGGCATTCGGTGCCTTGTGAGCAGCCAACAGGCGCGTGGGAGGAAAGCAGCAACCAAAGACCCGACCCTGCTGTGATGGTAAGTACCATCAGCAGTAAGCGACTTTTGTGCTGTAATAGAGCTTTCATCAATGAAAATCCCGAGCTTCCTGTCATAGGGCTACAACTTAGCAGGAAATGCCCGGAGATACAAGTTTTTTACTTTTCTGCTGACCTGATAAGCAGTTTTCCGCTAGAAAGCGGCCGTCAGACCGAAAAAGACCGTACTATCACCACTTTGCTTTTTGGTGGCAAAAGCGGATGCTGTAAGAGTGTCGGTGATGGCATAGTGCAGACTGATGGCAACATCGTACAAGGATTCATCCGAATCTTCCCAGCCTGCATGCAAGCCCAGGCTCCACTGATCACTGAGTGCAAACTCGGTGCTGGCTTCAAGATAGATGTTGTCAAACTCGTCGTAGTAAAACGTCAGTCCGGCAAAACCAAAGTCGATGCCAAGGTGATACTCCAGATAGTCCTCATCAATACCGTCAAAACGGTACTGCAATACACCGATATCGAGCGCAATGCTGTCATTGAGATCAAAGCCATATCCTAGGTAGAGGTTGGTTTCAGATCCCACCTCCTGATCGGTGGTGCCCCAAAAGCCGGCGTAGAAGCCTTGATAATCAGCTTCGATTGCCCCCTGAATGTGGAAGTGATTGGTTAGCTTGTAACCACGGAACAGGTACTTGGTCATACCGCTGACCTCAGCGTTAATCCCCACCTCTTCGGCCTGCAGGGTGCTAACGTTGCCAAGGGCGAGTATCAGAGCACTGGCTAACAGGGTTTTCTTCATGGTAGTTGTCCTTGTGTTTTATAAGAGTCAGCATGGAACTCCAAAAAACATGCCAGCATTATTTCCATTGTAAAAACAATGGCTTTCTAGATTTGGATTGTGTTAATGCTGACTGGCTGTGCGCTGATGGTGCAGTTCTGCTTGCTTTTTGTGCAGTAAAGGCGGGTGCTTTTCCGGCGTAAATTCAGTAAAGTAGCCACTCTTTTGTGCGGAGACTTTAGCCATGCAACCTTACTTAATTGCCCCTTCTATTTTATCGGCCGATTTTGCCCGTTTAGGGGAGGATGTCGACCAGGTCTTGGCTGCCGGTGCAGACGTGGTGCATTTTGATGTGATGGACAACCACTATGTGCCAAATCTGACCATTGGTCCTATGGTGTGCCAGGCACTGCGTGATTATGGCATCCAGGCACCGATTGATGTGCATTTGATGGTGGAGCCGGTGGATGCATTGGTGCCGCAGTTTGCCGAGGCGGGTGCCAGTATCATCAGTTTTCACCCTGAGGCCAGCCGTCATGTTGACCGTACTTTGCAATTAATTCGTCAACATGGTTGTGAAGCTGGTTTGGTGCTGAATCCGGCCACGCCTTTATCGGTATTGGATTATCTGATGGATAAAGTGGGCTTGATTCTGTTGATGTCGGTGAATCCTGGCTTTGGCGGGCAAAGCTTTATTCCTTCGACCTTGCAGAAGCTGAAGCAGGTGCGGCAACTGATTGACCAATCCGGCCGGCCAATTCGGCTGGAAGTCGATGGCGGCGTGAAAAGCGATAACATCGCCGAGATTGCTGCTGCTGGCGCCGATATGTTTGTGGCTGGCTCTGCCATCTTTAACAGCCCGAGCTACCGGGATACGATAGACGCGATGCGGGCTGAGTTAGCCAAAGTGAAGTAACAGCTGCTGCTTTTGACCGCAGCAAGCGGTTATACTGCACCATTCGTTTCAACACCCTACTACGGACAAGATTTATGACAAGCAAGCCGATCGTGCTCAGTGGAGCGCAACCCTCAGGGCAACTGACCATAGGCAATTACCTGGGCGCACTGCGGCAATGGGATCAGATGCAGGATGACTACAACTGCTTGTATTGCATTGTCGATTTGCATGCCATTACCGTGCGGCAAGACCCGGAGGCGCTCCGAAATGCTTCCCTGGACAGCCTGGCGCTGTATTTGGCCTGTGGCATTGATCCTAAGCGCTCCAGTATCTTTATGCAGTCCCATGTTGCTGAGCACAGTCAACTGGCCTGGGTACTCAATTGCTACACCCAGTTTGGTGAATTGGGGCGAATGACGCAGTTTAAAGACAAATCCGAGCGTCACAACAACAACATCAATGCCGGTCTTTTTACCTATCCGGTGCTGATGGCGGCCGATATTTTACTGTACCAAGCCAATCAAATTCCGGTCGGCCAGGACCAAAAGCAACACCTGGAGTTGGCTCGCGATGTGGCGATGCGTTTTAATGCCCTGCATGGCGATGTCTTTACCGTACCTGAGCCTTTTATTCCCAAAGTTGCGGCCCGGGTGATGAGTCTGCAGGATCCGACGAAGAAAATGTCAAAATCCGACGACAACCCGCAAAACTTCATTGGTTTGTTGGAAGATCCCAAAGTTATTGCCAAGAAAATTAAACGGGCTGTGACCGACTCCGACGATCCGCCGCGAGTGACCTTTGATCTGGAAGCCAAACCCGGTGTGGCCAACTTGCTGAGTATTTTAAGCGGCGTCACTGGTAAAACGGTGGCGGAGCTTGAAACCGAGTACGAAGGCAAAATGTATGGTCACTTAAAGACCGATGTGGCCGATGCGGTGGTTGCCCTGCTCGAGCCTCTGCAGCAGCGCTTTAAAGAAATCCGGGCTGATCAAAATTTAATGCATAAAGTATTGCATCAAGGTGCTGAGCAGGCTCGCAGCCGGGCTGCTGAAACATTGCGTAAAGTCTATGACGCTGTTGGTTTTGTTTTACCCTAAGGCCGGTATCTGATGAGCCAGATACCGCCGTTTTCAGCAGGTTTCTGGTTGTTGTTTTTTACTGCCGCTGCATTAGGCGGCATGGTGCGTTTCTGGCTCACCAATCTGCTAAGCCGAAAGCTTGGTATGGCACTGCCCTGGGGGACCATGCTGGTCAACAGCAGTGGCGCTATGGCATTGGGGTTTCTCGCTGCCAGAGCCGCTGAGGCGGAGCAGGCACAGTTGCTATGGCTGGTGCTTGGCATCGGTTTTTTAGGTGCTTATACCACGGTCTCCAGCTTTAGCCTGCAAACCTTAAGCCTGTGGCAAGCCGGTCAGTGGCAACGAGCGCTTTTGAATGTGTTGCTTACCCTGCTGCTTGGGCTTGCTGCTGTTACCCTGGGGTTTTACTGGGGGCAAGCGTGAGAAATCCGCCATTGACCTACTTGCTGGTGGGGCTTGGTTCTGGCCTTGGGGCTAGTCTACGTTTACTGCTTTCTGTGCAGTTGCATCATCCGGATGCACTTTGGCCCTGGGCTACCTTGCTGGTGAATCTGCTTGGCTCTGTTTTTATTGGTTTTTACGCTGGTTTGGTGGGGGCGAATGGGTGCTGGCACGTCAGTGAGCCACAGAAGCAATTTGTACTGGCTGGCTTTTGTGGTGGCTTTACTACCTT
>JAFIFR010000357.1 GCA_020831935.1 Alkalimonas sp.
ACTTCTTTAGTTTCACGCCCATTGGTCTGGTTGTGCTTATGCTGGGGGTTGGCTATATGCTGTTGGCCCGCCGCTGGTTAAACCCGCAGCTGGAAGCCGGGCAAAGCGGCGCGCCACGCTTAAAGCTAAGTGATCTGGCCCGGAACTACCGTTTAAAAGAGCGTGAGCTACGACTGAAAGTGTTGCCTGGTTCCCCTTTGCTGGATCAGCAGTTGAATGAGCTGGCGCTGCGCAAAGAGTTTGGCATCAACGTGGTGGCGATTGAGCGCCAGCAACGCTTTCGTACCTTGCTGCTCAATGCCACCGGCAATACGCTGGTGCAAGCCGGGGATATCTTGCTGGTGGATTTGGCCGATCCTTCGGTGGAGTTGCTGCCAAGCTGTCAGCACCTGGGCCTGGAGCCGCAGTCGCTCAGTCACTCGTACTTTTCGTTTCATGCCCATGAACTTGGGTTGGCCGAGGTGGCATTTCCGCCCGAGTCCTCGTTGCCGGGCAAAACCATCCAGCAACTGGCTTTTCGTAGCCAGTACAAACTGAATGTGGTCGGGCTGCGCCGTAAGGGGGAAGCTTTGCTGGGCGTGTTGGTGGATGAGGTATTGCAGCCAGCTGATAAGCTGTTGGTTGCCGGCAACTGGAAAGACATTCACCAGCTGCAGCAACAAAGCCGGGATTTTCTGGTGCTGAGCCTGCCTGCCGAAGTGGATGAAGTCACCCCGGCTGCCCGCAAAGCGCCGCACGCATTATTTTGTCTGGCCTTGATGGTACTGCTGATGGTCAGCGGTGTGGTGCCCAATGTGCTAGCGGCCCTGATCACCTGCTTGTTGATGGGCGCTTTGCGCTGCATTGATCTGAACAGCGCCTACAAGGCGATCCACTGGCCCAGCCTGATCTTAATTGTGGGGATGTTGCCATTTGCGTTGGCGCTGCAGCAAACCGGCGGCATCGATTTGGCAGTCAGCAGCCTGCTCTATCTGGTGGGTGAGCGGGGGGACTATGCCTTGCTGGCGGCGCTGTTTGTATTAACGGCAGTGACCGGATCGTTCGTCTCCAATACGGCAACAGCAGTGCTGATGGCCCCGGTGGCGGTCTCCCTGGCTAACAGTCTGGGTGCTTCGCCATATCCCTTTGCCATGATGGTGGCGGTGGCGGCTTCAGCGGCCTTTATGACGCCGGTCTCTTCCCCAATCAATACGCTGGTGTTGCAGCCGGGGAAATACCGCTTTTTCGACTTCGTGCGGATTGGCACTCCGTTTACTGTTCTCGTGCTTTTGGTCAGTGTGCTGCTGGTGCCCTTGCTGTTTCCATTGTACCCGGCCTGAGGAAAACTGAAGGGACACTGAGAGCAGCAGCTCTGTTCAGGTGGCTTCCCGCGCCAGTTTCCACTGCAGGAACGCTTTTACCACCAGGGTGGCGATGGC
>JAFIFR010000075.1 GCA_020831935.1 Alkalimonas sp.
TCCACGTCGATAACCCCAGCACTTACTTTACCGACTACATCAAGCGCTACACCGATATGCCGATGCTGGTGATGCTGGAGGATGCCGGCAACCACAAAACCCAGGGGCGTTTCCTGCGGGCGGCCGATTTGGTTGATCAGCTGGGTGAAAGCAACAACCCGGACTGGAAAACCATTGCCATTAATGCGGCGGATCAACGGCTAACCAGCCCGAATGGCGCCATTGGCTACCGCTGGGGTGAAGATGCCGCCAAGTGGAACCTGGAGCAAAAAGACCGCCAGGGCGAAGTGGACTTAGTGCTGAGTTTAAAAGATCAGCACGACGAACTGGTCGAGGTTGCTTTCCCCTACTTTGGCGGCGCACCGCACGAGTACCAGTACTTCCAGCACACTGAGCACAGCGACCTTCAGCTGCGTAAAATCCCGGCCAAACGGGTGCAACTGGCCGATGGCAGCACCGCGTTAGTCGCCACTGTGTTTGACATGATGCTGGCGCACTACGGCGTCGACAATGGCCTGGGCGATGACAGCCGCGCCAAAAGCTTTGACGACAATGTGCCGTACACCCCAGCCTGGCAAGAAGCCATTACCGGCGTCAAACGTGCCGATGTGATTCGCATTGCCCGCGAGTTCGCCCGCACCGCCGATAAAACCCGTGGCCGCTCCATGGTGATTGTCGGTGCGGCGCTGAACCACTGGTACCACATGGACATGAACTACCGGGGCCTGATCAACATGCTGATGCTGTGTGGCTGCGTCGGCCAAAGCGGCGGCGGTTGGGCGCACTATGTCGGGCAGGAAAAACTGCGGCCACAAACCGGCTGGGCGCCACTGGCCTTTGCGCTGGATTGGCAGCGTCCGCCACGCCATATGAACGGCACCTCTTTTTTCTACAACCACTCCAGCCAGTGGCGCTATGAAAAACTGGACATGAGCGAAGTGATTTCGCCGCTGGCCAACAAAGACAAATGGTCGGGCAGCATTATCGACTTCAACAGCCGGGCCGAGCGCATGGGCTGGTTGCCTTCCGCGCCGCAGCTTGGGGTCAACCCACTGGGCCTGGCCGCCGAAGCCAAAGCCGCCGGTGTCGAGCTCAAAGACTATGTGCTGCAGCAGCTGAAAGATCGCAAGGTAAAATTTGCCTGCGAGCAGCCGGAAAATCCGCAAAACTTCCCGCGCAATATGTTCATCTGGCGCTCGAACCTGCTGGGCTCCAGCGGTAAGGGCCATGAATACATGCTGCGCCATCTGCTGGGCACCAAGCATGGTTTGCTCGGTAAAGATCTGGGCGAATTTGGCGGCAAAAAACCGGAAGATGTGGAATGGACCGATCAACCAGCCGAAGGCAAGGTCGATTTGTTCGTGACGCTGGATTTTCGGATGTCCACTACCTGTCTGTATTCCGACATCGTGCTGCCAACGGCCACCTGGTACGAAAAAGACGACATGAATACCTCGGACATGCACCCCTTTATTCACCCGTTAACCGCCGCCATCGATCCGGTGTGGGAAGCGCGCAGCGACTGGGAAATCTTTAAAGGCATTGCCAAAGAATTCTCCCGCGTCTGTGTTGGCCACCTGGGCAAAGAAACCGATGTGGTCACCACCCCGATGCACCACGATACCCCGGCCGAGCTGGCTCAGCCGTATGGTGTCAAAGCCTGGTGGAAAGGCGAATGCGAAGCCATTCCGGGGAAAACCATGCCGCACATCAATGTGGTGGAGCGCGATTACCCCAACACCTACGCCCGCTTTACTTCACTTGGCCCGCTGATGGAAAACATCGGCAATGGTGGCAAAGGCATTGGCTGGGATACCAAAGAAGAAGTCGAATTCCTGCGTAAACTGAACCGTACCCACACCGGCGAAGGCGCAAACAAAGGACTGGCCAAAATTGAGTCGGCAGTCGATGCCTGCGAAGTGATTTTATCGCTGGCTCCGGAAACCAACGGCCATGTGGCGGTAAAAGCCTGGGGCGCACTGAGTAAAATTACCGGCCGCGACCATACCCATCTGGCCAAACCGAAAGAAGAGGAAAAGATCCGCTTCAACGACATTGTGGCGCAGCCGCGCAAAATCATCTCCTCGCCCACCTGGTCGGGCTTGGAAGATGAACATGTGTCCTACAACGCCGGTTACACCAATGTGCACGAGCTGATCCCCTGGCGCACCATCACCGGCCGCCAGCAGTTCTACCAGGATCACGAGTGGATGCGCGACTTTGGCGAACAGCTGTGCAGCTACAAGCCGCCAATCAACCTGAAAACGGTGCAGCCGGTGCTGAACCAAAAGCCCAATGGCAACAAGGAAATTGTGCTGAACTGGATCACGCCACACCAAAAATGGGGCATTCACAGCACCTACTCCGACAACCTGCTGATGCTGACGCTGTCCCGCGGTGGCCCCATTGTCTGGTTGAGCGAAATCGACGCCAAAGCCGCCGGCATTGAAGACAACGACTGGATTGAAATCTTCAACGTCAATGGCTCCATCTCCGCCCGGGCTGTGGTGTCGCAGCGGGTGCCGGAAGGCATGAGCATGATGTACCACGCTCAGGAGCGGATTGTGAACGTGCCTGGCTCGGAAATGACCGGCAGCCGCGGCGGTATTCATAACTCGGTGACCCGGGCCGTGATGAAGCCGACCCATATGATTGGCGGCTATGCCCAGCAGGCCTATGGCTTTAACTATTACGGCACCGTCGGTTGCAACCGCGACGAGTTCGTCATTGTTCGCAAAATGAACAAGGTCGATTGGCTGGATACCGAATAAGGTTGGAGTAAGGAGTTATTATGAAAATCAGAGCACAAATCGGCATGGTGCTGAATCTGGACAAATGCATTGGCTGTCACACCTGCTCCATCACCTGTAAGAACGTCTGGACCTCGCGCGAAGGCGTCGAGTACGCCTGGTTCAACAACGTTGAAACCAAGCCGGGCATTGGTTTCCCGAAAGAATGGGAAAACCAGGACAAGTGGAAAGGCGGCTGGCAGCGTAAAAGCAACGGCAAGCTGGTGCCCAAAATAGGTGGCAAACTGCGGGTGCTGGCGAATTTATTCGCCAACCCGGACTTGCCGGAAATCGACGACTACTACGAGCCGTTCGATTTTGATTACCAGCATCTGCACAATGCCAAAGACAGCAAGCACCAGCCGGTCGCCCGGCCCCGCTCGCTGATCAGCGGCCAGCGGATGGAAAAAATTGAATGGGGCCCGAACTGGGAAGAAATTCTTGGTACCGAGTTCGAAAAACGGAAAAAAGACCAGAACTTCAACGAAGTGGTGCAAAAAGACATCTACGGTCAGTTTGAAAAGACCTTTATGATGTATCTGCCACGGCTGTGCGAACACTGCCTGAACCCGACCTGTGTTGCCTCTTGCCCGAGTGGCGCCATTTACAAGCGCGAAGAAGACGGCATTGTGCTGATTGATCAGGACAAATGCCGCGGCTGGCGGATGTGTGTGTCCGGCTGCCCGTACAAAAAAATCTACTTCAACTGGAAAACCGGCAAGTCGGAAAAGTGCACCTTCTGCTACCCACGGATTGAAGCAGGCCAGCCCACCACCTGCTCGGAAACCTGCGTCGGCCGCATCCGCTACCTGGGCGTGCTGCTGTACGATGCCGACAAAATTGAAGCCGCGGCCAGTGTTGCGAATGAGAAAGACTTGTATCAGGCGCAGCTCGATCTCTTCCTCGACCCGCACGATCCCAAGGTGATTGAGGCAGCACGCAAGGAAGGCATTCCGGATAACTGGTTAAAAGCCGCCCAGCGCTCGCCGGTCTACATGATGGCGATGGACTGGAAAGTTGCGCTGCCATTGCACCCGGAGTACCGCACCCTGCCGATGGTCTGGTACGTGCCGCCACTGTCGCCCATTCAGAGCGCGGCCGAAGCCGGCCATGTCGGGATGAACGGTGAAATCCCGGATCTGAAATCGCTGCGCATTCCGCTGCGTTACCTGGCCAATATGCTGACCGCAGGCGACGAAGCGCCGGTAGTACGTGCGCTGGAGCGGATGATTGCCATGCGTGCCTATAAACGCTCGCAGCAGGTCGATGGTGTGGAAGATCTGGAAGTACTGAAGCAGGTCGGCCTGAGCAAAGATAGGGTCGAGGAAATGTACCGCTACATGGCGCTGGCCAACTTTGAAGATCGCTTTGTTATCCCAACCAGCCACCGGGCTTACGCCGAAAATGCTTACGACTTAAAAGGCGAATGCGGCTTTAGCTTCGGCAATGGCTGCGGTGGTGGTGACAGCAAGCTGAACATCTTTGGTGGCAGCAGCAAAGGGGTCCGTAAAGTGATCCCTGTCACGGTAAAGGAGTAAGGCATGCGCATACTACAACTGATTTCCCTGCTGCTGGAATACCCAACCGAAGAGCTGTTGGCGGCCAAAGCCGATGCCAGGCAGCTGGTAGCCGAGTCGCCGCTGTCAGCTTCGCAGCAGCAAGGCCTGCTCGATTTTATCGAGCAACGCTTTAGCGGCGATTTGATGGACTGGCAGTCCGATTACGACGGCCTGTTCGAGCGCGGTCGCTCCTTGTCCTTGCTGTTGTTTGAGCACCTGCATGGCGAGTCGCGTGACCGCGGTCAGGCCATGGTCGATTTGATGAATCAGTACAAATCGGCGGGCTTGCAGATTGACGTACGCGAGCTGCCGGATCATCTGCCGCTATACCTGGAGTTCTTAAGCACTCAGGGCGATGAGAATGCCGCCCTCGGCCTGGCTGAAGTGGCGCATATCCTGTCGGTGCTGCTGTGCCGGCTGGAGCAGCGCAACTGCAATTATCAGGTGCTGTTCAGTGCTTTGCTGGAACTGTCTGGGGTCGATGTAGAGCTGGACTCGGTACGTGAGCAGCTGAAAAACGA
This sequence comes from Alkalimonas sp., assembly GCA_020831935.1. Classification (GTDB taxonomy): domain Bacteria; phylum Pseudomonadota; class Gammaproteobacteria; order Enterobacterales; family Alteromonadaceae; genus Alkalimonas. Next base: position 4,870 of record JAFIFR010000075.1, read on the forward strand.
GCAGCGTGACGATACCAAAGAAGCGCTGGATAAAGTCTGGGAAGAAGAAATGGTGACCTTTGGCCCGGGCTCAGAACAGGATGGCTGCGGTACTGGCCACAAACCCTCTGAAAAGCAGCGGCGCGATCACCACGTGCCACTGCAATGGACCGATGCCAGTCAGGCACCCGGAAACACTGTCCGCTCAGGAGTTGCGTCATGAACTTTACAGATATGTTGTTGTTTGGGATCTACCCTTACATTGCTTCGGTGATTTTCTTTCTGGGCAGCCTGCTGCGCTATGATCGCGAGCAGTACAGCTGGAAAGCCCAGTCCAGCCAGATGTTAGATAAAAAGTACTTCCGCGTGGCCAGTGTGTTTTTCCACGTCGGTATTATCATGATTTTCTTTGGTCACTTTGCAGGTTTGGTGATCCCGTACGAAGTCTGGGATTTCCTCGGCATTACCCTGGCCGGCAAGCAGCTGATTGCCATGGGTGTCGGTGGCTTCTTCGGGGTGATCTGCTTTATCGGCATGACCATGCTGGTGTACCGCCGCTTGTTCAATCCACGGGTACGTGCCAGCAGCTCGACCATGGATACACTGATTTTGCTGCTGATTTACTGGCAGCTGATCCTGGGCATCCTGACCATCTTTGTCTCCACCGGTCATATGGACGGCTATGTGATGAAAGATCTGATGAGCTGGTCGCGTTACCTGCTGACCTTCCGTCCGGCTGAAGCCATTGGTTTTGTCGCGGATCTGCACTGGATTTACAAAGCGCATATTTTCTGGGGCGTCACCTTGTTTGTGCTGTTCCCATTCAGCCGCCTGGTGCATATCTGGAGCGTGCCGGTGGGCTATTTTGGCCGCAATTATCAGGTGGTGCGCCGTCGCTTCGGTAGCCGTAAGGCTTAAACACAATGTCTGCAGGCGATGCTGGGGGAAGCAATCAAGGGGACCTGAGCAGCATGGATGCTGATCAAGAGCCTCCAGGAATGGATCCACGGCGTTCCTCGTTATTGGCTTTTCGCCGCAGCGCTAACGATGAAGTGCCAGGACTATACACCAATGCCTGAAAGCGATGCTGGGGGAAGCAATAAAGGGGACCTGAGCAGCATGGATGCTGGTCAAGAGCCTCCAGGGATGGATCCACGGCGTTCCCCTTTATTGGCTTGCCGCAGCAGCGCTAACCAAGGACCAAAGCTTTATAACAGGCAGCATTGCCTGCTGGAGATGACGATGATCCAAGTCAACCAAACCCAAATTTCTGAGCAGGCCATCCTGGCAGAAATGCAGTACCACCCAGCCGACTCGCAGCGCGCTGCCATGCTCAAAGCTGCCGAGTCGCTGGTGATTGCAGAGCTGCTGCGCCAACGCGCCCAGCAGCTTGGCCTGGAAGTAGCCACCAATCAAAGCAGTACCAGCGAACACGATTACCTGGAACAGCTGATTGAACGCGAAGTGCCCATTCCGACCGCCAGCCGGCAAGAGTGCGAACACTACTACCAGCAAAACCCGCAGCGCTTTAGCAGCTCGCCTTTGCTGGAAGTTCAGCACATTCTGCTGGCCGCAGCCCCGGATGATGATCAAGAGCGGGTCCACGCCAAAGCGCTAGCGGAAGAATTGCTGCTGCAACTGCAGCAAGGCCAGTCTTTTGCTGAACTGGCGCGCAAATACTCCGCCTGCCCCTCCAGCCAGACCGGTGGCAGCTTAGGCCAAATCAGCAAAGGCCAGACCGTGACGGAATTCGAGCGCCAGCTGTTTGCGGCCGAAGCGGGCCTCTTGCCCGCGCCGGTTGAGAGCCGCTATGGCTTTCATGTGGTCTTTATTCAGCAAAAAATCGCCGGCCAGCCACTGCCCTTGGTGGCCGTAGAGCAGAAAATCGCCGATTATCTGAATGAAAAAGTGCGGCGTAAAGCCATCGCCCAGTACATTCATACCCTGGTGGTACAGGCTGATATCGATGGCTACGATTTTAATCTGTCCGACTCGCCATTAATGCAGTAATGCACCAACCCGGCCAATGCAGCGGCCGGGTCCCTCTGCGTCGCAAAAAAACAGCAACTTTATTTTTACCATCGGCTGTCCCTGGGTTAGACTTAAAGCGATGCACTTTGAGGAAGGAAAAGCATGCGAGCTCTGATCATTGAACCCAGCCCGACCTACCAGCGCATCCTGTCCCGCATGCTGGAAAGCTACGACTTTGACATTACCTTTGTCGATACCGCTACGGCTGGCTTTCGCGCCATGAATGCTCATCACTTTCAGTTTGTCTGTGTCGCTATGTACCTGGCTGATCTAACCGGCATCGAATTTTGCCAGCAAGTTCGCGCCGACGAGCAGGCCAGGCACCTGCCGATTTTTATCGTCACGTCCGAGTCCAACCCTGAGCTGTTGTCCTCGGCCCTGGCCGCCGGTGCTACCGATATCATCCGAAAAGACGACTTACCTCGACTGGAAGAGGCGTTGCATAGCCTGATCCCGCTTGGCCCTTTTCGTTACAACATCAGCGGCAAAGCCCTGTATCTGGAAGACAGCCTGACCATTGCCAAAGCCACCGATGCCAAGTTAAAGCGGCTGGGTCTGTCGATGGATCATGCCTTTTCGATTACCGAGGCGCTGGAGCTGCTGCAGCACAACAAATACGAGCTGATCATGACCGATATTGTGCTGCAAGATAATGAAACCGGCATCGACTTTATTCGACAACTGCGCTCAGAAAGCCGCTTTCAACAAACCCCGATTCTGGCAGTGACCAGTCTGGAAAGCATCAACCGCCGCATTCTGGCGCTGCAATCCGGTGCCAATGATTACATTTCCAAGCCGGTATTGGATGAAGAACTCTTTGCCCGAATCAACAACCTGGTCTCAGCCAACCGATTGGTCGATCAATTGACCCGGGAGCGACAGCGGCTGCTGGAGCTTGCCACCAAAGATCACCTCACCGGCCTGTACAACCGCCACTTTATGGGCGAAGTGGCGAAGCGCCGCTTTGCCGAAGCTCGCAAACATCAGCTGCCGCTCTCCTTGCTGGTGATTGACATCGATCATTTTAAACAGGTGAACGATCAACACGGCCACCATATTGGTGACAAGGTGTTAAAGCGGATCGCTGATGCCTTGCGCCAACAGTTTGCCGAACACGACTGCATTGCCCGCTTTGGTGGCGAGGAGTTTGTAGTACTACTGCATCAGCAGGATCTCACCATGGCCACAGACAAAGCGCTCCAGCTCTGCCAGCTGTTGCACCAGCTGCAGCCGGAAGGCATTGAGACCAGCGTCAGCATCGGTGTCACCAGCCTGAGCTCAGCCCGTGAAGAGTTTTTTGATGAGGTCTTTGCCAGAGCCGACAAAGCCCTGTACCAGGCCAAGCAAAATGGTCGTAATCAAGTGGTGACGGTTTAATTCACTCAGTCTACCCAAACAGGAAAAGCACCGGCAAAACGCCCCCCAGAGCAGGTAACCTCCAGTACCTACCTATTGGTAACTGGATGATTTTATTGATCTTCATCAATTACCTCATCAACAGCTTACCTATGATAACGGCAATCACATCAGGAGATTGCCATGAAGTCACCACTGTTCGCCCTACCTTGCCTCGCCCTGGTCCCCAGCCTGGCGCTGGCCGCTGCGGATAGCAGCTCCAATACGCTAAGCGCTGCACTCAATGATAGCCAGGTCAAAGCCAATTTTCGCTACCGCATCGAGCATGTGGATCAGGACAATGCATTAAAAGATGCATTGGCATCTACCCTGCGCAGTCGTTTAACGCTCACCACCGGCCAGGCTTATGGTTTGTCTGGTTTGCTGGAAGTCGACAACGTCAGTGTACTGGGCGGGGAAACCTACAACAGCACAGTCCATGGCAACAGCCAGTACAGTGTGGTGGCCGATCCGAAAGGCACCGACATCAACCAGGCTGCCCTGAAATACCAGCTGAGTGAAGACACCAGTTTTACGATGGGCCGTCAGCGCGTTAACCATCTGAATCAACGATTTTTAGGCGGTGTCGGCTGGCGGCAGAACGAACAGACCTATGATGGTTACCGGCTGCAGCACAGCTTTACCCCGGCCATCACACTGGATCTGGCCCGTTTGCACAACGTCAACCGGGTGTTTGGCCCCAAAGGCCCGGCCGCCAACCAGCGCGGTGAGTTTTATACAGGCCTTTTAAGCTGGCAACTCAACCCTAATCAGCAACTGGCAGCCTATGGCTACGATCTGGACTTTAACGACTGGGCCGTGCGCAGCAGCCTGACCTACGGTCTGGATTATCAGGGCAAGTGGGCTTTGAGCGAGCAACAAAGCCTAAGCCTGCACTTAGCTGCAGCCAGACAACAAGACCGCCATGATGCGCCGTTGGATTTCCAACACCATTACCACCGGGTACAACTGAGCTGGCAACAGCAAAAACTGCAACTGATAGCAGGCACCGAGCGACTAGCCGGCGATGGCAGCAGTGCCTTTCAAACGCCGCTGGCTACCCTGCATGCCTTTCAGGGTTTTGCCGATCTGTTTTTAGTAACACCAAACGATGGCTTGCGCGATCAGTGGTTGGGGGTGCGTCATCCTGCCGGCCCGGTTCAGCTGACACTGAACTACCACCGCTACCACAGCGACACCGATGGCCGCCGTTATGGCAGCGAGTGGAACCTGACGGCCAGTTACCGTTTCAGCAATCAGCTGCAGGGCATGCTGAAGCTGGCTGATTATCAGGCCAATAGCTTTGCGGTCGATAGCAGGAAACTCTGGCTGATGCTGAGTTATTCGATTTAACACAAGCAGGGTACTGTGCAGGGCTGCATCGACCGGGTAGCGCACTCAGACGCGCCGTAAACCCATCCCTGGGGGCTCTGTGCAGCCCATCCGGGGCTGCAAAGGTCTGCTTAGCGTACCCGATCGCTACAGCCTGAAGTTCATCTTGGGGCCAATGCTGACTATGTCTTACCAACTCCACGGCCAGTTGAACTGGCTCCTCTGCACCGCCCCTGGTTTTCAGCGGGCGGTTTTTTTTACCTGCATTCAGCCCTATCCACGAAGGGGTACAGGATCCAGCAAGCATGCGGCCCGGACGGCTTGGCAGCCTGGAGCAGCGGCTAAACCTTGATCCAGATCAAGCTTGCCATCCACAAAACGACTACCCTGAAACACAAGATATAGACACAAAAAGAAATAATAACACTATATGTAGGTTTTTATGCTGCGTTTTAGTCTCGAACAGGTAGTTTGGCAGGAGGTTCCAGGGGAGGTCTCACTGGCCTACACCATCACCGGCTGCACCCTTGGCTGCAAAGGCTGCCACAGCACCGAGACCTGGGATGCCAGCCAGGGCAACCTGCTGACCGATGCGTACTTTGAGCAACGTCTGAACCAGTACCGGGGCCTGATCAGCTGTGTGCTGTTTTTAGGCGGCGAATGGCACAGCGTGGAACTACAACGCAAGCTGAAGCTGGCGCGCCGGCATGGCCTTCGCACCTGTCTTTACACCGGGCTGGATGATATCGAGCCGAAGCTTAAAGCTGAACTGACCTATTTAAAAACCGGCCGCTGGCTGCCTGAGCGCGGCGGCCTGGACAACCCCACTACCAACCAACGACTGGTGGATTTACGCACAGGCCAACCCCTGAACCACCGCTTTATCCGCTAAGCAAGGAGCTTGACTATGTTACGTTTACAACCAGACCAACTGCAGCAAAAACTGGATTTTATCGACCATTACTTAAGCGCACAAAACGCCGCCGATGGCTCGAAAATGGATGCCAATGCCAATGTCACCCAGAAAAATATCGCCACCCTAGAAGCCGAAATGATGAAAGACATCTTTATTCAGGTCAATCGTGGCAAAGTCAGCCAGAAGATTGCTGAACTGTTTGGCCCTGAGCTGGCACAAGAGTATGGCCGCCAAATAGAGCAGCATGAGATCTATGTGC
>JAFIFR010000358.1 GCA_020831935.1 Alkalimonas sp.
AGCTAAGCTTGCCACTGTGATCGAAACTGCCAGTTTGAATGAAGCAGAACTCAGCGAATATTGTCGTGAAAAAGGTCTGTATGTTGAACAAGTAAAGGCCTGGAAAGCGGATTCACTCAGAGGCTTTATGAGTTCTCGCGAGCAAGAGCTTGAAACAAAGCGGCAGCGCAAAGCAGATCATAAAGAAATTAAACAGTTAAAGCGTGAGCTACGGGAAAAAGAAAAAGCATTAGCTGAAACTGCAGCAATTTTGGTGCTGCGAAAAAAGTTAAATGCGCTTTGGGAGAGAGACAACGAGGACGATTGACCTCGGTCCCTCAGCGCATTGAATACGTGTCGTTGATACAGGAAGCTAATCAGTCTGGAGCCAGGCTTCAAGTGGCCTGTAACGAAGCTGGGATCACATTACGTACCTATCGACGCTGGTATCGTGATGGCGAAGTTAAGGCTGATAAACGGCCCGATGCAGTTCGTCCACAGCCAGCGAATAAGCTGACGGAAGCGGAGCAAACTCAGATCATCGAGGTATGCAACATGAAAGAGTTTGCCAGTATGCCACCGTCGCAGATCGTGCCTACACTGTTGGATAACGGGGAATATTATGGCTCTGAATCGACGTTTTATCGGGTATTAAAAGCCTGCGGTCAGTTGCATCATCGCGGTCGGAGCCTCACTCCGAAAGTATCAATACTGCCAACGACCTATACCGCGACAGGGCCGGGTCAGGTGTTTTGCTGGGATATCACCTATTTACCTAGCACAGTGCGCGGGCAGTTCTACTACCTGTATATGCTGGAAGACTTGTTCAGTCGTAAAATTGTTGGCCACGAAGTGTATGAACAGGAATCAGGTGAGAACGCGGCAAAACTACTGGAGCAAACGTTATTACGTGAAAAGTGCTTACACAGTGGTCTGGTGCTGCACTCAGATAACGGTGCGCCGATGAAGTCGCAGACTATGCGTGCCAAAGCATATGAACTTGGGGTGACGACATCGTACAGCCGACCACGGGTGAGCAATGATAATCCCTTTGCAGAGTCGTTGTTCCGCACTTGCAAATACCGGCCTGATTGGCCGTCAGCGGGCTTTAAAAGCTTAGATGAAGCCAGAGCTTGGGTTCTGAAATTCACGCGCTGGTATAACTACGAGCATAAACACAGTAAGTTACGGTTTGTGACACCCCATCAGCGCCATACAGGCCAGGATAAAAGTATACTGGCACAGCGCAAAGAGCGGATTGAAGCAGCGAAAGAGGCTAATCCGTGTCGCTGGGGAAAACGCGATGTACGAAACTGCACACCGGTGGGGCCAACAACGCTGAACCCGGAGAAAGAGCAGATTAAACAGGTAGAAAAACAGGCCGCTTAAAACGGTCAATGGTGACAACTATCTTGAAAAACGCCG
>JAFIFR010000359.1 GCA_020831935.1 Alkalimonas sp.
ATTCTACGCTTGTCTTCATGAGCAGATGGAGCATCCAACGCCTGCTGCAGGAGCACCTTGACGGCTACCTGCAGCAACACGGCATGACGATACACCAACATAAGGCAGTGCAAAGCCTGATGCAGTGCCGCACGGCGCGAATGGGCAGCCATGCCCAGTATTGCGAAGCCGGGCACTTGCAAGGCGTGTATTACAACAGTTGCCACCACAGAGCCTGCCCGCAATGTCAGGCGCTACGCCGTGAGCGCTGGCTTGTGTCCCGTGAGAGCATGCTGCTCGATTGCGTGCATCACCACTGGGTTTTCACCTTACCGCATCAACTGAACCCGTTATGGCAATTCAACCGTGGCTGGTTTCAGGATGCGTTATTTACCGCAGTGAGTGCCACTTTAAAGCAGCTGACAGCAGATCCGGTCTATCTTGGTGCCAAACCAGCCTTTATGCTGGCTCTGCACAGTTGGGGACGGAAACTGGATCTGCATCCACACCTGCATTGCCTGATGGCAGATGGTGGCCTGGATGAAGCTGGTAGCTGGCGTAAGCCCAAACGAGGCCGCTTTCTGCCAGCGCGGGTGATGGCGCAACTGGTACGGGGCAAGCTGTTGGCACGACTACGGCAAGCCTTGTCCTCAGGGCAACTGCGCTTACCCGGCAGTGATGGCGAACAGCACTGGCAAAACCAGTGTAACAAGCTGGGCCGGATAAATTGGGTAGTGCACTGTTGCAAGCCCTACGAGCATGGACGTGGTGTTGCTAAATACCTCGCACGCTATGTCAGTGGCGGAGCCTTTCGCAACAGCCAGTTGCTGAGTGTGAACGATGGTCGGGTGCGATTTCGTTATCGCGATCACCGGACTTCGCAACGGGAAATCACCAGCTGCACAGTGGATGAGTTTATCCGTCGCCTGTTGCTGCACCTGCCAGCGCCGGGCAAGCCGATGCTGCGCTACTATGGGCTTTACCATGGAAGTTGCTTAGCGTCACTGAACCGAGCGCGGCAGCAGTTGAGGCAATCGCCGGTTATGGAACCGCCCGGTTTGGACTGGCTGAGTTTCATCCGCCGTTTTGGTGAGCCAGCGCGCTGCGCCCTGTGTGGAAGCGCTTTACAGGCCACTGTTGAGCGTCAAAAAATGACGCACTAACAAAGTAGGATAACTCTTGCTCATTGGGCAGGAGGGTACATTTGTGGGCGAAAAACCGGTCAGCGATGCCGGTGCGAAGAAAAAATAGTTGCGACAGGGTAATAAAATCGTTTAAATGAGCGTAAGAAAAAGGAAATGCAGTGCCAGCGCATCGCAAGAATTCCACAGGGCGGAGCGCGGCAGTCCAACAAGGCGATGAAAAGGCGCTTTCTGGTTTTGTGAAGCATCCTGAAGTGAGGGTGTTTTTTTAGTGCCGGT
>JAFIFR010000076.1 GCA_020831935.1 Alkalimonas sp.
CTTCATAAGGCACGTAGGTGCCAGTACAAACGCCATTGTTGGCGGCGCTTAAGGTCGCATTGTGCCAGCCATCCTGACAGCCCTGACGCAACGACTGGGCGTAGTTGCGAACCAAGTCCATCCGGGGGAACAGGAAGTTGTTCACATTGCCCAGCAACACATTGCCATGGTAGAAATCAGAGAAATCAACCCGCTCAAACAGATCCGGGCGATTGACCGCAGCAGCGGCATTGCGATCGGCCTGGATCCAAGGCGTACCAATGGCTGACCAGCCCTCGTAGGCCGTATCTCGCACCGTCAAATCTTTATCCGAGTAGTAAAAACCGGTTCTGACCGCGGTAAAGAGACCATCCAGCTCATAGGTTAAATCAAACTTGAAGCTATCGGCACGAGCGGTATTGTGTTCCTCTTGCTCCATGCCGCTGCCAAGAAACACATTGGGGACCGGGCCATCCCAGTCTTCATTCGGTGACCAACCGGCGGTCAGGATATTGTCGCTTAAAAACTGTACCGTCGGGCGTGAGCCGCGCATATCCAGGAAGTAAGGCGACACCACATGCACATGGTTGCCTCGGGTTTGACCCGACATGCTGTAGTTGTGCACCACTTTTTCCGAATCAATGTGCTGGTAGTCAAACACCATGGTCAGGCGATCGGTGGGCCGGTACACCAGATTGAAGGAGGTATCTTCCACCGTATTTTCGTTGTAGTTCCAACGACTGCGGTAAAAGAATGGCGTTTCCGGGCTCACCCCAAGCGCGATCCCCGAAGTCACAAAACCACCGCTGGTGGTCAAAGGAAAGCCATTAGCGGCATCGTCTTGCCAGTTTTGCGACGAGCCCATAAAGCTGCGGAAACCCTGAGCCGCCTGACCAATTTGCCGCTCATTCCACTCCAGGGAAGCTCGCGAATTGATGTGCTCTATAGTAGCGACCAGAGTATTGTCGGTATTGGCCCACTGCAATGAGGTGGTAAAGCCGGTACGTTTACGGTCGTTGTCGGCCGTGCTCATATGAATGGCCACCGGCACGTGCCAGACGCTGCCTGCCGGTTGCCCCGGTAAGGCCGGACCGTCTACCGGCGAATCCGGATCTACCCCGGTAATGCCGCCCCACTGATCCAGAGTCGGCACAAACGAATCGCCACGTGAATGGAAGTTGCCAAGACCAATGCCATCACCCCGGGTTTTAAAGGTAGACTGAGACGCCGCAATCAAAAAACCAAAACGGCCGGCGTTGGTTTCCCAGCTGTCGGAAAACAAAGCCGAGACTGAAGGGGTCCAGTCTTTGCGATAATCGCCATAATTGGCTTTGACATTCACAGCCAGCAAGCGCTCATCGGAGTCAAACGGCTTGCGGGTCACCAGATTGACGGTGCCGGCAATGCCACCGGAAATAAGATCGGCGGTCTGGTTTTTCACCACCTCAACCGAGCCAAGCAATTCGGCAGGAAAATCCTCGTAGCTTAAGCCACCCCAGGGATTGGCGCTAAACGCATCCCGGCCATTGACTTCGGAGCGCACCCGGTCCAAACCCCTTACCAGGACGCCGGTGCCTTCATCTGCGTAGTGCTTCGGGTCGTCGGACGAAGCAAAACGCTCAATGGTCACGCCAGGCACCCGCTGCAGGGCTTCCGTGACGGACTTATCCGGCAAGGCCCCAATATCGGATGCGGTAATGACATCTTTGACCGTGTCGGCAAAGCGTTTCAGGTTCTGGGCACTGAGCAAACTGCCCCGGATACCCCGGACTTGGATCACTTCAACTTGTTCATCTGCTGCCTCTTCAATGACACCGCTGTCATTGTCAGCCAGAGCAAATGCAGGCTGAAGTCCAATGATCGCAGCCGAGACGGCGATGGTTAACTTGTTACCTTTAAATTTTGTTCCAGGCATGGTGCACTCTCTTTGTTATCTCTCGTTATGATACTGTGGTTCTGTTGTCTGTCACTAGCCGCTGACCAATGCAGCAGATGGGACTTGCAGCCCTGTTTTTCTGCAAGCTTATTGTTACTTTGTACCAACAAGAACAAAAAGTAAACAGTTATTTTCAAATTGATCGTGGTTTTTTTGCTGCAAAAACCAGCTGAGCATCTTGTTTACTGCAAAAATAAATGTTACCAAGTAACAATGAATGCGCAAAAATGAGGTGATCACCATGCATCCTTACCTGCTGTTGTTGCTGCTCTGTCTTGGCGTTAGCACGCCCCTGGCCGGACAGCAAAGCGATACGGCTCCTGCCCTGATGCCCTACCCAATGCAATTGGACTGGTTGGACGAAGCGCCTTTTCAATTAGCTTCCAAGCTGAATTGGCAGTACCCGTCAGAGCACCAACAGATACTTGAGCCAGCCTTGCAACGTTTTTTGCAGCGGTTGCAGCAACAACACCCCTGGGTGCAGCATGCCACAACCGCTCCGATCACCCTTAGCATTGACATCGAAAGCGCGGAGCCTTTTTGGTACCCCAAGCTGCATCAGGATGAATCCTACCGGCTGCGGCTTGATGCTTCCGGCATTGTGTTGCAAGCCCCCACTCACCTGGGCGTTTTGCATGGACTGGAAACCGTACTGCAATTGCTGGCCGGGCACAGCAGCCTTGCGGCCCTTGCCATGAATGATGCACCGCGTTTTGCCTGGCGCGGCCTGCTGCTGGATCCGGCCCGGCATTTTTTACCGGTAGAGACCATCAAACGCCAGCTGGATGGGATGGCTGCTGCCAAACTCAATGTGTTGCACTGGCATTTAACCGACGATCAGGGCTGGCGACTGGAATCAAAGCGTTTTCCAAAGCTGCATCAAATTGGCGGCACCGATGGCTATTACAGCCAGGAGGATGTGCGGCGCATCATCGATTACGCAGCATTACGCGGTATTCGCGTGGTCCCGGAAATTGATGCGCCCGGTCATACCACAGCATTGGGCGCGGCTTACCCGGAGTTGATGTCGATGCCGGGGCCTGCCGAGCCTGAAAAGCACTGGGGCATTCACCCGGCAGTACTGGATCCAACCCAGGAAAGCACCTATCAATTTTTAACCGAATTGCTGGAAGAGGTCGCCAGCTTATTTCCCGATCCTTATCTGCACATTGGCGGTGATGAAGTCTTGCCCGATCACTGGCAGCAAAACCCTGCGATTCTGGCTTTTAAGCAGCAGCATGGCCTGAAAGACCACCTGGCGCTGCAAACCTGGTTTAATCAACGCGTGCTTGGCATTTTAAACCAGCTGGATCGTCGGATGATTGGCTGGGATGAAATCCTGACCCCTGAGCTGCCTTCATCCAGTCTGGTTCAGTCCTGGCGTGGACTGGACTCGGTGGTCGAAGCGGCTCAGGCCGGCCATGATGTGATTTTATCGACCGGCTATTACCTGGATCAGCCTCAGTTTGCGCACTTTCATTACCGGATAGATCCACTGCCACAGCCTTCCCCAGCCCAACCAGAAGGCTACCAAGCCTGGTCTGGATGGCGCTTTACCATCCCCCGTTTACGCGGTGCTCCGATAGAGGGCAAGCTATGGCTGCTGCATTACGAGCAACGCCTTGAGGGCTTTATCGACTTTGCAGGACGCAGCCGACAGGCACTGCCGGACTTAACGCTGGAAGCCAACCGGCTTCGCTTTTCACTCGATACCTGGATGGGCCCGGTGCAAGCCGACTGGACGCTGGCAGAGCAGCTGGCCGGTGAGCTGGTGGTTGGCAATGCGCCCTATGCCATTGCTGGGGAGCAAATCGACTGGCACAACCAACAGGATCCGCTGCCTGCAGGCATAGCACGTCCGGCATTAAGTCTGGATGAGCAAGCGCGGGTGCTGGGCGGTGAGATCGCCCTTTGGGGTGAGCTGGTGAATGCCGAGGTGATCGATCGAAGGCTTTGGCCTCAGGCCCTGGTCGTCGCAGAGCGCCTGTGGTCACCGGCTGAGCTTCGTGATGAAGCGAAGCTTTACCAACGGCTGGAGCAGCTGGAGCCCTGGCTGGAAGACTCGGTCGGCCTTTTGCACCTGCAGCAACAAACACAAGGGCTGGCCAGCCTGGTTGAACCCGCAGGCCTGGCCGCGCTGCAGCAACTGATTGTAGCGCTGGAGCCGGCTCACTATTACCACCGATTGCATGAGCGCTCCGTCCGCCAGCAATACCACAATCAGGCGCCTCTGAACCGTCTGGTGGACTTCTTGCCGGCAGAACAAAGCCAGCTGCGCGCGCTTGAGCAATTGCTTAAGAAGTGGCAACAGCAACCGGATACCGACCTCAAGCCTTTGAAAGCGCAGCTAAGCCGTTGGCAGCAGTTGTCGCACAGTTTAACCCCCTACTTAACCGACAAACCGGCGGCGCAGGAATTAATACCCATCATCGACACCCTGAGCCAGTTGGCCGATGTTGGACGCTCCCTGCTGAAGGCCCACGCCAGGCAAGAAGCGGCTCCAGCCGGTGCTGATGCGCTGTGGCAACAAAGCCGGGGCATTGAAGCTGAGCTGGTGATTGCCGCGCACCGCTTGATACAGCCCTTGCTGACCCCGGTTAGCAGCCAGCAATGGGTTGAAGCCAATACCTTTACCTCCGGCATTGAAGGCCCGGCCTTTGGGCCCGATGGTGCGCTTTATGTGGTGAATTACCGCCAGCAAGGCAGCATTGGCCGGGTAAGCGGCCAGGAAACAACCGAGCTGGTATTCGAGCTGCCAGCGGGCAGCATTGGCAATGGCATTCGTTTCAGTGCCGATGGCAGCCGGATGTTTATTGCCGATTACAGCCGCAACCGGGTCTGGCAATACCAAATGGCAACACAAGCAATGAGCGAGCTGGTGCATGTTCCGGCCATGCATCAACCCAATGATCTGGCGTTGCTGCCACCGGATACACTCTTTGCTAGCGACCCCGATTGGCAAAGCGGCAGCGGTCAACTGTGGCGGGTATCGGCCGATGGCCGCTACCAGTTGCTGGAGTCTGGCATGGGCACCACCAATGGCATCGAAGTGTCCAGTGATGGCCGCAAGCTTTTTGTCAATGAAAGCCTGCAACGTCGGATCTGGCGCTACCGCATCGATGAGCAAGCACTGCACGACAAAACCTTACTGGCAACATTCTCCCATGGAGGCCTGGATGGTATGCGAATGGTGCAGCCTGGGGTGCTGGCCGTCACCCGTTTTGGTGAGGGCCGGGTGATTTTACTCAGTACAACAGGCGCATTGCTGGCCGAGTTGCCACTGCAACACCGCTACCCAACCAACCTGGCTGTGCAGTGGCCTTACCTTTATGTCACCTTGCAGGATTGCGGCTGCATTGAGCGTCTATCGCTGGATGGCATTTTGCCTGGTCCAGCAGATGCGGTTGCTCCACAATAGGCCAAATGGCGCGGCTTAGTTTCTGATACTGGTTGCGCCTTGGATCGCTTGGGTAAGGCGCTTTGGCATCCAGATACCAGACCTCGGCAGCGATGGCCGCAAAGCCCTGATAGAAGTGATTGGTCGACTTGACCACCAGACCACGGTACTGCGCAGGCTCAATGCCAAGCGCGCAAAACAAGCTGGGATCAAACGACTGGCAACGATTGGAATTTAAGATCACGTCAACGCCGGCGAAGCGGATCCAGGCACAGGCCCCCATCGGCACCTGACTGCCAGCAAAATCCTGCCAGGCTTGCTGGCGCAGCGCTTTCACTTCCACCCACTGATCCACTGGTGCACCGGCTGTAGCGCAGCTTTTGCCACCAAAGCGTAGTGGAATCACGGCTCCCTCGCCGGCGGCCATGCACAACTGCACCGCCATCGGATCCCAAATGGTCCCAAAAGCCACGCCTTGCACCTGTTGCCGCAACACCTCGTGCAAAATCAAGGTGCCATCACCGGCGACGCCCCCACCCGGATTGTCCCAGACATCGGCCAGCACCACCGGGGTTTGCTCGCTGCTGCGCATCCGGCTGACTCCCTCCTTGACCGACAGCATGGTGGGCATGCTTTGGCCGCGCAGTGCAAAGAGTTCCATGCCCAACTGCCGGGCCAGCTGCTCGCTGAGTTCGGGTTGATTGTCGGTAATCACCAACAGCTTGGTGCCCATCTCAGGCACATCCCCTGCCATAAAGCCATGGATCACCGAAATCGACAACACACCGGCTTGCTGCTCCAGTTGGCGGATCCGGGCGACAAAAGACTTCATCGGCTCATTGCTGGTTGGCAACACATCGATCATTTTGCAATCGAAGCTGGCCATGCAAGGATTGATTTCCTTGCGCACTGTCGCCAGTGTTAACCGCACCAGCTCTCTGGCACGATCCATAAAATCCAGATGTGGGAACTCTTTGAAGGCAATCAGCAAGTCTGCCATGGCCATCCGCTTGGCCGTCAGGTGGCTGTGCGGATCCAATTCAGCGGAAATGACGGTATCGGGGCCAACCATAGCCCGAACACGCTGCAATAAATCCCCTTCGCAATCGTCGTAGCCCTGGGCCACCATGGCACCATGCAAGCCTAAAATAACCGCATCAACCGGCAGCGCCTGCTGCAATTGCTGCAGCAACTCATCACGCAGGTACTCGTAACTGGCACGATTGACCAGGCCACCAGGCTCCGCCCAGCTGCAGCTGCCTTCAAACAACTGGATCGGCTGGCGCTGCGCTTCTTCCCGGCAGGCTACTAAGGGTGCACTGCATAAGGTTGGCGTTGCCGGGTGCTCGCCCGGAGCCGCATAAAAACTGTTTTTAAAGCTGGCAAGATCGGTAAACATCGGCGAAAAAGTGTTGGTTTCTGTCGCCAGCGAAGCGGTAAAAATACGCATCATAACGGACTGTCTCGTTTCGGATCGAACCGGGTGGAATGAGTGTTGGCGGCATCGGCTTCAGCCGCTATCTCAGCCGCTGGTTTTTGCTGCAAAAAGCGCTGCCGCTCTGCCCGTAAACGGCGCATACTGGCAAGGCGGGACACCGGCTGATGCCGGTAAAACCCACTGACTAACAGGGCACTGAGCAAGGCCCCGGCAAATGCCGGCAACACCGGATTGCCCCAATACACCAGCCAATCGGGCGTGAGCAAAATACTGAAAGAAACCAGCATGGCGCACAGCACAGCCGCCACAGCACCCTGCCAGCGAAAACCAGGCCAAAATCGGCCCAGCAGAGCTGTGACCGCCAGACCGGACATCAAGGTAGCAATCAAAGAGGTAATGTAGCGAATGATGTCGTTCGACAGCAGTGCCATGCCGAGGGCCAACACCGCCACCACCACCAGCATCAGCCGACTGAGTAGCAGCAGGCGCTTGGGAGCAAAGCCTGCTGGGAAGCACTGCTGCAACAAATCACGGATAAAAATACTGACCGCCGCTATGGCGTCGGAGCTGGCCGAGGACAAGGTAGCCGATACACCGGCCAACAGCACCAGGATGGCCACCATCCCAGGTAACACTTGCACCGCCATGGTGGCAAAGGCAAATTGATGATCGGCCAGCTCTGGTGCTGTCTGACGAGCCGCGATGCCAATCAGTGCAGGTAACGCAGCAAAGGCAAAGTACAACAGGCCGGCCAGAGTAAAGGCTCGGCGGACTGTACGGACGGAGCGGGCTGAATAAATACGCTGACGAAAGGAAGGCGTGGCCAACACCCCCAAGGCAATGACCGCAGCCAGTGAAAGCGCGGGCACCACCCCAATATGCGTTAAGGCTTGCCAGCCGGACTGCGCAGACGGCACCTCTGCCGCCAGCGCCTGAATGCCTCCGGCCTGTACGCTGATCAGCAGCGCCATCAGAATAAAACCAATAAATAAGATAATGGCCATGATGGAGTCGGTCCAGACCACAGCGCTGTAGCCACCAATCACAATGTAGAGGGTAAAAGCCGTCGCGATGATCAACTTCGCGACATTCAAATCCATACCGGTGGCCCAGGATAAATACAAAGCGCCACCAATAAGGTGCGCTCCAAGCCAGCCGAGTGACGCCACAAAAATCAACAAGGCAAAGAGCAGACGCACCTGAGGTCGGGCTCCGGTGTAATAAGACAGCTCTTCACTCATGGTCATAAAGCCGTAACGCCTGACCGGTGCAAACAGCCAGGCCAGCAATAAAATACCACAGGCACCACCAATGCCGTACAGCATGCCAGCCCAGCTGTTGGTGTAAGCAAAACCCACCGCCCCCATGCTGGTGCCCGTGCCTATCATGGTTGCCACTGTGGTGCCCAGGCTTAGGCGACCGGAAACCTGACGCCCCGCCAGTAAGAAGTCATCGCTGCTGCGCTGCCGTCGGGCCAGCCAGAGACTTAAAGCAATAAGCCCGGCCAGATAGAGTGCAAACAAACTGTAAAAGACACCCAGGTTCATCGGAAGCCCCCAGCCAAGAATGACAGCGGTGTCATTAGCAGCGAACTTTAGCAGGGTTGTAACAGGTCAAGTCCACTTCGACTTTGCAGTCGACCACCAACTCGGTCACAGCGCAGATCCGGGCCGGCGGTGCCTCGGCAAAGTACTCGGCAAAGACTTTGTTAAACGAAGAAAAATAGCGCGCATCGGTCAAAAAAACCTTCAGATGCACGATGTCGGCTTTGGCAAAGCCCGCTTCGGTCATGATTGCCAGGCAGTTTTCAATGGCCAACCGCGATTGCTCAACGATACCACCTTCCACCACTTCACCATCGCGCATCGGAGTTTGGCCCGATACATACAACCAGCCACCGGCGGCTACCGCCTTGGCAAATGGCAGCGGCTGACCACCTGTGCCCGTATTGCCTTGTGTCCCAAAACGACGTATTGCCATGCTTCCTCCTGTCAATCCCCTAAAGGTTGGCGCTCATCCCCGCCGCGGTGACTGTCAAGCGACAGCTTAACCCGCCGCAGTTTGTCACGTGAGCGCCGCTTGTTTTGTTTAGCCAGCTCGGTCGCCAGAATATCAATCACCGCCAGCATGGCGTAGCGCGAGGCCGAGGGTTTATAAATGTAATCGGTTTCCGGTGCCTGGATCGCCAGCAGCAGATCCGACTCATGAGCCAGCAACGAGTCTGGTTTGGTGATGGCGATGACTTTGGCGTCGTACTGCCGCGCAATGGCGGCGGCATCCACCACTTCCGGAGTATTGCCGGTCAGGGAAATCACCACCAGCACATCAGTCGGCTCGACCGCTGCAGCGACCATACGGCACAACAAACCATCCTGATAACTGCTGACCGGTACCCCAAAACGAAACAAACGGTTTTGCATTTCCAGTGAGCCGATGGACGAACCGCCCCCCATCCCAAGGCAGAGCACCATTCTGGCCTGCAACAGCCACTGAACGGCCTGATGCACCGATTCGGTTTTAAGCAACTTACGGCTTAAGTCCAGGGTGTTTTTAATGGCTTCGTACACGCCTTGAATGCCATCAAGATCCGGGCTTTCTTCAATAAACCGCTGGCCTACCGCCAGGGATTGGGCTAACTTCACTTTCAGCTGACGCACATCTTTGCAATCCACACTGCGAGCAAAACGGGTCACTGTCGCCTGGCTGACACCTGCCGCTTTGGCCAGTGCGGCGATGTTCAGCTCGGTGGCCGCCCGCACATCATTCAAGATCAACTGAGCCACTTTTTGTTCGGAGTCGCTGAGTTCGATAAAGCGCTCCGATATGCGAGATAAAATATCAATTTCAAACGTCATATTTGCGACAACCCGCGAAATAAACAAGCCTAAGCTCAGGCTGTAAGTGGTAATTATCAACGATACTTTGTACCATTGAGTTAAAAAAGTAAACCTTTCGGTAGGATAAATTATCAACTGCATCGCCAATTGCGTTCAAGGAGCCTGCATGCAACACAAAGCCGATCCCTGTTATCACCAACCGTCAGAGGCGTGTCTGCTCGATGGTCAGCTGCCTTTGCCGGCCGCCATCATTCGTCAAAGTGCTCTGCACAATAACATTCATTGGATGCAAACCTTTGCCGAACGCGCGGGTGTGAAGCTGGCACCGCATGGCAAAACCAGCATGACACCGGAAATTTTTAAACGCCAGTTGGCCGCTGGGGCCTGGGGCTTGACAGTTGCCACTCCATACCAGGCGACCATTGCAGCCCAGGCCGGAGCCAGCAAAATTATCCTCGCCAATCAATTGGTGGGCCAGGGCAATATGGCAATCATTGCCAATTTGCTCAGACAAGGCGTGGCGGTTTATTGCTGCATCGACGATGCAACCAATGTGCAGCAATTGTCAGCATTCTTTAGTCAGCAAGACTGCCAGCTGCCTTGCTTAATTGAGCTAGGGACTTTGGCCGGGCGCTGCGGGCTGCGCCATGGCGATGCCTGTCTGAGCCTGGCCAGTGAGATTCAACAATCAGCAGGCCTCTTGCTGGCTGGGCTGGAGTTTTACGAAGGCATCGCCAAAGATGAGGCTGGCGTGCGGCAATGGGTCGCTGAGGCGGCAGCACTCTGCCTGCAACTGCAGCAACATTTTATTGCCCCCCGAACAGCCTTGCTGACCGGAGCAGGCTCGGTCTGGTACGACATTGTAGCTGAGGTGCTGAAGAGCTTGCCAACACAGCACAGCATTGAGGTGGTATTACGTCCCGGTTGTTACATCAGCCATGATCACCAGCTCTATGCCAAAGCACAACAGCAAGTGATGGCTCGCAGCGCCCTGGCGCAGCAACTGGGCGGCGACTTGCAACCGGCGCTTGAGGTCGCAGCTT
>JAFIFR010000077.1 GCA_020831935.1 Alkalimonas sp.
TCTGCTCTTTCAGAGCCTTACTTTTTTCAAACAGGAACTTACCATAATCCATCAGCTTACAGACCGGAGGTTCCGCATTTGGGCTAACTTCAACCAGATCGACTCCGGCGTCCTCAGCCATACTCAGAGCTTCCGCAGTTGGGATAACACCCAGCTGCTCTCCTTCGACACCGACCAAGCGTACTTCACGTACGTTGATCTCTTCATTTAGGCGATTTGCCCGTGGTGCTGCCTGATTCTTTTTTCCGACTTTAATGGTTCGTTCCTCCAAGAAAAGAATAATTAAGACTTGGCTGCCACTTCCGCTTGCAGCTTGGCTACAAAGCTATCAATGGACATTTTACCCAGGTCTTCCCCTTTGCGGGTGCGCACTGCTACATCACCGGCTTCCATTTCTTTATCGCCGACAACCAGCAGGTACGGGATCCGCTTTAAGGTATGCTCGCGGATTTTAAAGCCTATTTTCTCATTTCTCAAGTCACTTATCACTCGAATGCCCTGAGATTTGAAAGTTTTCACCAATTTTTGCACATATTCGGCCTGATGGTCGGTAATATTCATCACCACCACCTGAGTGGGCGCCAACCAGGCTGGGAACAAACCGGCGTACTCTTCGATCAAAATACCGATAAAACGCTCCAGCGAGCCTAAAATGGCGCGGTGAATCATCACCGGTGGTTTGCGCTCGCCATCTTCAGCCACGTATTGCGCCCCCAGACGGGCTGGCATCGAGAAATCGAGCTGAATGGTACCGCACTGCCAGGCCCGGCCAATGGAGTCGTACAAGGTAAATTCAATCTTGGGACCATAGAAGGCCCCCTCGCCCGGCTGGTACTGAAACTCCAGACCATTGCGCTGCAAGGCCTCGGCCAGCGCCTGCTCGGATTTATCCCAGCTTTCGTCACTGCCAATGCGTTTTTCCGGCCGGGTCGACAACTTAATGTCAATGTTGTCGCTAAAGCCAAAGTCTTTGTAGACGTCGTACACCATCTTGATGCAGCTGGTCACTTCATCCAGAATTTGTTCTTCAGTACAGAACACATGGGCATCGTCCTGAGTAAAGGAGCGCACCCGCATCAGGCCATGCAAAGCGCCCGAAGGCTCATTGCGATGCACAATGCCAAACTCGGCCATGCGGTATGGCAGGTCGCGGTAACTTTTTAAGCCCTGATTAAAAATCTGCACATGGCCCGGGCAGTTCATCGGCTTCACCGCATAGGTACGCTTTTCCGACTCGGTGGCAAAGATGTTGTCATGGTATTTGTCCCAGTGGCCGGATTTCTCCCACATCGACACATCCATGATCATCGGCGCCCGAACTTCCTCGTAATCGTACTCGACCAGTTTGTCGCGCATGTAACTTTCGATGGCTTTGTAGATTTTCCAGCCATCGTCGTGCCAGAACACCATGCCCGGCGCCTCTTCCTGCCAATGAAACAGATTCAGTGCCTTGCCAATTTTGCGGTGATCGCGCTTTTCCGCTTCTTCCAATTGTTTCAGGTAGGCGGCCAGCTGCTTTTTATCGGCCCAGGCGGTGCCATAAATCCGTTGCAGCATCTTGTTGTTGGAGTCGCCGCGCCAGTAAGCGCCGGCCACTTTCATAATTTTAAAGTGCTGACAGAACTTCATGTTCGGCACGTGCGGACCACGGCACATGTCGAGGTATTCTTCGTGATGGTACAGGCCAGGCTGATCGTCTTTGCTGACGTTTTCCTGCAGGATTTGCAGCTTGTAATTCTCGCCTCGGGCTTTAAAGGCATCGAAGGCTTCTTGCCAGCTGACTTTTTTCTTAATGACGTCGTATTCGGTTTTCGCCAGCTCCAGCATACGCTGCTCCAGCCGCTGCAAATCGTCCTGGCTGAGCGAGTGCTCCATATCCACGTCGTAATAAAAACCTTTGTCGATCACAGGACCAATGGCCATTTTGACATTGGGCCAGAGTTGCTTGATGGCATGCCCCAGCAAATGCGCACAGGAATGGCGGATAATCTCCAGACCTTCTTCGTTTTTGGCGGTGATGATTTGCAGCTCTGCATCCTGTTCAATTGGATCGCAAGCATCGACCAATTGACCATTGACACGACCAGCGATGGTGGCTTTGGCTAAACCAGGGCCAATGTCTTTGGCAACATCCATCACAGAAACTGAGTGTTCGAAGACGCGCTGACTGCCGTCAGGCAAAGTAATTACAGGCATGACTTGTCCTTTTCCAGTGGTGGCCCATACCAAGGGTCACATATGAGTATAAAAAGTGTTCACCCGGCAACCGATAAGTGCCAGGGCTGAGACGGTATGCCTTGCAGACCAGTGGATGACCCCCACAAAGAGCCATTTGGTACACAACGCGGAATACCCTGTGCGTCAGCGCCGCTATCATAGCATTCAGCAGCACAAGCCACCATAGAAACTGCCCTTGCAGCAGGAATTTTCTGCCAGATACGCCATACTCAATGTCTTACCGGTAAAATTGGAGCAGCAGCGATGTGGCAAGCCATTGCAGAGCATATCAACAGTGAGCTGGACAGTGACTTTAAAGTTGTCTCTAAACAACAACTGAGCGGAGGCGATATCAACCTCGCCTACCACATCTTTGATGATCAGCACGACTTTTTTATCAAGTTGAATGAAAAAGAAGAGCTGGAACAATTCATTGCCGAAGCCATGAGCCTGCAAACCATCGAGCATCGCCACGCGATTCGGGTTCCCAAGGTCATATGCTACGGCCAAACGCTGGACAAAGCCTTTTTGGTGCTGGAGTACATCCCACTGATAGAGGAACACGATGCCGGCTGGGACGCCTTAGGGCAAGCCATGGCCCGAATGCATGCAGACAGCGGCCAGGCCATGTATGGCTTTGACTGGGACACCTGCGTTGGCCGTACCAGCCAACCGAATAAGTGGCATGGCAACTGGAGCAGCTTTTTCTCGGAACAACGCTTTGGCTGGTTGCTGCAATTGCTGCAAGAGCAAGGCTTTGGTTTTGGGAAAATTGATGCGCTGGTGGAGCAATGCCGGCAACGGCTGAATCATCACCAGCCCACTCCCAGCCTGGTGCATGGCGACTTTTGGCGAGGCAACCTTGGCTTTACCGCCGATGAGCCGGTGGTGTTTGATCCGGCCAGTTACTATGGCGATCGCGAAGTTGACATTGCCTTCAGCGAGTTGTTTGGCCGATTCCCTGATAGCTTCTATCAAAGCTACCAAAGCCAGTATCCGCTGGATAAAAACTACGCTGAGCGAAAAAGTTTGTACAACCTGTACCATGTGCTGAATCACGCCTACCTGTTCCGGGGCAGTTACCTGGTGCAGGCGCAAGACATGGTGAAACAGTTGTTTTATTGATCCAAAGCCGCTTGCTGCTGGTAAGATAGCTTCTTTTCCTGTGGCGAATGAACTATGACTACCTCATCCTCCCTTCCCGTTGCCTTGGTGACCGGCAGCGCCAAACGGCTGGGCCGCGCCCTCATTGAACGGCTGCATCAGCAACAGTACCGGGTCATCATCCATTACCAGCACTCCGCCGAAGAAGCGCAGGCCCTGGCAGCAAAACTGAATCAGCAACGCCCGGACAGCGCTGCTTTGGTGCAAGGCGATCTAAGCTGCAACCAGAGCCTGATGCAGGTTGCCACCGACGCACAGCAGGCGTTCAACCGGCTGGATGTCCTGGTAAACAACGCATCGGCGTTTTACCCAACCCCAGTTGGCCAGGCCAGCTTCGAACATTGGGAGCAGCTGATGGGCTCCAATGCCAAGGCGCCCTTTTTCTTAAGCCAGGCACTGGCCCCGATGCTGTCACAGCAACAAGGGTGCATCATCAATATGGTGGATATTCATGCCGAGCGCCCTTTGTTGGAGCACCCGATTTACTGCATGGCCAAAGCCGCGCTTTTGATGCTGACAAAGTCGCTAGCACGCGAATTAGCGCCTACAATTAGGGTGAACGGGATAGCACCAGGTGCCATTCTCTGGCCCAGTCCGGACATTGCCGAGGCGGACAAGCAAATGATCCTGCAGCAAATCCCGCTGGAAACCTTGGGTACTCCGGACGATATCGCCGATACCGCTCTGTTTCTCATCCAGTCTGGCTATGTGAACGGACAAATTATTGCAGTGGATGGCGGCCGTAGTCTGGGAGGAGCAAAAAAAGCTTAAGGAGCAGCTATGTCGCTCAAACGTCAAACCATTGAATGCCCTTTTTGTGGTCACCACCTGCATATCAGCTTTGAAGTGACCGATGACGATCAGGATTACACCGAGGATTGCAGCAATTGCTGCAATCCTATTCATTTACGGGTGCATAAAGACGACTTGCACCACAGTGTGCAACTTTTTGTCGATGCCGATGACGAGCAGTATTATTGAGCGAAGCGCTGTGCCATCACCCGTTCAACGGTTTTGACGATGGTCAGGGTTTGCTGATCCAGCTCGATGTTCAGCCGATCACCGACCACCCGCTGGCCCAGGGTGGTGATGCTCAGTGTCTCCGGAATCAAATGCAGCTCAAAGCCATCGGCATGCACAGCCCCAACCGTCAGGCTGGCGCCATCGACGGTAATAAAGCCTTTTTCCAAAATGTAAGGCAGCTGGGCGCTATCCAGGGTCAGCCGCATCCGGCAGTTGTCGGCACTTTGTGTCAGCTCAGCAATGGTCGCTGTGCATTGCACATGGCCGGAGACTAGATGGCCCCCCAGCTCATCACCAAACTTCAATGAGCGCTCAAAGTTCACCTGGCTGCCAACCTCAAGCTCGCCCAGATTGGTCCTTGCCAGGGTTTCATCAATCACATCAAACTCCACCCGTCCAGCAGCGGTATCGAAGGCGGTGACCGTTAAACAAACGCCATTGATGGCAATACTGGCCCCCAGTGCGACCGATTGCAGATGCGTCGGTGACACCGACAGCATCAGGTGCCGGAAGTTTTCACCCTTGGTGATGGCGCTGATTTCAGCTTTGGTCTGAACAATTCCTGTAAACATAACCCCTCTGTTGTGCTAAAGTAGCGGCCCGTTTTTGCTGGGCTACGCCTTGGTCACTATGCTACCTTTTTCCCGCTTTGAAGCCAGAACAATTTTAAAGTTATCCGGCCCCATCGTGCTGGCGCAGCTCACCCAGACGCTAATGTATTTTGTCGATACCGTGATGGCCGGCCGGGTCAGTGCGCTTGATATGGCAGCGATTGCCGTCGCATCCGGTCTCTGGCTACCGGTGATGCTCACCCTGCAAGGCTTGCTGCTGGCACTGACGCCCATCATTGCCCAGTATTTTGGCAGCAAAAAAACCGAGCCGGTGTCGCATTATACGTTGCAAGGCCTCTATTTGGGTTTGGCACTGGCCGCCAGTTTGTTTGTGGTGATGCAGTTTGCCGATCATTTGCTCGACTTGCTCAGTATGGAGCAAGAGCTGCGCGAGAAAACCAGCCTCTACCTCACTTTTGTCAGCTATGGCCTCTTTCCGGCGGCCGGCTACATGGTGATGCGCAACCTGTTTGAAGGCATTGGCAACACTAAGGCCAGCATGTGGATCAGCTTTGTTGGTATTCTGGTGAACATTCCCGCCAACTACATCTTTATCTATGGCAAGCTTGGGATGCCGGCCTACGGTGGCGCCGGCTGTGGCATTGCTACCAGTTTGGTGATGCTGGCCATGTTTCTGGCGATGCTGGTGTATGGCTGGTTTAGCCGCAGCACCGCCCCTTACCGCTTTTGGCCGAAGAAACTGACGCCGGATTTTGCCGCCATTTGGCAGGTGATCCGCATCGGCACCCCCATTGCTTTGTCCATTTTCTTTGAAGTCACCTTGTTTGCCTGCATTCCACTGCTGATTGTGCATCTTGGCCCTGTGGTGGTGGCCGGTCATCAGGTCGCCCACAATTACAGCGCCATTGTCTTTATGATCCCGCTTTCCCTTGGCATGGCCGCCACCATCCGGGTCGGTCATTTGGTCGGTGAGCGCAACTTGCAGGCGCTTAGAACGGCTATCAGTACCGTGCTGATCGTTGCTTTTATCATGGCAGCAGGCATCGCCGCCTTTACCTACCTGATGCGCCACCAAGTGCCGCAAATCTACAGCAAGGACGCCGAAGTACTGGCGCTGGCAGCTGGCATTATGGCGCTGGCGGCCTTGTATCAGCTGTCCGATGCCATCCAGGTGGTTTCGGCCTGTGCTTTGCGCGGTATGAAGATCACCCAGCCGGTGCTCTACATCACCTTAATCGCCTATTGGCCGATCGGCTTTGGCTTTGGCGCCGTATTGGCTTTAACCGATTGGCTGGTGCCGGCCATGGGCGTGAAAGGTTTCTGGATAGGCATTATTCTGGGTTTAACGGTAGCAGCCGTCTTGTTATTCTGGTTGTTGCAGCATTCGTTACGGAGGTTTGAACGGGATGGCTTACCGCTGGTTCCTACTGAGCAGCCTGCTGTGGACCCTGCTGGCCTGCAGTCCGGCCAATGAGCGTCAGCTGGACAATTACCAAAGCCGGCTGGAGCGGGTTGCCGGCATCCAACCAGGGCAAGTAACCCCTGTCGCTGTTGATCCTTTACCATCGGCCCGCAGCTTGCTGCATCCCCTGCCCGACTTGCGGCTGGACTTACTGGATGCCTGGGCCAGCCGTCAGTGTGGACTGGATGCGCTGATCGCAGAGCGCAACTCCAGCCTGGGCCGGGTTCAAAGCCACAGTCTACGCCTGAACTACGAGCTGCGTTTATTGCAGCAATTGGAACAATGCCAACAAAACAGCAGTCTGGCGCCTGCCTTGCAGCAACAACTGGTCGATATTCAGAGTAGCAAGCAAGACACCATCGAGCTGTCCTTTTTTAATATGCTACATGCCGATCAAACCTTACGCCAACAGTGGCATGGCCAGCGCCAGCTGCTACCACTGCAGGGACAGCAAGCCTTGCTGGAAACCCAGCACGCACTGCAACAACTCAATGCACTGCGCACCGCCATCGCGCAGCAAGATTGGCAACAGGCAGCCGCCATCGACATCGAAGCGGCGCTGTCCATTTTGCACCGTTACCAAACCCTGGCCAGCCTGCAATACAGCCAGCGTTACCTGGTTGGCTGGTTCGATGCTTTAAACAGTTCGCTGCTGCCGATACCGGCAGATTCATTTTGTCCAAACCAGCGCCCCAGCGATACACTGGGCATCCTGAGCACGGTGTTTTTGAAGTTTTTTGCCGAGGAGCTGCAGCCTTATTTCAATCAACACCAACGGCATATGCAAGCACTCTGGCCAGAGCTGGCTCAGTTGTACGCTCAAAGCCCATTGCTACCCATGCTGGAGCAGCGCTACCAGGACACCGCCGACGCATTGCAACAGCAGATCCTAGCGCATATCGGCTGGTGGCAGCAACTGAATGCCGAGTGCCCGGCTGGGCTGACATCGCGCCATTGATGTGCGAATTTGACATGACTGATTTATGTTATACTAGCTAAAAAAGCTGGCATGGAGCCGGCAAAAACAGAACGAGGGATGCATGCAGATTGGCATTGGCTTTAGTCGCCAGACATCGTCCTTGCAAGCTGGTCAGGAGGCGGCCAGCCTGGCCAGCCAACTTCAACCCAAAAGTCCCCAGCTGGTGTTGGCATTTTGCAATCATGCCCTCAACCCGCAGGATGTCTACCTGGGTATCCGTGCCGTGGTCGGTGCCGAGATCCCCATTGTTGGCGGTTCCGCGATAGGTGTTATCGGCAACGACTGCCTGATTACCGAGGGCCCTGCGGTTGTGGTGGCATCGTTATCCTGCCATCACATTCGCTGTCATCACAGCCATGCCAACGGGCTGTTTAGAGATCCTCTGCTTACAGGCACACAACTGGGGAATCAACTGGCCCAAGACACTCTATCGCCACAGCTGATGCTGCTGCTCTATGACTCCATTCGCTACCCGGCAGGTAAATTTGCACCGGCGGTGCTCAACCCATCCAATCTGCTGTTGCAAGGGCTGACTGACAGCAAACTGGAACTCCCTTCAATCACCGGTGCAGGCTTGCTGGGCGATCACCGCTTTCAAAGCAGCTGGCAATTCACGGGGTTTGATGTGGCCCGGCATCATGCGGTTGCGGTGGTGTTAGCCGGCCCCGTTGCCAGTTTTCAGACCGTCATGCACGGTTGCACACCTTTGCCAACAAAACGCTACCGTATCAGCAGCATTCATGGGCAATTTCTTTACCAACTGGATGGACGACCCGCACTGCAGGTAATTGATGAGGCCTTAGGAGGCCGTCAATGGCGGGCGCAAGCACCCATTCGGGAGCTCTGTCTGGGGCGGCTGTTAGCCACGACCAACCATCAGCAACCGCAGTACCTGAATCGACTGATCAGCGGCATACTGCCAGAGCAAGACGGTCTGGTGTTGTTTGAGGATGATTTGGTCGAGGGCGATGAAGTCCTGCTGATGCAACGGGAACCAGAGCTGGCACTGCAAGCTGCCGCCGAGCAAACCGCAGCCTTGCTGGCCGAGATCCATCAAAGTGGCCAGCAGCCGCTGCTGGCACTCTACATCAACTGTGGTGGACGGGCGGTACCGAATGAGCAAGCCGAAACCCGGGAGATCCAGCGTCAACTCAATCAGGCGAATATTCCTCTGCTGGGCTTTTACTCCGGGGTTGAGCTTGCCCCAATACAGGGGCAAACCCGAGGTTTGGACTGGAGTGGTGTATTAACCATTTTGTGTCGCGCTAAGTCCCCTTAGATTTTAATCGTAGGCTTGGTACGGCATGCCTTCTAGCCACCAATCCGGCGCGGGTTCACCTTTTAAGTAGTGATCAAAGAACTCCAGCATCTTGATGCTGTAATCCAGTTTGTTGGCAAAGCGTTGTAAATGATGCCCTTCCCCTTCGTAATGCAGCATCACCACCTCTTTATCCAACCGACGCATGGCTAGATACAGCTCAATGCCCTGCTCCCAGGGCACAGCGCCATCTTTATCACCAAACTGGATCAGCAACGGCGTCTTGATGCGATCGGCAAAGAACACCGGCGAGTTTTTGATGTACGGCGCCCTGTCTTCAAACATCGACACCCCCAAGCGGCTTTGGCCCGTTTCGTACTGAAACAAACGCGCCAGACCGGTCTGCCAGCGAATGCCGCTGTAGGCACTGGTCATATTGGACACCGGCGCACCGGCCACCGCAGCAGCAAAACGATCGGTTTCGGTCACCACAAAGGCGGTTTGGTAGCCCGACCAACTGTGGCCATGCAGGCCAATGGCATCGGGATCGGCAATGCCGAGCTCAATCAAGCGATCAATGCCTGGCAGCAAGGACTCGGTGGCACTTGGCCCAGGCGCACCTTCCCGAAAACGCACATCCGGTAAAAACACCACGTAATCCTGCCCCAGATACAATGGGAAGTTCGGCCGGTGATTGACCTTCATTGGGTTGAAATGATGCAGCCGCTGCGAGAACTGCTCGTAGTAGTACACCAGCACCGGGTAGCGCCGGTTGGCATCGTAACCATCCGGGGTGATCACCACGCCCTGCAAGCGCTCGCCATCGGCGGTAAACCAGTCAATCAGATGGCTGTCGCCCCAGACAAACTGGGCTTGTTGTGGGTTTAGATCCGTCAGTTGCTGACGCTTGGAAAAATCAGCATTGGCAAACCAGATATTGGGAAACTGCCGGAAGCTTTGCTCGGTATAAAGATAACCGCCAAGCTCCGGCAAAGCTTCGACCAGATCAAAGCGTTTGGTATCGGCCAGCAATTGCTTAAGCGTTTGACTGCTTAAGCTAAGCTGATAGAAACCATAGCTTTTGTTCTCTTCATCAAAGCGGCTCAGCAGCAAGTCGGCTGCGGGTTCAATGGCTAAGGCTTTGGGATCGGTGCGCTCAAGTCGAAAACGCTGACGCGCCTCACGGCCACCCTTGGTCAGATTGACACTGTCACCGCTGAGCGCCAGCTGCCAGATATCAAACCGATCGTACACCAGTACGGCCGTTTCATCGGCCAGCCAGCCGGCGACACCATAACTGGCTGCAGGCTCAGGCCGGTCATGCAGTTCGTTGACCCAGGAGACGCCAGCGTCCTCGCCTAGCGTGCGGCGCTCGCCGGTCTGGCTATCAAACAACCGCCAGTTGCCCCCCTGCTGATAGACGGCATAACGGCCGGTCGGCGATAAATGGGCCCGTTCAATGCTGCGATTACGGGCAAATACCTGCTGGCGATGGCCAGTGTGTAGATTGACATGCCAGACATCGTGGAAACGGCCATCCCAGGTCATGTCCTGCAGGTAAGGCCGGCCATTGCTGATGAGTGCTGCCTGGCTGTGCTCACTAACATACAACCGATCCTCCACATCATTGCCAAGTGGTACCAGCTTTTCATCTTCCAGCCAGAATACTGCCGGTGCCGTGCGTTTTTTGGCTTGCTGGTATTCGGCTTTTTGCTGCGGATTAATGCGATCATCACGGCCATGCCACACTTGCAAGCGCCGATCGCTCAGCAAACGCTCGGTCGCAAACAAATCGGCTTCAGTTTCCGGTGTGCCAGGTACGGCAGCTGCAGCTGCAGGCTCTGGCCGAAACCCAACAAAGACTCGGCGGCCATCCTCGCTAAAACGCGGTGCTTGCTGCGCGCTGAGCAGCCA
>JAFIFR010000078.1 GCA_020831935.1 Alkalimonas sp.
CGTTGTTGCTGCTCAGGGGCATCCGGCAGTGTTTGGGTTTGCTGATCATCCATGCCCTGCAGCAATTGCTCAATCCGGCGTAAAAACAGATAATCTTCGCCAAGCTGTTTTTGCTGCGCTTCGGTTAAGAGTCCATGCTCTGTCAGCAGGGGCAAAGCCTGTAAAATTGAAGGGGTTTGCAGCTGAGGAATGCGCCCGCCCCGGATCAGCTGCAGCGTCTGGACGATAAACTCCACCTCGCGGATCCCACCGGCACCCAGCTTAATGTTGTCGCTGCGATTGCGGCGACGGTTTTCCTGCTCAATCAGTTGTTTCATCCGGCGCAGCGATTCGATGGCCGAAAAATCAATGTAACGTCGATAAACAAAAGGTCGCAACAGCTGAGTCAATTCCTTGCTGTAATGGCCATCAGGGTTCATCACCCTGGCTTTGAGCATGGCGTAACGCTCCCAGTCCCGTCCCTGCTCCTGATAATAGTCCTCCATGGCGGCAAAACTCAGCACCAGGGGACCACTGTCGCCAAAGGGACGCAGCCGCATATCCACCCGATAAGCAAAGCCATCGGCAGTCGCCTGGTGCAAGGCCGCAATCAGCTTTTGCGCCAGCTTGACAAAAAACTGATGGTGCTCGGTACTGCGCCGCCCTCCTTGCGTTTCGCCATTGAAGGGGTAGGTAAAAATCAGATCGATGTCCGACGAAAAATTCAGCTCTCCGCCACCTAGCTTACCCATGCCCAACACCAGCAGTGGCATTGGTTGCCCCTGAGCGTCCAGCGGCGTCCCCCATTGAGGCGTCAACTGCTGATATGCCCAGTTGCAAGCACTTTGGATGCAGCACTCTGCCAGGGCGGAGACTTCACGCAAGGATTGGGGTAAAGGCTTTACTGCCAGCAAGTCTGCCGCCAACAGCAGTGCCAGACTGCGATGCCGAAACAAGCGAAGGGCTTTAAAGACCTGGGCTTCCTCCTGCTCGGTCAGGGCAGACAGCGGATCGGTCAGATCCAGAGGAGCAGCCAATGTCGCATCCTCCAACAGCTGCATCAGCTCAGGCTGCTGCTGCAGACAGCGGCTGAAAAACGGGCTGCACTGGCAGAGCCAGCACAGGCGTTGCTGCTGCACCTGCGTCAAGGCGCTATAGCCCGGCAACTGCTGGCACAGCTCCAGCACCCGGCTCTCGCTACTCATGCCGACGCTGTCGTATCGAGCAACTGCTCGGACAGTGCCAACAGCAACAAATTGTAATCCGAGCCAAAGAACAGCTGCTGATCGGCCTTGCTTTGTGAGGCTTTTGCCGACAACTGAGTGCAGATAGGCTGCCAACGTTGCAAGGCAGGCACCGTTTTTAACCATTGCGCCAGCCGGTTTAGTGCCAACGACACGGTCAGCATGGCATCCGGGCTTCCATCCTGCAGGTAGCAGGCTTCATTATGCTGCACTAAACGCAGTAACAGCGCCGGACTGGCTTCGGCTGGTAAAGCTTTGACTTGCAGAGGTGTATTGCCGCTCAGCCGGTAGCCCCGCTCGGCTTTGGATTGAATGCCAAGTCGCAGCGGTAAAGCAGTGACCAGTTGACGGGCCAGCGCAAACACGGCGGCAACCTGTCCTGACTTAAGCTCCAGCTCCAATTCACAGATGGTTGCTTGCTGCTGTGCGGTCTGAATATGGCCTTCATCCTGCACCAGCTCAACCAAAGTGCCATCCTGCAGTGTCAGCAGCCAGGGTTGGCGGCAAAAGTCGGTGCGAAACAGCTCAGTCAATTGCTGCTGCAACACCGCTAAATCGGTAGACTCAGGCCAGATGTCGGCTGGAAAGTCAGCCAGTTGCGGCACCAGTTGACTGGCAACCACATTGTATTCCTGTCGTGCATGCAAGACGCCGTGCTGTTTGCCTGCCAATTTAATGGTGTGCTCAATCTGACCATCCTGCTGCCGGCTGCGTAGCCCCATGCCATGTTTTTGAAACCAATGATCCGGGGTGTCGTAATAGCCATTTAACAGGTGCAGGGCGGCTGAGGGCTGCAGCGCTGCAACCATAGGTTGCAGCAGCGCCTCCAGCCCTTGGACGGGGCCCGACCGCAGTAAAAACTTTAATTCAATTTCCATAGCCATCGTTGTCTTCCCGCCAACTTTGATGCTGTTACCTTAAAATAACCACGGCAGCGCAACAAGTCTTTTCCCACCAGACTTGTCAATTCCGCCACAACTCCCTATCATCCTGATACAACCGCTGAAAATCAGACTCCATCACGGGATACCCATGTTCAGAACCATCACCAGCTGCTTTGCATTACTCTTGAGTGTAGCTTTCTTTTTTCCATCGCACAGCGCGGCCGAAACGGCCGAGCCCGCTTTTATCAGTGACGCTTTGTTTGTCTATGTGCATTCGGGCCCGAGCAATCAGTTCCGCATCATTGGCACTGTCAATGCTGGCGATGCGGTGCAGCGGCTGGACAGAGACAGCGACACTGGTTATGTGCAAATCCAGTTTGATGGCAACCGCCGTGGCTGGCTGCCTGGTCAGTATGTATCCGATCAACCGGGCTTGGCCGTGCAAATGCAGCAATTGAATGAGCAACTGGCCAATAAGCAAACCGAGCTGAACCAACTGCAACAACAAAATCAGCAGCTCAGCAACGAGCTTGCCAGCCGAACGGACGATTACAGTCGGGTGCGGGAACAACTGCAGGTCGCCAACAATGCCTACGAGCAACTGAAGCTGCAAGTGGATGCCAGCCAGAACAGCATTTGGCAAAATCCGAAAGTACTGGGTGCTGCCATTCTTGGCTTTGGGCTGCTGCTGGGGCTGCTGTTGCCGCTGCTGATCCCCACACGAAAGCAGAGCGATCGCTGGATGTAACCAGCTGAAATCCTATAAAAAAGGGCCGTCAGGCCCTTTTTTCGTACTACAACTGCTCGTTGGCTTTCAGTGGCAAGCCATCGTCTTTTTTGACCTGCTCAATCACCACATAGGTATGATTTTTAATCACACCTGGCAAGTCGACGATTTCTGCCAAAATGATGCGGTAAGCATCCATATTGGGCAGCCGCAGCTTGAGCAGGTAATCAAACCCTCCGGCGACCATATGGCACTCCACCACATGGGGAATTTTCAGCACATCGTCCTTGAAACGGTCAAATACATCGCTGGTGGTGTTATCCAGAGTGATCTGAATAAAAACGGTGGTGCCAAAGCCTAACCTGCTGGCGTTGAGCTGAGCCCCATAACGCTCAATGTAGCCTTCTTGCTCCAGCCGTTTTACCCGATCGATGCAAGGACTGGCGCTTAAATTCACCCGCCTAGCCAGCTCTACGTTGGAAATCCGCCCTTCCCGTTGCAGGGTTTCCAATATATTCATATCGATACGATCAAGGGGTCGGGCTTTGACCATGGGCTGGGCTCGCAGTTGATTTTGGGTGGTTATGCAATTTTTGCCGAATTATATACCCAAGTAACCTTCAGATGCGAGCTTCAGAGCCTCAGGTTTTTTTGACTGCAAAGCACCCGACTCGCTACTTACTGTATTTTTGATACCACTTGCGGCAAACTACTGTTAATTTAGCGTTACTAAGCTACACTAAAGCGGAAGCGTATCAGTTTGAGGTACCCAGAGGTTATGGCGTTACAGGAAGTATCTTTGCAGCAATTGCAACCAGGTGATTTTGTAGTGCGCGTGAGCCAACAGACCGGCTCTGTCCTAATCAAAGAAGCTGGGCTGGTACGCAGTCAAAAAACCATTGAGCTGCTGCGTAAAAAAGGCGTGTTGCAGGTCTGGATTGATCCTGAGCTGGCGGACCCTAGCCTGCGATCACCCCTGTCCGACGATGATCAGCCTGCAGAGCATTCATCATCCGATGAAAGCAAACAACCACGAACTGACTTTGCTGCCGAGCTTCCAAAAGCCGAGCGTACCTTGCAGCAGCTGCAACGCAAACAGCATCGCTTGCTGGAAAGCTGTCGGCGGCAACAACCCATTGATCTGGCACTGGTACAAGAGGTGAGTTGTGGTCTGGCTGACTCAGTGAGCCGCAATCAAGATGTGCTGCTGTGCCTTAGCCGAATTGCGCAAAGCAGTGACAATCTGCTGCAACACGCCATTCATTGCGCTGTCTACATTGCTGCCTTCGGCCATCATTTGCAGCTACCCAAAGGACAAATCCAGGATCTGATCATGGCAGCACTGCTGCACGATCTGGGAAAAGTGACGCTGGGCGATGACTGCAGCGATGCCAGGGCCATTCCAACCAGTCTCAAGTTACTGGCTGAGATGCAGCGCCTGCCAGCAGAGCTCACATTATGGGTCGCTCAGCACTGTGCCCATATGGACGGCAGTGGTCATCCGGCAGGCTTGCACGGTCAACAGCTGCATCTGGGCAGCCGGATCCTGGCCATCGTCAATCAGTACGACAAGCTATCGCACCCCGCAGAGCATAAGCCGGTTAACCCTCAACTGGCCAGTAAAAGACTGCTGGAGAAAACACCCCACCAGTTGGATAACGAGCTGACCCAGCGTTTTATTCGCTGCATCGGCATCTTCCCACCCGGCAGCGTGGTCAAATTGCACAGCGGTAAATTAGGCCTGGTATTGGAAAACAATCCGAAAAAGCCCACTCAGCCCAAAGTGAAAATTTTCTATCACAGCCAGCATCAACACCATTTGCCAATGAAAGTGCTCGATTTAGCTAAGCATCAAGAGGAAAGTATCGACTACTGCATCGATCTGGAGCAGTACGGCCTGCAAGCAGCAAATTACCTCTAATGGCCAGGCCCTAGCCCGGCCACTCGCTAAGCGCTGCCATGCTGAACTCCTGTTGGCGATAACGCAAGACCACATGGTTCTGGTGGATCTCGACCAATTGAATATCGGTGGTAAGCCACTGACCTTGTTGCAAGGTACGCCCATTAACCTTGACCCAACGCCTTGATGGCATATTGGCAAACACATGGGCCTCAAAACGCATCGGCGGTAATTGCCGCTGTACCTGAGGTGCCAACTCGGTAATATCACGGGCCGGTGCGTCGTGTACCCGAACCTGACTGCGGCCAGCGCCTTCTTGCTCCAGCTCATCCATTGCCTGGGCAAATCGCTGCTGCAACTCTGCCGAGACCTCGGTCTCTTCCAGCTCATCCAGCGATGGCATCGCTGGTTGCGCTGGCCTGGTTGCTGGCTCAGCAGCGACCTGGACTGTTTCAGTCTCTGGCATCGCCCTGACGGGGTCCGTCGACTCAACTGCCGTTGCTTGTTGTTGCACTGGCTCTGCCGGCTTCGCCTCGGTGGTTAACGCAGCCAGAATTTGCTGCTGGCTGGCCAGCTCAGGCTGGGTTCTTGCCGTCTGCTCTGCTTTGGCTTCAATCACTGGCTTTTGTTGACTGCCCAACCAGTAACCTGCAGCCAGTGCCACAGCAAGCAAACTGGCGCCGGCCAATACGCCCAACCAGAACACAGCCGGGCGACTGGCGGCAGGCGCACTGCTGATTGCTTGTTGCTGTTTTAACGCATCCATCAAAATGGACATCCGATACTCCTGAAAAAAGCGGAACCAAGAGGCTGCTACTTAAACCTTAATTGAGCCAGCGCGCCAATAGATACCCCAAAGCGGCCATGAAAGGGACCAAAGCCAATAACCAAAGCCAGACACCGGGCTGTACCAACTGAGCAGAAGCGACACTGGCAGGCAAAACTTCTTTCGCCGCCTGCTGCACCTCCGCTTTACCGACCAGCGGTTTTTGCCTGGCATAAGCGGCCAACATGGCCCTATCGGCCAACAGGTTCAGCAAACGCGGGATCCCCTGGCTGCGCTGGTACAATTGACGCCTGGCAGCTGCATCAAACACCGGCCTATCCGAGCCGGCAATCTTAAGGCGATACGCCAGGTACTGCTGCACTTCCGCTTCGGTGAGTGGCATCAGATGATACCGCGCTGTGATGCGTTGCGCCAGCTGACGTAAATCCGAGCGCTGCAAGAGTTGTTGCAACTCGGGCTGCCCAATCAAAATCACTTGCAACAACTTTTGGCTGTTGGTTTCCAGGTTGGTCAGTAGCCGCAGCTGCTCCAGCACCACCGGCTGCAAATGCTGGGCTTCATCAATAATCAGCAAGGTTTGCTTGCCCTGCTGGTGATTTTTCAACAACCGATTTTTAATTTTATCGCCCAGCATTTTCAGACTGGCGTCCGATTTTTTGTAGCGGATGCGCAGCTCGTCGCAAATGGTCGCCAACAGCTCCAGCTCCGACAAAGTTGGGTTGAGAATAAAAGCCAACTCAGTCGTTTCATCCAATTCCTGCAACAAAGCACGGGAAACGGTGGTTTTGCCAGTCCCCACCTCACCGGTCAACAGCACAAAACCGCCGGCATCGCCAAGGCCATAGCGAAGATGTGCCAGAGCCTCGGCGTGACGCCCACTCAGGTAGAGGAAGTCCGGGTTTGGAGCAATCGAAAAAGGCTGGCTATGCAGGCCAAAAAAGCCAGTGTACATGCGCGCTTCCTTTGCTAATCGCTGAAAAGTTTCAGTGGATGGGTATAATGGCAAAAAAAACACTCAAGGTAAAAGCCTGTGCAGATATATCTTGTTGGCGGTGCTGTTCGCGATGAATTGCTTGCTTACCCCTTTCATGAGCGGGATTGGGTGGTGGTGGGCGCGCACCCGCAACAACTGCTGGATTTAGGCTACCAGCAAGTAGGCAAAGACTTCCCGGTTTTTTTGCACCCCAAAACCAAAGAAGAATATGCGCTGGCCCGTACCGAACGCAAACAAGGCTCGGGTTACACCGGCTTTGTGACTTACGCGGCGCCCGATGTCACGCTGGAGCAGGATTTAGCCCGGCGTGATCTGACCATCAATGCCATCGCCAAAACCGAAGATGGCAGTCTGGTCGACCCCTATGGCGGTGTGGCGGATCTGAAAGCGCGCCTGCTGCGCCATGTCTCACCGGCTTTTGCCGAAGACCCGCTGCGGGTGCTGCGAGTGGCCCGTTTTTATGCCCGTTACTACCATCTGGGTTTTCAGGTGGCCGACGATACGCTCGCTCTGATGCAACAGCTCAGTGACAGCGGTGAGCTGCAGGCGCTGAGTGCCGAACGTGTCTGGCAGGAGCTCAGCAAAGCGCTGAGCACCCAGCACCCGGAAGCCTTTATTGAGCTGCTAAAGCGCTGCGGCGCCTTAAAACAGCTAATGCCGGAGCTCGATGCCCTTTGGGGCGTGCCTCAGCCAGCCAAATGGCACCCGGAAATTGATACCGGCGTGCACACCTTGCTGGTGCTGCAGCAGGCAGCACAGCTGTCTGAGCGCATCGATATTCGCTTTGCCGCCCTGGTGCATGATTTGGGCAAAGGCGTTAGCCCGCCAGAGCTCTGGCCCTCGCATCATGGTCATGAGCACACCGGTTTACCGCTGATCCGTCAGCTGTGTCAGCGCTTAAAAGTCCCGAACGATTGCCGGGATCTGGCGCTCTTGGTCTGCCAGTACCATCAACTGATCCACCGGGCGGCAGAGCTCAAAGCCAGCACCGTGTTAAAACTGTTTGATGGCATTGACCTCTGGCGCAAACCCGAGCGACTGGATGCCATTATCCGCTGCTGTATCGCCGATTTACGCGGCCGTACCGGCTTTGAAAAGGCCGACTACCCGGCCGAGCAGTTATTACCGAAGCTCGCAGCCGCGGCTCAGGCCGTTGATATCAAAGCTCTGATTCAGCCAGGTATGAAAGGCGATGCCATCAAGCAAGCGCTGCAGCAGGCACGGTTAAAGGCGATTCAGCAGGCAAAGCGCCTACAGAGTATGGATTGATACCGATCGGCTGCAATGTCGAAAAGGGCTCTGCACAGCACAACCCCAACACAAAAACAATAAATTTGCATTTTTGCATCATAAAGTCTAACTTTTGGCAAGGATACCACTCCAACAGCAAGGACGACAACGCATGGAACAGACCTCAGTCTCAACCGTCAACGAGCCGCTGCAGCTGGCCAGAGAGCTGCTAGAGCATACCGGCCGCAACCTGTTTCTAACCGGTAAAGCAGGTACCGGAAAAACCAGCTTTCTGCGTGAGCTGAAGCAGCACTCGCCCAAACGCATGGTGGTGACGGCCCCTACCGGAGTAGCCGCGGTAAATGCCGGTGGTGTTACCCTGCATTCTTTTTTTCAATTGCCTTTTGGGCCCTGGCTGCCGGGTAGCACCCTGCCACAACAACAGCGCTTTAGTCAGGAAAAAATCAACCTGCTCCGTAGCCTGAATCTGTTGGTCATTGATGAAATCAGTATGGTCCGGGCCGACACCCTGGATGCGGTCGATGCCGTGCTCAGGCGTTACCGGCACAACAACCAGCCTTTTGGCGGGGTGCAATTGCTGATGATTGGCGATCTGCACCAGCTGGCGCCGGTGGTCAAAACGCAGGATTGGGAGCTGTTAAAAAGCAGCTACGACAACGGCTACTTTTTCTCAAGCAAGGCACTGCAACAAACGCCCTGGCTAACCATTGAATTGCAGCGGGTCTACCGCCAGTCCGATCCGCACTTTATTGAGCTGCTGAACAAAGTGCGCGACAACCAGTTGGATGACGCCGCCCTTGCCCTGCTAAACAGCCACTATCAACCCAACTTTCAACCCGCACCGGAGGAAGATTACATTACCCTGACCACCCACAATCACAGTGCCGATGCCATCAATGAGCAGCAATTGGCCAGGCTGCCAGGGCCCGGACTGGAGTTTGCTGCCGTGATTGAAGGCGATTATCCGTCACAAAGCTACCCGGTAGCCGAAACATTGCTGCTAAAAGTGGGGGCTCAGGTGATGTTTATGCGAAATGATAATGCCGAGCAGCGCTATTACAACGGCAAAACCGGTGTGATTACCCAACTGGATAAAGAGTCGGTATCGGTGCGCTGCCCCGGCGAGGCGCAAGATATTCAGCTGTCGCCCGTCAGCTGGGAAAACATCAAATACGGCCTGGATAAGGCATCAGGCGCTATCCAGGAGCAGGTGATTGGCAGCTTTAAGCAGATCCCACTGCGACTGGCTTGGGCGGTCACCATTCACAAGAGTCAGGGCCTGACGTTCGAGCGAGCCATCATCGATGGCGAGGCGGCCTTCTCCCATGGCCAGATCTATGTCGCCCTCAGTCGCTGCAAACGCTTTGACGGCCTGGTATTAAAGACGCCGCTCTCGGCACGCTCGGTGCTAACCGACCAGGCCGTCAGCCAGTTTAGCCGTGAGCAAAGGTTACCGGACCAAGCTCAGGTGCAGCAGGCCAAAATTGACTATCAGCAAACGCTGCTGCTGGATGCATTTGACTTCAGCCAGTTGAACCGCCAGCTTAGTAACCTCAACACTCTGCTGCACCAGCAGCAATCACGGATCCGCTGCAGCAGCGCCGACCAGCTGGCGGCTATCCGCCAGAGCCTGGATACTGAGGTGCTGGCGGTAGCCAGCAACTTCGAACGTCAACTCAAGTCGCTCTTCCATCCGCAGCAGGAGCCACAGCAGCAAGCACCATTGCTGGAGCGACTGAACAAGGCCGGCAATTATTTCAATGATAAGCTCTCTGCCTTGCAAGCCTGGCTGGATGCGTTTGGTTTTGACACAGACAACCAGGCCATTCGCAAACAACTGACCAAAACCATCGAGCAGCTGCACCAGCAGCTTGCCAGCAAGCAGGCTGCACTTCACTGCATGCAGCAGGGCTTTAACAGCAGTCAGTACCTGGAAGCGGTGGCGCGGGCACAAATCGATACCAGCAAGCAAAGCGCCGCCAAAAAAGCCGTCGCAAAGATTGCGCTGGATGATCTACAACACCCAGAGCTGTTTGAGGCGCTCAAACGTTGGCGCGCTGACAAGGCCAGCAGCGAGCAGGTCCCGCACTTTCGAGTTCTGCATCAACAGGTGCTGCTGCATATTGCCCATGCCTTGCCAGGCAACAAGCCCGCCTTGCTGGCCCTGCCCAAAGTAGGTCCGGCTACCGTCGAAAAATACGGCGATGCACTGCTGCAGCTGGTAGCCGATTATTGCCAACAGCAAGGTCTGCAGCCCAACCTAACGACAGCCAGCACCGCTAAAACCACGGCGAGCACCAGCAAAGTAGATACCAGACTGGAGAGCTTTACCCTGTTCAAGCAGGGGCTCAGCCTGGAACAAATTGCCGAGCGTCGCGGCCTGGTTCGGAGCACCATCGAAAATCATCTGGCGCATTACGTCGCACAGGGGGAGCTGGAACTGACCGAGCTGGTCTCCGCGGATAAGCTAGCCACTATTCGTCAGGAAGCCAAACGGCTGGGTGCAGATAGCCTGAAGGTGCTCAAAGAGGCTCTTGGCGAACAGTATTCCTATGGCGAGATCAAGTTGGCCCTGATGGCCTGATTTTAGGGTCAACTGCCATGCAGTGTAAGCACCAGGGTTCTGCCACTGGCGCGGTCGCGATGTTCCCCCAGATAAATGCCCTGCCAGATCCCCAAATTAAGCCGCCCTGCCGTCACTGGCAGGGTTACACTGCTACCAAGCAGGCTGGCTTTAAGGTGGGCGGGCATATCGTCAGGGCCTTCATCATTGTGTTGATAGTAAGGCTCATTTTCCGGTA
>JAFIFR010000079.1 GCA_020831935.1 Alkalimonas sp.
GCGAGCGGCGGCCTATTGTAATAGAAACTGAAAGGTTACCACAACAGTTACAGCTCTTTTTCCGGCTGAAACTGCAAGGAAACGGAATTGACGCAATAGCGCTGACCGGTCGGTGCCGGCCCATCGTCAAACACATGGCCCAGATGCGCATCGCAAGCAGCGCAAAGGATCTCGGTCCGCACCATGCCATGACTGTGATCCGGCTGGTAGCGCACTTTGCCATCCAGTGCCTGCCAAAAAGACGGCCAGCCACAACCGGCATCAAACTTGGTTGCGGCGTCAAACAAATGCGCACCACAGCAAATGCAGTGGTAGCTGCCGGCAGCTTCCTGATACAGCAAGTCACCACTGAACGGTCGCTCGGTACCTTTCAGTCGGGTCACCCGGTACTGCTCCGGGCTCAGTTGTTGTTGCCACTGCTGATCGGTTTTTTTCTGCATGCGGTTACCCCTAAAGATTAAGTGCGTGATCGCTGTACGGGTAATCGTGCGCTTCCAGGCTTTCCTGATAGCTTTCCACCCGGTCGGCGGCAATGTCGGTTCGGTAAAACTGGGCAATGTGATAGACCGCATCGCCTTCATTGACCAAAGGCAATTTTAGCAAACCAATAATGATGCCGCTGTAAGGTGCTCTGATTTCCTGCTCCGACTCGCCAAAAGGATCGGACACCACCCCCAGCACGGTTTGATCTTTTTGCACCCGTGCCCCTTCACCGACAAAAGCCCGGAAAATACCACTTTGCGGTGCCCGAACCCAGGCGCTGGAACGTGCCATTACCGGCTCTGGTAGGGGTTTTCGCCGTGTTGCCGGCAGCATACCAAGCGCCCGCATAACCCGTAAAATGCCCTCGACGCCACCACGAATGGAGACTTCATCAAAGCGCAGCGCCTCGCCGGCTTCGTACAGCAGTGTCGGAATTTTAAACTGGCCGGCGGCTTCGCGCAGAGAACCTGCGCGCAATTCCGAGTTAAGCAACACCGGAGTGCCAAAGGCTTTGGCCAGCCGCAGCGCTTCCGGGTCGTCCAGATCGGCCCGTATCTGCGGCAAGTTAAAGCGATGCAAAGCTCCGGTATGCAAATCAATGCCATGGGTCGACTGGCTGACGATTTCCTGCATAAATAGCCGGGCCAACCGGCCTGCCATTGAGCCTTTGTTCGAGCCTGGGAAGCTGCGATTGAGATCGCGCCGGTCTGGCAGGTAACGGCTCTGGTTGATAAAGCCATGCAGGTTCACCACCGGCACCGCCAATAAAGTTCCTTTTAAGCGTTTGAGCGCCGGCACCTTGAGCAAGCGACGAATAATCTCCACCCCATTGATTTCATCACCGTGGATCGCAGCGCTGATAAAAAGCACCGGCCCCTGCTGACGGCCGCACAGCACCTGCACCGGCATGGTCACCGGTGTGTGGGTGTACAGCTTGCTGCCTTTGACATCGATGGTTTTGCGCTCGCCGGGCAAAACCTCAACACCACCAATCCGGATGCTGTTGTTGCGGGGGTTGGTGGCCATTTAACCCCGTCCTTTGGTTTTGGTGCGGTTGGGTTTGGCATTTTTTTCAATAAAATCGATGATGGCGCCGGCAATGTCTTTGCCGGATGCGCCTTCTATGCCTTCCAAACCGGGTGAGGAGTTGACCTCCATCACCACTGGGCCATGGTTGGAGCGCAGCAAATCAACGCCACAGACATTCAGGCCCATGACCTTGGCAGCCCGAATGGCGGTAGCCCGCTCCTCCGGGGTAATACGGCACAGCTGAGCAGTACCGCCGCGATGCAGATTGGAGCGAAACTCGCCTTCTTTGGCTTGACGTTTCATCGCCGCTACCACTTTGCCGCCGATGACAAAAGCCCGGATATCGGAACCTTTGGCTTCTTTGATAAACTCCTGCACCAGTATGTGCTGCTTTAACCCCATAAAGGCCTGGATCACGCTTTCCGCTGCCTGATTGGTTTCCGCCAGCACCACCCCGATGCCCTGGGTGCCTTCCAGCAACTTGATCACCGCCGGGGCGCCACCGACGATGCTGAGCAGATCTTCGACATCATCCGGCGAGTGGGCAAAACTGGTCACCGGCAAGCCAATGCCTTTGCGCGACAACAACTGCAGGCTGCGCAATTTGTCCCGTGCCCGGCTGATCGCCACCGACTCATTCAGCGGATAGACATTCATCATTTCAAACTGACGCAGCACGGCGGTGCCATAGAAGGTAATGGAGGCCCCTATTCGCGGGATCACCGCATCAAAACCGGTCAGAATTTCACCCTTGTAATGAATTTCCGGATTGTGTGAGGTGATGTTCATGTAGCAGCGCAAGGCATCGATCACCCGAACTTCGTGCCCGCGTTTCTGGGCAGCCTCCACCAGACGTTTGGTGGAGTAAAGCTTTGGGTTGCGGGACAAAATGGCAATTTTCATAGTGGGGATGCCTTATCAGATAAAGAGGGTTGCACGGTCTCAAGCGGCTGCAGGTAAGACGCTTCGGGCACCACAACATAACGGTGGCGCAAGGCTTCGCGGCCCAGCAACATCCGGAACAGCATGGTATCGCGGCTGGTTAGCGACACCTCGATGGCAAAGCAACTGCAGCCCACCTGCACCTCGGTTTTAATAAAATAGCGTTCTGTGGTGTGGCCACCGGAGTCGGTCACCGCCCTTTTGTCGTGCACTTTGGCTTCACACCAAATCACGTCCTGCTCATTTTTTTGCTGTGGATGAATGCCAAAACGCACCCACTCCTCCCCTTCACGCCAAAATGGCTCCACTGCAAAAGCATGCAAGGCTGAACTGCGTGCGCCGGTATCCACCTTACACTTGATCTCAGGGATCTTCAGCTCTGGCAGTGCCACCCACTCACGCCAGCCAATCGGACTGACTTCACCCGGTAAAGGCTTTACCATGCGGTAGCTCCATCATCATAGGAAGGCGAGAGTCTGAGTAAACGCCCGCGTGCATCATCGGTCAACAGGTAGATAGCGCCATCGGGACCAACCCGGACATCACGGATCCGCTCGGCCAGCTCAATCAACAACACTTGCTCAATGCGGGCCGCATCGTCGGTTAGCCGAACGCGTTGCAACTGCCGTCCGGCCAAAGCACCGACCAGCAAATCACCTTGCCAGTCGGCAAACAGCTCGCCCCGATAAAGTGCCAGGCCGGAAGGTGCAATCGAGGGAGTCCAATCCAGCAGCGGCGCTGTCATGCCGTCAAACTGGGTAAAAGGGGTGATACGGGCTCCGGTGTAGTCGATGCCCTGGGTGACCACAGGCCAGCCGTAGTTGGCACCGGCGACAATCCGATTCAGTTCATCCCCGCCTTTAGGACCATGTTCATGGCTCAGCAGCTGCTGACGATCGCCATCATACACCAGGCCCTGCACATTGCGATGGCCCCAGCTGAAAATTTCTGCCAAAGCGCCACTCTGGCCAACAAAGGGGTTGTCATCCGGTACCGAGCCGTCTGGCCAGAGCCGTACCAAAGCCCCCAAGTGACTGGACAAGCGCTGGGCTTCTTCGCGGTAGTCAAA
The DNA here is from genome assembly GCA_020831935.1 of Alkalimonas sp. Lineage (GTDB taxonomy): Bacteria > Pseudomonadota > Gammaproteobacteria > Enterobacterales > Alteromonadaceae > Alkalimonas. Next base: position 3,524 of record JAFIFR010000079.1, read on the forward strand.
GCCATCGCCTAAGCTCAGTACCAAACTGCCGTCATCCAGAAAAACCACACGACCACCGTAATGGGCGTTGCCGGTTTTTGCCGGGTACGTCCGGAAAATTTCGGTCAGCTCGGTCAGTTTTAGTTGGCTCAAATCCAACCTTGCCCGGGCCAGACAGGTATGATTGGCTCGCATGCTGCCACAGGCGTAGCTGAGAAAGATCTCCTGACTTCGGCCAAAATCCGGTGCCGCTACCACATCAAACAAACCGGCCTGACCGGATGCAAACACCTCGGGTAAGCCGCCAATCGGCTCCGGCTCAAGCCGGCCATCGGTATGGATTAACCGTAAACGACCGGGCCTTTCGGTCACCAGCATAGGGCCAGTTGGCAGAAAGGCCAGCGACCAGGGGTGTTCCAGCCCACGCACCAGGGTGTCCAGCTGCAGCTCCGTCTCTGCAATAGCTGGCGGCTGGATGCCCGGCAAAAGCAGCAGTAAAGGTAACAGCATCAGAGGCTGGCCTGCCCCTTGCCGGTCAGAACGACTGTTTGAGCGCCCGGCAGAGTCGGCCGTCAGCCAAGCCAGAATTACAGCCGCCAGAGCGGCAATCAGCAACAGGCTCAGCAAGCCGGCAAAGCTGCGACTGGCGGCAATCAGGGTTGGCATGGGAGCCAGCGCATCGACCAGCATCAGCGTAAGCCAAAGACCAACCGCAGCGGCCAGTGCGAACAGTCCCGGCCGCCAGCGCGCTTGCAGTCGGCTCGACAACCCATGGGCCAGCGGCATGGCGATGAGGTAGCAACTGGCAAAAAGCACCAGATACACCGGCGTAAAATTCAGCAGATCATGGCCACTGGTTGCCAGCCTTTCGGCCCAGGGAATGCTAACGCCCAGTTGCTGCAGAGCCAACAAGTTAAACTGGGTTTGGACCAGCGTACTCAGCAACACGGCCAGCAGCAAAGTCCAGCACCAGTGCAGCCAGAATGAGGCTCGGGGCAAAGCGGTCAGCATGGTTTCCTCCATGGTGGATTGATACAACAGTTGGGATGCAGCACACGGCTGGCATCCATGGCTTACTGGGGTATAATCATAGTTCAGCCTTAAGCTAACGGCTATGATTTTACAGGAAAAGATGCCCAATCGGATCATCTGGGCCTAACCAGCAACCTATTACCAGAGGAAACGCCTTGGCAGATGTGACGGATTATTTAAACACCCTTGCCAACCACTTGTGGCGCTTAAGCCCGGCTTGCCGCAAGCCGGTGGCCCCTGGCCAGCCAAAGCTGGTGGCGCACCGCGGGGCGCATCAACCGGCGAAACAGAGCCATGCTGCCATTTTGGAAAACACCCTGGCGGCTTTTGAGCGCTGTCTGCTGCAAGGGATCTGGGGCATCGAGCTTGATGTGCGCTTGACGCTGGATGGCGACTTGGTGGTGCATCATGATGCAGACTGTGGTCGCTTGTTTGGGCGGCCGGATCTTCGAATCGCCGACACTACTTTTGCAACCTTACGAAAGGAAATCCCTGCCATCCCATTGCTGGAAGAGGTGATTCAACGGTACGGTCGGCAATTGCATCTGATGGTGGAAGTAAAAGAATCCTGGCGAGAGCGCCCGGCTCTGGCTGAGCGTTTAAGCGCCCTGCTCAGTGCACTGGAGCCCGGTAAGGACTTTCACTTGCTCAGTCTGGAGCCGGATCACCTGGAAGGGTTTCGCCATTTGCCACCCAGCTGTCTGGTCGATGTCGCGCTGACCAACACCAAAGCCATAGTGCAGCAAAACCTGCAACTGGGCCATGGCGCTGTAGCCGGCTCCTTTGCCCTGCTCTCAGCCAGCATGCTGCAGGCGCTGAAACGTGCCGGCAAGCAAGTCGGTACCGGCCAGGTCAATCATCCGGCTATTTTAAACCGGGAGCGGTATCGGGGTGTCGATTGGATTTTCAGCGACAGAGCCCTGAACTTGCAAAGCCAGCAAAAGTCCCGATAATAGGTGACCGAAATCAAGAACAAACAATAACATAACTCAATCAACCACAATGAGGTCCTCATGAAAACCTTGCTCTCCTTAAGTATTGGTGCCCTGCTTGCCGGCAGTAGCTTGCTCAGCACCTCGGCCCTGGCAGCAACGCATGCCCCCTACACCCACACCCAATTTAGCATTACCGAATCGGTGCAACCGGCAGACATTCTGGTGGTGCTGGTGCCAGAAAATGCCGGTGAGTTACGCCTGGCAGGCTGGGACAGAGCAAGCCGCAACCACATCAACCGGGCCATCGAAGTGGCCGGCTTTGATGGCAAAGCCGGTGCTCAATTGGAAATCGTCGCGCCGGTTGGCTTAAGCTATGGGCGGGTCTTGTTGCTGGGTACCGGTAACCCGGCAGACTTAACCCGGGCCAAGGCCGAGACCATGGGCGCAAATTTAAGCAGCTGGGTCAATGGCACTAAGGCAGAAAGCGTGCACGTGAACAGCCAGCTGATTGCCAATGCGGCCGACAATCACCGCATCAGCGCCGCCCTTGCCCATGGCGTTGAACTGCGCAACTACCGTTTTGATCGCTACAAGAGCCAGCCAGAAGCGCGGCCTTCGCAGCGCTACAGCTGGCAAGTGGCACTGGCGACCGATGCCCGCAGCAAATTTGAGCAGAAGCAGGCGCTGGCGCAAGGGGTTTTCACCGCGCGCGAGCTGACCAACTTGCCGGGCAGCGATGGCTATCCGGAAGCCTTTGCCAACTACGCCAAAACCGTGCTGGAGCCGCTCGGGGTCGAGGTAACCATTCTTGGGCCTGAAGAAGTGAAAGCCTTGGGCATGGGCGCATTGTACGGTGTCAGCCAGGGCAGCCATATGAAAGCGCATTTGCTGGTAGCGCGCTGGCGTGGTCATGACGACGCACAACCCATCGCGTTCGTCGGCAAAGGCAACAGTTTTGATACCGGTGGCTACAACCTGAAAACTCAGGCGGCTTCGATTTTGCGGATGCATACCGATAAAGCCGGTGGCGCTGCAGTGGTCGGAGCCGTCAAAGCTTTGGCCGGCCAAAAAGCGCCGGTCCATGTGGTAGGCGTAGTCCCTCTGTCCATCAACATGATCTCTGGCGATGCCTACCTGCCGGGCGATGTGGTGACGGCCGGTGACGGCACTACCATTGAGGTTGGCAATACCGACGCCGAAGGTCGCTTGATTCTGGCCGATGGCATCTGGTACGCCCGTGAGCACCTCAATGCCCGGGTCATTGCCGATATCGCCACTCTGACCGGTGCCAAAGTTGGAGCCTTGGGTACAGCCTACTCCGCCATTTTTACTCAGGATGCCGCCATTGAACAAAGCCTGCGTCAAGCTGGCGATCTGGTGCAAGAGCGGGTATGGCCGATGCCACTGGATGGCTACGAAGGCATTGTCCGCAGTCGCATTGCCGACAAAATCAATACCGGCTCACCGGGTGCCCAGGCCGGCGCTATATTCCTGCAGCACTTTGCCGCAGACACCCCCTGGGTGCACATTGATATGGCAGGCGAAGCCTTTGTCAGCAGTGCCAGCGGCATCCACCCGGAAGGCAGTACCGGTCACGGTGTCCGGCTGTTGACCGAATGGGCTAAGCTGTACCAGGCCAAACAAGATTAACAGCCACGTGTGACCCATGCAAAAAGCGGCCTGTTTGGGCCGCTTTTTTTATGGTGTCATCGCTGAGGTTGCCTTAACGCTTGTCGTCGCTTGATGGGTGATCCGGTTCCTGCCAGGATTCGGCCATATGACTGCCCCTGGCCTCTTGCAGCGGCAAGACCGTGAGAATAGCCAGCACAAAGAGCAGCAAACAAAAAATAATGGCATCGGCCAAGCCAAAAGCCCATTGCATTAGCCCCAGGCCAAGCATGCCAAATACCGCCGCCAGCTTGGTGGTCATGCTCCAGAAGCCAAAGAACTCGGCCGCTTTCAGATTGGGGGTTAGCACCCCGACCAGCGCCCGGGCCGCCGATTGCGAAGCGCCAAGGCTGGCACCGGCCAGCACACCGGCAAACAAGAACACATACTGCGCTTGCCAGCTCACCCCCAGCCAGGCATGGCTGAACGCTGTGATGTTCGGGGTTTGCCATATCGCCAGAATGGCCAGCAGCCACAGCATCAGGGTCGCAATGTAGGTGGTCCGGGCACCGATGGCACTTTGCAAAAAGCCAAAGCCAATGGCGCCAAGCGCCGCGGTAATCTGGACGGTGACAAACATCAGCACCCGGACCTGTTCATCCCAGCCAATGACCTGAGCGCCGTAAATAAACGAAAAAGCGATGATGATGTAGATGCCGGCCATGGCAAAGAACACCGAAATCAGCAAGGTGCGTAGATCGCGAAATTGCGGAAGATGCAGCCAGGTATGTTTTAGTCGTGCCAGGCCGGCTCTGAGCAATGTTTGCCCTGACGGCAAAGTGCGTTTGGTGCCCCGCTCGCGCACAAACAAAAACGTAGGAATGGCCGCCAGTAAGAAAAATGCGGCGGCAAAGGGCCCGACATAGCGGATGGTGTCGTAGTTCTCCAGCGAGACTTCGCCCAGAAAGTACAGGGTAAAGGCGGTCGCAACCAGGCCACCGACATAACCCAGGCTCCAACCGAGGCCCGAGATCCAACCCAACGCCTTACGCGGCCCCAGATCGGTTAAAAAGCTGGCAATAAAGCCCTCGCCAATGGCGTAGGCAAAGTTGGACACAATAATCAACAGCATGGCCGGGACTATCCAGCCAGGCTCGACAAAGTACAACGTGGCGGTTGCACCAACCGTCAGCAGATAACTGGCGAATAAAAAGCGCTTACGGCTGGCAGAAAAGTCCATCACTGCGCCACAGACCGGGTTGGCCACCACCACCAGCAAATAGCTGATGGCCAGTGAGATGCTCCACAGCAAATTGCCGCTGCGGTAGTCCGGGCTATCACCCACGACAATGCGGGTAAAGAGATCACCATAAATCACAGTGATGATCAGCAAGGTATAGGCCTGGTTGGCGAAATCAAACATCGCCCAGCCAAAAATTTCACGTTTTGGAGCCAGCCTGGTCGGTGTCATTATTTGACCTGCTTGGTTTGTCTGTTCACGGCTTATCCCCTTTAGCATGCAGCTGTCTAAGCAGGTACTTTTTGAAATGCACCTTAGCAAGCCAGTGGTGTAAAGTCACTGCAATCAAAATACTGCTCCCATGAATTAAGATGCCCGGCACCGTTCGCTCCAGTGCCATCATGTTGGGCAATTGCATCAAAAAAACACCCAAACCAACGGCAACAATGACGTTGAATACCGTGTAAAGCCAAAACGAAGGCGCTTGATAGGCCCGTTTTTTGGCGCCTTCGAGGACATGTCTTGTCTCTTCAGCGGAGTAATCTTTAAGCTCTTGGTAGTTAAAGTACTCAAACATGCAAACTCCTGTTGGCCATGCAGTCTATTGGTGACGTTTAAAATTCAAATACAGCATCAAAACGCTCACCCTTTCGAATACGCTCAAGTTGTTGGTAAAGCTGCAATGGCTCGAGATCATTGACAGCCACTCTTGCGGCCACATAGTGTTGGTGTGTGTTGGCACCGGCAAAAAATGCCCGGCCGGTTTTTAAAGTTTTCACGGCGTCAATGGCCTCCTGGCTGATGGCAATGTTGTCGATTAAAAAGGGTTCTCGGTGATCCGCCATCAGCGCCACCCCTTCGTTAAACCAAACGGGGATTTCCAGCCAATGCCTAAACCAGCCCACTCGCTGCCCTACTTCGGCATGAACCAACTCGTGCGCAGCCACATCGACATTCTGACCGTTGGGGCCAAGGATGATGCAGGTCCCCAATGGGGTATAGTGGGCGGATGCCGTCGAATTGGCACCCAATCTGGCGGCCTCAGCTTTGGTAGCAACAATCACTATTTTAGGCGCAGCGATCATGGGGCCAAAGGTAGACTCCACCCTTTGCTTGCCCCCCTGAATAACGCTGAGCACCTGCTCTTGGTTTCCCACACCGGGGGATGCAAAAATATTCGGGGCTAGCTGCTGGTATCCATAGAATCCTACTGCTTCGCAGGCTAAAGCGTGCCGCTGTGAAAACATCCCTGCGAGTGCTACGCCAATCACCAGCAGCATCACTGTTCTTTTTAACCAGAGGTGGCGATTGAGAAAGTCCATCTAAAATCCTTATCAAGTTCTAACGTCCGAGTTAAAAACAACAAGCTGTGCAGCAGCCAGAAGTTTCAGCCAGAGCTTTTGCTGAACCAAAAACTTGCTGGTTGTCAGCCATTAGTTGCGATCTGCCGGATGGTTCACACCGTCGTTGGTCGGTACCTTGGGTATTTTTAGTGGGTTTATGCCCTCAAGGCAAGCAACATTAAAGCCATACTGCGTTGGGTTTGATCTGCGTTGGTGGTGAGTATAGACACCGCAATTACTGCAAAAGTAGTGCTTGGCTGTCTTTGTATTAAACTGATACAGCTTCAGTAAGCCCTCTCCTTTCACAATGTTTATACCCGAAAGAGGAATAGAAGCCGCTATTGCACCTCGCCTGCGGCAAAGCGAGCAATCACAGCGGCGCAACTCAACCAAACCATCCGGCAAATCAAGTTCAAACTCTACCGAGCCACAATGGCAGCTGGCTTTGTGTTTCGCTTTGATTGGCACGCCATCAACTTCTTTTAAATTTAAGGCCATACGGTAATACACCCTTTTCTTATGAGGGTAAATCTAACCAATTAGAAAGCTGATGCTTTCGAGCAGACGACTTGTAGTACGCGGCCATAGCAACGCCGAAGAAGATGCCTGCGACTAACGCGGAGGCTAAGGCGCCAGATGCGGGCAAACCCAGGTTCCGCCATTGGAAAAGCCACATTAGGGCTCCCCACGCAGCAGCAAACCATAGCCCCATTATAAGTGCGTTCTTCAGAAAGCTGTTGTAATGCGGAGGCCTCGCCCTGACGCCTAGCTTCCAGAGAATGAGCAACGCCGGTGGCATGCTATTCGACTTCCAGATACCAGACTCTTTGAGCTCCTGTATCGCAGCTTCTTTTTTCTTTTCAAATGACATCTTTCACTCCTTTGACCTGCCT
>JAFIFR010000080.1 GCA_020831935.1 Alkalimonas sp.
GGGTAGGTTGCTTGAGGTGCATGGTGACATGCATCCTAGAGGAATGGTTGCCACCCTGGAAACAGGGAACAGAACCCGGCTTATTGGCCAACTCACTTTTCCCCTTTTCATGCTTTTAATCCCACTTTATTTGGGCTCCTTACCCACTTTCCCCCACAGAATCAGTGGTTTTGCCACAGGCTGCATTTTTACTGGATCTTTCCGGCCCAATTGGCTGGGTTTTTACCTTGACAATGGTCAGAACCGCGCCCTAAACTGTAGCATTGTGGGGATTTGTGGGTAATTGTGGATCGCGATGGATCAGATCGCGGATCTCAGGACACAACTATGCTTCGTGGCTCGTTTACACTGACAATGGACACCAAAGGCCGGATCGCGCTGCCTGCGCGCTACCGCGACTTTTTGCTGTCTGAGTGTTCCGGCCAGCTGATTTGCACCATCGATCACAAAGACCCCTGCCTGATGCTGTACCCACTGGCGGAGTGGGAAGACATTGAAGAAAAATTGAAGCGCTTGTCCAGCTTTAATGCGCAGGAATTGCGGTTAAAGCGTTTGCTGCTGGGGCATGCCTCCGAATGCGACATGGACAAAGCCGGCCGTATTTTGCTGCCTGCGCCCTTGCGCAGCCATGCCGGGCTTGAAAAAAACATCCGCCTGGTAGGCCAACTGAATAAATTTGAAATCTGGGATGAAAACCGCTGGCTGGAGCGTGTCGAAGAAGACATGGCTTTAGAGCGTGAAACGCCCGCAGATACTGAACTCTCTGAACGATTACAGGACTTTGCACTGTAAATGACTGCCAGCCCTCATCTGTCCGTGTTGTTGCAGGAAGCCATCGACGGACTCGCCATACAACCGGCCGGGATCTACCTGGACGGGACTTTTGGTCGGGGTGGACACAGTCGCCAAATTCTTGCCAGGCTCGCATCCGAGGGCCGTTTATTTGCGATCGATCGCGATCCCGCCGCCATTGCAGCTGCAACCCCACTGCAAGCTGATCCCCGTTTTCACATTAGCCGCAGCCCTTTTGCGGCGCTGGAACTGATCTGCCAGCAACAGCACATTCACGGCCAGCTGGACGGGATTCTGCTGGATTTAGGTGTCTCCTCCCCACAATTGGATGACGCCGAACGAGGTTTTAGTTTTCTACGCGATGGCCCGCTCGACATGCGCATGGACCCCGAGGGTGGTCAGTCGGCAGCCGAGTGGCTGGCGCAGGCGGATGTTGAGGACATCAGCTTTGTGCTGAAAGCCTATGGCGAAGAAAAGTTTGCCTGGAAAATTGCCAACGCCATTGTCCGGGCCCGGGAGGAAGCTGCCATTACCCGCACCGGTCAGCTGGCCGAGCTGATAGCCAGCGTGGTGCCAAAAAGCCCGAAAGAGAAAAAACACCCGGCCACCCGCAGCTTTCAGGGCATTCGTATTTACATCAACAGCGAGCTGGAACAGGTGAAGCAGGCATTGGATGCGGCTTTGCGTGTGCTGAAACCCGGTGGTCGCTTGGTGGTGATCAGCTTTCATTCGCTGGAAGATCGGCTGGTGAAGCAGTTTATGCGTCAGCACAGCAAGGCAGCCCCCATTCCGCGCGGCTTGCCGCTGACCGACGACCAGCTTAAGCAGCACTTGCCACTGAAACTGATTGGCAAAGCCATTATGGCGTCGGATGACGAGCTGGCCAGCAACCCGCGTGCCCGCAGTGCGGTGTTACGGATTGCAGAAAAAACTAGGGAGGGCGCATGAGTCAAATTCGCCTGACCCAAGTTATTTTAGCCGACTGGCGCCGACTGCGCTGGCCGATACTGCTGCTGTGCCTCTGCGTGCTTTCGGCTTTGGCGGTGGTGCAGCTGTCACACAGCAACCGTTTGCTGGTCAACGCACACAACCAACTGTACCAGCAGCGGGATGCGCTGGATGTTGAATGGCGCAACCTGCTGTTGGAACAACGGGCTTTGTCCGAGCACAGCCGGGTTGAAGACATTGCCAGCTCCAGGCTGAATATGCGTCGGCCAAGCGGCGAGCGTGAAGTGGTGGTGACCTTGCCATGACCAGAGCCCAAACCCGACAGCACGCCAAACGCAATCAGGCCCCGGGCATCGTGGGCTGGCGTTTTATTTTTGTGATGCTGGCTTTGGCCATGGTGTTTGTGGTGCTGGTTGCCAGGGCCGCCTACCTGCAAGTGCTGGAACCCGAGATGCTGGTGACCCAAGGCGATCTGCGCAGCTTGCGGGTGACCTCCAATACCGTGCTGCGCGGCATGATCACCGATCGTCATGGTGAAGAGCTGGCGGTCAGTGTGCCGGTGCAAGCAGTCTGGGCCGATCCTAAGGTGTTGCTGGAGCGTGGCTCCCAACAGGACGAGCGTCGTTGGCAAGCGTTGGCCGAAGGTCTGAACATGAGCACAGAGCAGCTGAACCAACGCATCGGCACTGACGAGCGGCGCCGCTTTGTCTATTTGCAGCGTCAGGTCAGCCCGGCGGCGGTCGATTATGTTCGGCGCTTAAATGTGCCCGGTATTTATTTCCGCCAGGAGTCGCGGCGTTTTTACCCGGCCGGGGAAATTACCGCACACCTGATCGGTTTTACCGACATTGACGATGTTGGGGTTGAAGGCATTGAACGCCGTTACAACACCCTGCTCACTGGCACCGCCGGTCGTACCCTAGTCCGCCGCGATGCCAAAGGCCGCGATATTGAAGTGCTGGAGCGCGAGGACGCTCAGCCTCCGCGCAATCTGCAGCTTAGCATCGACCAGCGCATTCAAAGCATTGCCTACCGTGAGCTGAAGCAGGCGGTGCTGACCTATGGCGCTACCTCCGGCTCGGTGGTGATTGTCGATGTGGATACCGGCGAAGTGCTGGCAATGGCCAACAGCCCGTCCTTTAACCCCAACAACAGACGCAACACCCCGGTGCATCATTTTCGCAACCGGGCGGTGACCGATATGTTTGAGCCTGGCTCGACCATCAAGCCGCTGCCGATTTTAGCGGCGCTGGAGTTTGGCAGTGCCGATTTATCCACCGTGATTGATACCCGCCCTGGCATGCTGCGGGTTGGTGGCAGTTGGGTGCGGGATGTCAGCACCCAGCATGGTGAGCTGGATTTAACCGGCATTATGGCGCGCTCCAGCAACATCGGAGTGACCAAGCTGGCCTTGTCGATGCCGCATCAGCATTTATTGGATCTGTACTTTTCGATGGGACTGGGCAGCGACACCGGCTTGAACCTGAGCGGGGAAAGTTCGGGCATGCTCAGTCACCGCAATCGCTGGTCCGAACACGAGCTGGCCAGCTTGTCCTTTGGCTACAACCTGTCGGTGACAGCCGTGCAACTGGCGCGGCTGTACGCTGCTATTGGCAATGGTGGCATCTTACGGCCACTGACCATTTTAAAATCAGAGCAGGGCTTGCCCGGTGAGCGGGTGTTGTCGCCGGAGTATGCCGAGGCAATGCTGGCGATGATGGAAGCCGTGATCGAGCCGGGCGGTACTGCCACTCGTGGTCGGGTCGATGGCTACCGGGTCGGTGGCAAAACCGGCACCACCCGTAAAGCCGTGGCCGGCGGCTATGGCGATGATTATGTTGCCTCTTTTGCCGGTGTTGCGCCGATTTCCAACCCGCGTTTTGCCACCGTTGTGGTGTTAAATGAGCCTGCCAGTGATTATTACCACGGTGGAGAAATTGCCGCCCCGGTCTTCGCCAACATCATGAGCGCCGTGTTGCGGCTGAAAAACATTGCCCCGGATGCGGAGCGGGTACGAATTTCACAGCGCCAGGGAGGTCGGGATGCCAGCTAATACCGCCGCCAACTGGTTGGGAGCCATCGCAGCTCATCTGGATAGCACCCCTTTGCAGCAGCTGCAAATTGACAGCCGCCAGGTCGGGCCGGGCGATGTCTTTCTGGCGTTGCCGGGTCATCAGCAGCACGGTCAAATCTTTATTGCCGATGCGTTAGAGCGCGGCGCGGCTTTGGTTCTGACCGATGCGCTTCCCGAAAACTGCAGCGACGACCGTGTGTTGTTGGTACCGGATTTAGTCAATCAGATGCAAGCGCTGGCCAGCCAGTTCTACCGCCAGCCGACAAACGGCATGCAGTTGATTGGCATCACCGGCACCAATGGTAAATCAAGCACAGCCTGCTTTATTCAGCAGCTGGCGCAGCAACTGCTGCAATCGGCGGCGCTGATTGGCACCCTGGGCTATGGTCGGCCCGGCAAGCTGACGCCTTTGCCCAACACCACGCCGCATCAGGTGGAGCTGCAAAAAATTTTCGCCCAGTTTAAACAGCAAGACACCCACTTGGTGGCGATGGAAGTATCGTCCCATGCCATGGCGCAGGGGCGGGTCGCCGGTTTGAAGTTCGATGTGGCCGTGTTTAGCAACTTAAGCCGTGATCATCTGGACTACCATGGCACCATGGCCGCCTATGGCGCAGCCAAAGCCCGCTTATTGACGCCCGATTACTGCCGTCAAGCGGTGGTTAATGTCTCCGATGCCTTTGGCGCTGAGCTGGCTGCCAAGCTGTCGGTGCCTTACTGTGCCGTTGGCGCTCTGGACGATTGCCAGGGTCACGAGCGTTATCTGGGGTACAGCCAGGTTGAAACCACGGCCACTGGCTTTCGTTGCCAGCTGCAAAGTGCCGACGGCAACTGGACGCTGGAGCTGCCCCTGATGGGCACTTTCAACATCGACAATGCGGTGGCGGCCATGGCGGCACTCTGGCTGCAAGGCGCGGATCTGGATGCTTTGGTGGCGGCTGCTGGTCGGCTCGAGGCCATCGCCGGCCGGATGGAACAATTTCATTTTCCGCATCCACTGCTGCTGGTGGTGGACTATGCCCATACCCCGGATGCCCTGGAGCTGGCGTTAACCGCGCTACGCTCGCACTGTCAGGGGCATCTGTGGTGCGTGTTCGGCTGTGGTGGCGACCGGGATCAGGGCAAAAGGCCCATTATGGGGCAGATCGCCCAGCGTTATGCCGACCGGGTGGTGATTACCTCCGACAACCCACGGCATGAGCCGATGCTGCAAATTTGCCAGCAAATCGCCGCTGGCATGACCGATGCCGCTTGTTACCAAATTGAACCTGACCGCGAGCTGGCCATTAAGCTGGTGCTTTCAGAAGCGCAGCCGGGGGACCTGATTTTAGTGGCTGGCAAAGGCCACGAGACCTACCAACAGATTGGCGCAAGCTTCCGCGATTACGACGAGCGGGCTTACATTCGCCAATTGCAGCGGGAGATGCGCTTATGATCGCGCTGGATACAACGCAATTAGCCGCCATTACCGGCGGAGTTTTGCTCGGGGACCAGGTTGCGGTGACCTCGGTCAGCACCGACAGCCGGCGTATTGAGCCGGGCGATCTCTTTGTCGCCCTGAAAGGGGCGAGCTTTGATGGCCAGGCCTTTGTCGCCGATGTCGCCAGCAAAGGCGCCGTTGCCGCTCTGGTTCACAGCCCGCAAACCGTTGAGCTGCCACAGGTGGTGGTGCCCGATACCACCATGGCGCTGGGGCAGTTGGGGGCCTGGGTCAAACAACAACTGAATCTTCCTTCGGTTGCAGTGACCGGCAGTGCCGGTAAAACCACGGTCAAAGAAATGATGGCGGCCATTTTGTCACGCCGCGGCAAGGTATTGGCCACGGCCGGTAACTTCAACAATGCCATCGGTGTGCCTTTGACACTGCTGCGCCTTGAAGCCGGGCATCAGTACGGCGTCTTTGAACTGGGTGCCAACCATCAGGGCGAAATTGCCTACACCAGTGGGCTGGTGCAGCCCGATGTGGCCATCATCACCAATGTGGCAGAGGCTCACCTGGAAGGCTTTGGCGATTTGCAGGGCGTGGCCCGGGCCAAAGGCGAGATCTTTTCAGCACTGAAACCCGGTCAGGTGGCCATTATCCCGGCTGACAGCGAGTTTACCTCCTACTGGCAAAGCCGTCTGAGTCAGCAGCAGGTGGTCACCTTTAGTCTATCGGCAGAAGCCGACTACCAGGCGGTCAATGTGCAGCTGGACAGCCACGGCAATGCCGGCTTTGAGCTGGTGTGCCCGGCAGGGCGCCGTTTTATGCAACTGACGTTGCCGGGCATGCACCACGTAGCCAATGCGCTGGCCGCCGCTGCCGGTGCCATGGCGCTTGGAGCCAGCTTGCAGGATGTGCAACTGGGGCTGGCGCAAATGAGTGCGGTGCAAGGCCGTACCCAGGTGATCGAGGTGCGGCCGGACTTGCGCATCATTGATGACAGCTACAACGCCAGCGTTGGGGCGGTGAAAGCGGCCATCGACTTGCTGGTCAGCTACCCCGGGCAACGCATTCTGGTGCTGGGGGATATGGCCGAACTGGGCAGCGATGCCCGTTTGTACCACGAACAGGTTGGAAAATACGCAAAGGAGCAGGGGGTTAATCTGTTGTTCACGCTGGGCGTGCTATCACAGAGCGCCAGTGACTGTTTTAACGGTCAGGGACATCATTTCAGCACCCGCCAGAACCTGGTGGAGCGGCTGATGCCTTTGTTAGCCCAGCAAGCCACCACTGTTCTGGTGAAGGGATCGCGCAGTGCCAATATGGAGCTGGTGGTGCAGGACTTGCTAGAACGTAGTCAGCAGGAGAAAACCCCATGCTAGTGTGGCTCGCCGAGTACCTCACACAGTACATTTCTTTTTTTAACGTCTTTAGTTATCTGACGTTTCGTTCCATTTTAGGGATCCTGACCGCTTTGCTGTTAAGCGTCTATCTCGGGCCCAAGCTGATTGCCCGGTTGCAGCGCATGCAAATTGGCCAAATGGTGCGCAACGATGGCCCGGAAAGCCATTTCTCCAAGCAAGGCACGCCCACCATGGGTGGTTTGTTGATCTTAGGCTCGGTGCTGGTCAGTACCCTGCTGTGGGCCAACCTGGCCAACAAGTATGTCTGGGTGGTGCTCTTTGTGCTGGTCAGTTTCGGCACCATTGGCTTTATCGACGATTACCGCAAAGTGATCCGTAAAGATCCGCAGGGCTTGATTGCCCGCTGGAAGTACTTCTGGCAGTCGGTGTTTGCCATTATCACCGCCTTGTTTTTGTACATGACCGCCGAACAGCCCGCTGAAACGGCCTTGCTGGTCCCCTTTTTCAAGGACGTAATGCCGCAACTGGGGCTGATGTTTTTGCTGCTCAGTTATTTTGTCATTGTTGGCACCAGCAACGCCGTCAATTTGACCGATGGTCTGGATGGTCTGGCCATCGTACCGGTGATTATGGTGGCGGCGGCGTTTGCGGTCATTGCCTACGCCAGCGGCAATGTGGTGTTTTCCGAGTACCTCAATATTCCGCATTTGCCCCATACCAGTGAGCTGGTGGTGCTCTGCTCGGCACTGATTGGAGCCGGAATGGGCTTTCTCTGGTTCAATACCTATCCGGCGCAGGTTTTTATGGGCGATGTCGGCTCGCTGGCGCTGGGCGCTGTGTTAGGAGTGATTGCCATTTTGGTGCGCCAGGAGTTGATTCTGTTCATTATGGGTGGGGTATTCGTGATGGAAACCTTGTCGGTGATTTTGCAGGTGGGGTCCTTTAAGTTGCGGGGGCAGCGGATTTTCCGGATGGCACCCATTCATCATCATTACGAATTAAAGGGCTGGCCAGAGCCGCGGGTGATTGTGCGGTTTTGGATTTTATCGGTAATTTTTGTGCTGGTGGGGCTCGCCACCCTGAAGCTTAGGTAACAACGCATGCTGACGACTTGGCAACAGAAACGCATCGCAGTCTTGGGGCTTGGCCTGTCGGGTCAGGCCACGGTGCGCTTTTTGCTGCAGCATGGCATCCGGCCGGTGTTGATGGACAGCCGGCGCAAGCTGGCAGGACTGGACAGCTTGCCATTGGATAAAACCGATGGCGTCTACCTGGGCGAGTTTGATGCCAATCGTCTGGCACAGATGGACGTGCTGCTGGTCAGTCCCGGGTTGGATTTGCGTCACCCGGCCATTCGCTTTGCGATGGCGCAGGGGGTTGAAGTCATCGGGGATGTCGAACTATTTGCCCGTTGCAATCAAAAGCCGGTGCTGGCCATTACCGGCTCCAATGGCAAGTCCACCGTCACCAAAATGGTTGAAGCCATTTTGCTGCACAGTGGCATCAAGGCGCTGGCGGCCGGCAACATTGGTTTGCCGGTGCTCGACGCCTTGCAGCAAGCGGATGCCGAGGTCTTTGTGCTGGAGTTGTCCAGTTTTCAACTCGATAGCACCCACAGCTTGCAAACTCTCGCCAGCACGGTGCTGAATGTTTCCGCCGATCATCTGGATCGCTACCCGTCGATGCAGGCCTATTGCCAGTCGAAGCAGAGCATTTACCGGCATTGCCGGTTTGCCTTTTACAACCGAGCCGACCAAAACACCCAGCCGCAGCAGCGGGTCGATGCCGTCCACAGTCTGGGGCTGGACGCGCCGCAAGAGGCCGATGGCTATGGCATTGCCGAGCGGGCGGGTCAGGATTATCTGATGTTGGCCGGCAGTGAGCTGATGCCAGTCAGCCAGTTGTCCTTGCTTGGGCGGCACAATCAATACAATGCGCTGGCCGCTGCGGCGCTGAGCCTGACGGCCGGTGCTGATTTTGCCAGCATTCGGCATGTTCTCAGTCAGTTTGAAGGCCTGGCACACCGCTGTCAGTTGGTGCATCAGCACAATGGCATCCGCTGGGTCAATGATTCCAAAGCCACCAACATCGGTGCCACTCTGGCGGCGCTGGATGGGGTGCGAGCCATGGTGCCGGGTCAGTTAATTTTGCTGGCCGGTGGCGATGGCAAAGGCCAGCAGATGGCGGAGCTGACCGAGGCACTGCAGCAGCAGGTCGATCAGCTGATTACCTTTGGTCAGGATGGGCCGGCCATTGCGGCTCTGAAAGTCGGCAGCTATCAGGTGGCGGACTTAGCCGCTGCTGTACACCAGGCGGCAGCTCTGGCCAGATCTGGCGATCTGGTGCTGTTGTCACCAGCCTGCGCCAGTCTGGATATGTTTAGCAACTACCAGCAACGGGGTGAGTTGTTCGCCAAAATAGCCAGGGAGGTCGGCCGATGAATCTGCAGGCACTGCCCTGGATGCCCAGGTTACAGCAATTGCTGGCTCGTACCGACGAGCCCCGTGATTACGACAGCTTCCTGTTGCTGCTGCTATTGTCCTTGCTGGCCATTGGGGTGGTGATGGTCAACAGCGCCTCGGTGCCGGTAGCAGAGCGCTTGTTCGGCAACCCGCTGCACTTTACCATCCGCCATTTGATTTATCTGGGCTTGGGCGGCACTTTGGCGGTGCTGGTGCTGAATGTACCGGTACAGCGCTGGCACCAGGGCAACCTGCTGCTGCTGGCATTGGCAGTTGCCGGTTTGCTGGCGGTGCTGATTTTTGGCCGTACTGTCAATGGCGCCACCCGCTGGTTGGCTCTGGGGCCCATCAGCATCCAGCCGGCCGAGCCGGCCAAGTTGTTCTTCTTTGTTTATCTGGCCAGTTATCTGGTGCGGCGGCACGAAGAAGTGCGGGAAAATATCAAAGGCTTTGCCAAGCCGATGCTGGTGTTGCTGGTGCTGTCGGTGTTGCTGTTGTTGCAGCCCGATATGGGCACGGTGATTGTGATGTTCGCCACCGCTCTGGTGTTGTTGTTTTTGGCGGGCGCCAAATTGTGGCAGTTTATCGTGCTGTCGTTGACGGGCGTTAGTGCGGTGCTGTTTTTGATTGTCTACAGCGAGTACCGCTGGCGCCGGGTCACCGCTTTTCTGGACCCCTGGGCCGATCCTTTTGGCAGTGGCTACCAGTTAACCCAGTCGTTGATGGCCTTTGGCCGCGGTGGCTTCAGTGGTCAGGGGCTGGGCAACAGCATTCAGAAGCTGGAGTACCTGCCAGAAGCGCACAACGACTTTATTTTTGCCATCATCGCCGAAGAAACCGGCTTTATTGGCGTTTTTGCCGTGCTGGCATTGCTGTTTTTGCTGGTGGCCAGAGTGCTCTGGATTGGTCGTCAGGCCCTGCTGAAGCAGATGCATTTTCATGGCTTTCTGGCGCTGGCCATGGCCATTTGGTTTGGCTTTCAGACCGCCGTCAATATTGGCGTGGCCAGTGGCGTGTTGCCAACCAAGGGCCTGACCTTGCCCTTTGTCAGCTCGGGTGGCAGCAGTTTGATCATTATGTTGATGGCGGCAGCTTTGGTGCTGCGGATTGATTTTGAAGTTCGGATGGAAGGCAAGCATGCCATCAACCGTGGAGGGCGCAACACATGACTGCAACAGCGCCCACTGTGTTGTTGATGGCCGGCGGCACCGGTGGTCATATATTCCCGGCGCAGGCACTGGCCGAAGAGCTGGCCGGACGCGGTTGGCAGATCCACTGGCTGGGAACGGCCGATCGGATGGAAGCAACCCTGGTGCCGAAACTGGGCTGGTCTTTTCACAGCATTCGGGTACGGGGACTTCGTGGCAAAGGCATTGGTTCATTGCTGACGGCACCCTGGATGCTGCTCAGCGCGCTCTGGCAAGCCGGGCGACTGCTGCGTCAGTTGCAGCCTGATTTGGTGGTGGGCTTTGGCGG